>CAMAKU010000036.1 GCA_945836255.1 uncultured Roseburia sp. | reverse complement strand
AAATCTGCCCAGTTGGTCTCACCTTCACAGGTCGCATGGAAGGTGCCGTAATTCTCAGTAGGCTCCAGAAAATGAATCATCTTTGCCAGTTCCACAGCAGAGGTGGGGGAACCAAACTGATCGCAGACCACAGAGACTTCGTCGTGCGTCTTTGACAGGCGCACCATGGTTTTGATGAAATTCTTGCCGTCACCGTACAACCATGCGGTACGAAGAATAAAATATTTCTTGGCAAACTGCTCTACAAATCGCTCCCCTTCCAGTTTGGTCTTTCCGTAAGCACTGATGGGATCCGGTGTATCAAACTCTGTGCGAGGTGCAGCTTCTGTCCCGGCAAATACATAATCCGTAGATACATGAACCAACTTGGCATCCACAGCCGTGGCCGCAATACTCAGATTGCGCGGGCCGATGGCGTTGATCTTGTACGCCGTATCCCACATTTTTTCACAGCCGTCCACGTTGGTCAGTGCGGCGCAATTGATAATCACGTCCGGCTTCTGCTGGCGCACAAGCGCCATCACAGCATCAATATCCGTAATATCAAGAGAGATGATTCCCTCCTGCTCAGCCACATCTGTCAGAATAAACTCCACTTCCCCTGCATATTCCTTCTGAATAGCACGCCCCAACTGTCCGTTGCAGCCGGTTACTAAGATTTTCTTCATGTTATGATTCCTCTCTATACATAATCACTTGCTTTTTTGGCAATGCGGTTCATCGCGGAGAACATACCGCGGATTGACGCACGTGTGATATTTGAGCTGACACCGACACCGTAGGTAACATTGCCATTGCGGTTGTCGCGCATCTCTATGTAGGCAGCCGCCTTCGCCCCGGAGCCTTTTCCCAGTGAATGCTCACTGTAATCCAGAACACTGAAATCTATCTGGGGTACGCACTGACGAACAGCCAGTTTGACGGCATCGATCGGTCCGTTACCGTCCGCCTCGGAATGGATATCCTTACCATTGTAACGGAAATCCAACGATACGTGTGTCTCGTCATCTGCCATATTATCATCAATATCTACAAAGACAAGTTCAAACGGTGCCTTGTTCTCAAAGTATTCCCGCTTAAATGCCTCCATCATCTTCTGGGGTTCAACCTCGCCGCCCTCCTGCTCTGAGATATACTGAATCACGTCAGCAAACTCTCTTTGCATATTCTTCGGCAGTTTGAAGCCATAGACCGTATCCATGACAAATGCAACGCCGCCCTTGCCGGACTGGCTGTTGATGCGAACCACCGGTTCGTACTTTCTTCCGATGTCGGACGGATCGATGGGCAGATACGGCACTTCCCAATAAGGATCATTGCGCTCCTGCATGGCGTGCACGCCCTTGTTGATGGCATCCTGATGAGAACCGGAAAAGGCGGTAAAGACTAATTTGCCGGCATAGGGATGACGCATATCAACACTCATCTTACAGCAACGCTCATAGACTTCCACGATTTCCTTCACGTCCTCGATCTCAAGCTGCGGATCGATTCCCTGAGAAAACATATTGTAAGCCACCGTCAGAATATCCACATTACCGGTACGCTCTCCATTGCCCAGAAGAGTGCCTTCCACACGGTCTGCACCGGCGAGAAGCGCCAATTCTGTGATGGCCACACCGGTTCCTCTGTCATTATGGGGATGTACGCTGAGGATGATATTGTCCCGATCCTCAAAATGGGTACTCATCCACTCAATCTGATCTGCATAGACATTGGGTGTATTCATTTCCACCGTGGCAGGCAGATTAAAGATAATGGGTGCATCGGTAGCATGATTCCATTCCTTTTGCACCGCCGTACAGATACGAAGCGCAAAGTCCATCTCTGTGCCGGTAAAACTCTCCGGCGAATACTCTAACTGTACATTACCGTCAAACCCGGCCAGATGCTCTTTGACCATACGGGTGCCGGCAATGGCAATATCAATGATCTCGTCCTGATCCTTGTGGAATACTACATCACGCTGTAACGTGGAGGTGGAATTGTAGATATGAACCACCACATTCTGGATTCCTTCGATGGCTTCAAAAGTACGGTCGATCAATTCTTTTCTGCACTGTGTCAGCACTTGTACTTTCACATCATCCGGAATCTTATGCTCTGCTACCAACTGGCGTAAAAAATCATATTCGATCTGCGATGCAGCCGGAAAACCAATCTCAATTTCCTTGAAACCAAGTTTCAGAAGAAGATCAAACATCTCCATCTTCTCATCTACATTCATGGGCTCGATCAACGCCTGATTCCCATCGCGCAAATCCACGCTGCACCAGATTGGTGCCTTTTCAATTTCTTTATTTGGCCACTGACGCTCCGGGTAATGAAGTACCGGATTACGTTTATAACGTTTGTAATTTAACATATCAAATACCCTTCTTTCTTATTCTCCAAAGCCATCCTCGATCAACGCTGTAAGGGCATCCAGTGCTTTCTGCTCATCCTCGCCTTCACAGGTGATCTCGATCTCATCACCGCATTTCACGCAGGCACCAAGTACGCTGAGTACGCTCTTGGCATTCGCCGTGCCATTCAGTCCATAATGGAAAACGATGGTGGATGCATATTTCATTGCCTCCTGGCAAAAGATCCCGGCCGGTCTCAGATGAAGGCCTGTGGGATTCGAAATCTTTACCTTCTTACTAACCATTTTACCCTCCTATAACATCGTGTTCGTGATCAGATCTGCTAATTTCTTGGCTTCTTCTTCTATCTGCCGCTGATCCTTGCCTTCAATCATGACACGGACCAGAGGCTCTGTTCCGGACGGACGAATTAAGACACGTCCCTCCCCCGCAAATTTATCTTCCAGTTCTTTTACGGCACTGGCAATCTCCGGATACTCCATAAAACTATCCTTTTTATGGTTCGGCACCTTAGCATTTACCAGTGCCTGTGGCAGGACTTCCATCACCGAAGCCAACTCGGATAGCGGCTGCCCCGTAGAAACCATTACTTCCAGCAGATGAAGTGCGCTCAGCAGACCATCGCCTGTGGTATTATCATCCAGGAAAATGACATGACCGGACTGCTCTCCGCCCAGATTATAGCCATTCTCCAGCATATTCTCCAACACATAGCGATCACCGACTTTCGTCTTCTCGATATGTAACTTCTGTTCCTCGCCCATCAAGGTAAATCCCAGATTCGTCATAACCGTAACGACAACGGTATCCTTCTTGAGCGTCTTTTTGTCTTTCATGTAATTGGCACAGATTGCCATAATCTCATCGCCATCCACAATTTTGCCGTTTTCGTCCACTGCCAGCATACGATCCGCATCACCATCAAAAGCCAACCCTACGGCCGCCTTCTCATAGACTACCCGCGCCTGCAACTCCTGCATATGGGTCGAGCCGCAATTGGCATTGATGTTGGTTCCGTCCGGCTCTGTATGAATCGCTACCAGTTCCGCTCCCAATTCCTGTAACGTCTCTACGGAAGTCTTATAGGACGCCCCCTCGGCACAGTCGATGACAATCTTCATGCCGTGCAGATCCACCGGCACCGTACGCTTCATAAAGTCGATATATTCCCGCACCAGATCAAAGCGATACTCAATTTTGCCGATGGCAGAACCGGTAGGCAGAGTGATATCCTTCATGTCATTGGCAATCAATGCCTCAATCTCATCCTCCAACGCATCGGACAACTTGTAACCGGACCCGTTGAAGAACTTGATCCCATTGAACTCCATGGGATTGTGAGATGCTGAGATCACAACGCCAGCATCCACTTTGTGCTTTCTCGTCAGGTAGGCAATCGCCGGTGTGGGCATCACGCCTGCATAAATTGCATTCGCGCCAACGGAGCAAATACCCGCCATCAGAGCACTGGCCAGCATCCCACCGGATATTCTGGTGTCACAGCCCACAATAATCGTAGGCTTATGTGCCTGCTCCTTTGTCAGGACGTAAGCCCCCGCCTGCCCCAACTTGGTTGCAAGTTCAATCGTCAGTTCCGCTCCGGCAACGCCGCGCACACCATCGGTACCAAATAATCTACTCATATCAAATCCTCATTTTCTTACATTATCGTAATCACTGCGGTCACACTGGCCGCACTCAAACCATCTTCCAGTTCCAGATTGATGGGAACCGTATGTCTTCCGGTATCCAGACCGCTCACATCAATATAGCCTGTGATTGTTGCCGCTGAAAGGGATGCCAGTTGATTGGCATTGCCACTGATCTTCACATCCACTGTCATACTATCAAAGGAGACGGTCTTGCCATCTGCCAGATTACGAATCGTCAGGTTCGCTGTGGACACATGGAAACTCTTCGTCTCCTCACCCGAGAGATTGATCTTAATCGTAGCCTGTGCATCATTGCTGTCAGCCACCTTAACGCCCTCCGGCAGATAGGTGTTCAAATCGACCGTAGTTGTCATGGTCGCCGTAATCTTGGACAGGTCTACCGCAGCCCCGGAAATCTCAATCTCTGTAATCTCATTGAGCACATCCCGATCCCCGGCAATCCGTACGGTCTGCGGATCCACACTCACACTCTCCAGATAGAGTCCATCCGCCAGACTGCCGGTAGTCTTCACCGTCACCGGCACCCGCTTCGTATTAACGATCTTCACGGACACCTGAACCGAATCGTAGGTGGCCTGAATCCTGCTCTGATCCAATTCGTTTCCATCTGCATTCAGAAAATGCAATGCGGATTTTGTTGTGAAATCTTCATTGGCATCTTTCACATCCACATAGACCACTACACGAGCGATGGCATTCACCACATCCTCCGGTCCTGAGACAGATACCGTCGACGGGTCCGCTGTCACGGAATCTACCACACAATTCTCTGCCACATCACCCACAGTCTCGATTTCGATATTGTGGCTGATTTCCATCTCGTTGCCCACCTTGACCTGTAGGTACAATCGCTTTGCCGATACGGAAATATTATTATTGCCATTGTTGACGGTGATCGTCACCGGAACACGACAATCATCCTCCAGATATCTCATATCCGCCGTGGCAGTAAAATCCGTTCCCGACAGTCGCTCCATAACGGAACGCTTGGCGGTAACACGAAAACTTACGGTATTATTGCCATCCACAATCTCATAATACCTGCCGGCATCCGTCAATACTTCTGCATTGATGACATCCACCGTGGTGGTAAATGTCTTCGTCTGCGTGGGATCGTCCACATTGACGACGATCAGCCACAGCAGGACGGACAGAGCCACTGCAAGAATCTTCAATCCGATATCATCCAAAAAGAATCGTTTGATCTTAGGCGTTATTGTCAGTTTCATCTTTCGCCCTCCTTCCCAAACGAGACTTGGCATCCTGCTCATTGGATTCCTCCGGATGCTGCAGTTCCATCAGTCGTTCTTTTAGTTGTTCGTCTGTGACGCCCTCCGTCAACTGACCATTCTGCGCGATGGACACGCGCCCCGTCTCCTCAGAGACCACAATGGTGAGCGCATCACAGATCTCGCTGATCCCAATTGCCGCACGGTGTCTGGTTCCCAGTGCCTTGCTCAATTCCATATTCTCAGAAAGAGGCAGATAGCAGGTCGCCGCCACCACGCGGTCCCCCCGCACAATGACTGCGCCATCATGTAACGGCGTGTTCTTTTCAAAAATATTAATCAGCAACTGCCGAGACAGTGTTGCATCCAGCGTAATGCCGGTTCGCTCCACCTCATCCAGACGCATTTCATTTTCCACAACAATCAATGCACCGGTCTTGACGGCTCCCATCTCATAACATGCCATAATCATATCGTTCATGGTCTTGTCTTCAAATCGTTTGCTAATACTGCGCCCCATCCCCAGAGACGTCAGAAATGAAAAAATATTCTTACGCCCCAAGTTCTCCAGCGCCTTACGCAGTTCCGGCTGGAACACGACAATCACCATAAAAAGCGCCACATTGAGCAACTTTTCGCCCAGCCATAGAATCGTGTTCATCTGGAGTAACGCTGCCAGTACGAAAAATCCTATGATAATAAGGACACCACGAAACAGAATCCAGGTTCTGGTATTCTGAACCCATTTTAAAACCTGATAAAAGAAAAAGGCTATGATAATGATTTCGACCACATCGGTAATCTGGACATCGGGTATACTGATTCCAAAGTAGTCTCCCAGGAACCCATCCAGACTATTGATTATTCTGTCCAATCCTATCACTCCTTCCTACTCTCCTCAGTAATCTTTTTGACTTCTTTGACCTGTTCTGCAATATGCATCTTCGGAACTGCTGTCACATAATAGTAATACTCATCATCTTCAAACTGTACCCGCTCCGTCCGGGAATAGTCAAACCCCCGGGCAAAGAATACCAGCACCAGTCCCACCGCCAGCGTAATGAGATTACCAATCACCAGCCATAAAATATCGCTGCGGCTGCCGTAGAACAAATGGCCGGCAAGCATCAGGATAAATTCCACCACAACGCCGGAAACCACTGCCACCAGCCAGGCATGACGGATGCCCTTGGTACGAATCGTATACACCACCAGAAACATCGCCACCATGGCAATCAGGTAAATGTAGAATAACGCATTATTCAGAATCTGTCCCTGAATCATAGCAGATACCGTAAACTCGGTATTGGGATCCAGAAACGAAGATGCATTCTCTGCCACCGTCTTCAGATAAAAAGAAAGCACCGCGCCACAGATGACATTGGGCAGTTCGTGGATACTACACATCAATCCTGCGCCCATGGGAATCACAAACGGTATGTGCAAATGACGGCATACCGGAATCACAACAATATTATACGTGTGATCGGATTTAAAATATGCACAGACGGCATAACTGATGGCAATCAGAATCAAAGCCACAATGGCAACATCGGTGGACAGAGTCATCAACTGAATCAGTCCCACCAGTATGAGAATAAACACCGATCCCGTCAATGGCAACAGCATACTGATTCCCGCGATAATAGCCGAAACCCACCAATGATTCAAAATCTTTTGATAGCCAAACACATCGTTCATGACTGCCAGAACGACAAATGCCGTAACAAAACGGATCAACCGGGTAACCCACTCTTCCCGCATGGCAAAAAAGTGCCGTACCCTTGTACGTAATTGTATTAAAAACGTCATACTAATCCCATCCCTCAGGTGTTTTTGATAAATCTTCCTTCTGATACATCTCATTGAGGATGCGGTAGTCACGTCGCAACTGCCGAACCAGTGCTGCCCCTTCGTCGTATCTCTTGCGCGCCCGTCGGCGTACCGAGCGAAGGTAATAATAAAGGTACAGTACATACAATACCAACCCCAGCAAAATCCCCAGAATCAGTCCTACCAGACTCAAGTTGACAAAGAACGTACCAAAAAGAATCGCCACAGCCCCCACATATAAGATACCGTAAACCAACGTACCCGCAAACACCCCGCCAATTGTACAAAGGGACAGATAATCCTTCTTGCTGTAATATAAGACAGGTCTTAATTTGCGGTTCTCTTTTTCTTCCACCATGGCCATCCGGGTCATGTGTTTGACGCGTTCTTCGTTCAGCATCTGCCTTCCCCAATCATTGTTACAGATCATAAATTACCATTAAACACATTATACCATAATCAAATTTCCGCGCAACCTGTTATGGGTTTGAAGCGCATAGAAAAACGACCACACAAGCATATGTGGTCGTTCATCAGCGTATTGTTATGATGCTTCTGTCCGGCGAACCGAACCTATTGTAAGAAACGCATCCGATCAGCATCTCTCTGGGATCTGGTCGGCGGCTCCTTCGACACCTCAGGTCTTGCGATGGCCTTGCTGAAGTCATTGTGCATACGATTCTTACATGCCTCGCAAAAACGTCCGGTACGGATGGATGCGCCGCACATCTCACACTCGATGCCAACAGGCGAATCTGCCGAAAACTCCAGACGTTCCTCCCGCACCCACTGCCGGATCTGCGGTATGCTCACATCGTTCTCTTCCGATACCATCTGGATCGTCGCCCCCGGCGTATTCCTGACGTATTCCTTCACCTGTGCGAACTTGTCCTCCAACTTCTCTTTACAAGCCGGACATATACATGTTCCGCCCAGATAATTAAACAACCTACCACACTGCTTGCAATTGCGTACTTCCATAGCTTCTCCTCAACATCCTTTGCCGATACAGATACTCAGGCAATACACCTGCTGCACCCCCACAGCCAGAAGCGACCGTGCTACTTCATCCATCGTACTTCCTGTCGTATATATATCATCAATTAACAGAATTTTTCTTAATTTTACACCACTTTGTCTGATTTTAAAAGCATTTTCCAAATTCTTTTTGCGTTTTTTATCATCCAATTGCTTTTGCGGTTCCGTGGCACGCACGCGGACGACCAATCGGTCATACAGCGGCACATCCATCAGCGCCGCTATTTGGGCTGCGAAAACCTGTGCCTGATTGTAACCGCGCACCCGCTCCTTTTTTGCGTACATCGGCACCGGCACAACGCCATCCACCCGGAGGCTGTTCAACCATGTACCAAACTGATTCCATGCATCCATAGCAAATAGGGACGCATAATTCCTGCGGTTACTGTACTTGAAACGATACATCGCTCCTTTGATTGCTCCCTGATATAAATAAACGGCCCGGTTCTGCACAAAATAATGGTGTCGACGACTGCAATCCCCGCATTGCTCTCTGGTATTATCTTCCAAGGGTTTCCCGCATTTGACACACACCTGATCTCCGATATAGCGGACAGTGGCATGACACGAGCGACAGAATCCAATGCTTTGCTCCTCCGGATAAAGGAGTGCATCGCATCCCGGACAGCGGCTTGGATAGACGAGTTTTCGCAATATAGTTGTGAATTTTCTATGAATTGTCATTGACTTTCTTTCTCCTTGTCTATAAAATTTATGTAGTTGCGCGAGGCAATATATATGGAGGATGTATTATGATGAAATATAGACGATTGCTCTGCATCGGTCTGACAGCAGTGACGACGCTCTCCATGATCGGATGCGGAAAAGATACATCGGTCAGTTATGATCCTTTGACCGAAGAAGATGATACCATATACACCATCAGCGTGTGTCAGGACGCCGATAACGACTACTATAACACGATTGCCCTGGGTTTTAACGATGCACTGACGGACCTGTTTGGTGACAGTCACATTCAGGTCATTTCAACGACTGCGGATGAGACCACCGGCACCGACAGTATCTGTACCGGATATGTCAACCAAAATACACAGTTGATTTTTGCCAATGGGGAGCAGAGCCTTTCTTCTGCCTCCACGGCCACCGACACGATTCCCATCGTAGGAGCCGGCGTTATGGATTATCCCAGCGCGTTGCATCTGATGACTTCCAACACAGATTGGAATAAGAAGACCGGCATTAACGTAACCGGAGTTTCTGCTGAGCCGGATATCGAAGCACAGTTATCCCTTTTGATTGAAGCCACACCGGAGTTGACCTCTGTAGGACTCCTGTATAACCCGGAAGACACCGATGCCATTTACCAGAATGCCCTGCTGGAGCAGTATCTGGACGAAGCCGGCATCCCGTGGAAAGAATATGCCATTCCGTTGGACCCGCAGGAGACCACAGCAAATCACGAGGTGACTGACCTCTTAGCAGTGGCGCCCACCAAACGCGTCGCTGCCTCGGCTACCGAAGGCCCCAATAACAATGTGGAAAGTTTCGGCGAGAACGATCTGTTAAACGGTATCTTTTCACCCAACAGTGCCCATGTTGCCGCCGTCTCCGCTACGTGGACACCGGAGTTGTCCGCTGCTAATCCTGGCGAACTGGCTTCCGATGCCTCCCTGGAGGAGATTGTGCAGTACGCCTGCAATGAATGCAGCAGCCTGTTCATTCCCGCTGGAAGCGAACTGACGAATCACCTTGAGACCATTGCTGATATCGCCACTGCTTCCGGGACACGCACCGTAGGCGGCGATGCCTCGCTGGGGCAGCAGACGCTGGTCTCCTTATACTCCGACCCTTATGCCATGGGCTACGCAGCCGGCAAACTGGTCTACCGCATTCTGGTCAACAACGACGCACCGGGTGACATCAAAATCAGTACGGCATCTGCTGAGAATGTCAAACTGTATAATGCTTCCCGTGCCGAAGCGCTGGGCATGACATTCCCTAAGTCATTTTCTGAAATTAACAGTTTCTTTGAAACCTATGAGATTGGCTCGACGACCACAAGAATCAGCAGCGCTGACGAAGACGCCGCTAACGAATGACCATAAGAGAGTAAAGACAGGCTCCGCAGATTACTGCGGGGCCTCTTTTAATCGTTGCTCCAGACCGGAATACCGCCGCTGCTGTGTTGTGTTATCCACCATCTGGTAAAATGTTGCTTCATCTCCCACGATGGTAATACATTTTCGCGCCCGTGTGACGGCTGTGTAGAGCAGATTGCGGTTCATCAGCATACGTGGACCGGGCAGAAGCGGCATAACCACCGCCGGATACTCACTTCCCTGGGATTTGTGGATGGTGATGGCATAGGCCAGTTCCAGTTCGTCCAATCCCTTAAACGCATACTCCACGATCCGGTTCTCATCATAGAGCACCGTGACCGTCTGGCTATAATCATTGATCTGCTGAATCGTACCCACATCGCCGTTGAATACACCAAGCCCTTTTTCGATGGCCAGCCCGTAACGGCTGCGGATTTCCCACTCCAACTGGTAATTGTTGCGAATCTGCATTACCTTATCGCCCTCGCGGAAGATACGCTCCCCCACCTGATGCTCCTTCTTATCCGGAGATGGCGGGTTGAGATACTGCTGCAAAATCACATTGAGTCGTTCCACCCCCAGAAGCCCCTTACGTGTAGGTGTCAGTACCTGAATATCATAACTGCCCGCATCTACATATTTCGGCATCTTGTCCCGGATCAACTGTAACATCACACTGATAATCACATCGGCATCATATCGTTTCAAAAAGAAGAAATCCCGGCTTTTATTATCCAGTGCTACATGTTCCCCGGCATTAATCTTGTGAGCATTCACCACAATATCACTCTGGGACGCCTGACGAAAAATCTTTTGCAGGGTCACGGTAGGAAAACATCCCGCCGAAATCATATCCCGGAGAACATTTCCCGGTCCCACACTTGGCAACTGATTCACATCCCCCACCAGAATCAGTCGTGTTCCATGGGCCGTCGCCTTGAGCAGGGCGTACAAAAGAGTAATGTCCACCATGGACATCTCATCAATGATGATAACGTCCGCCTCCAACGGATTATGCTCGTTACGTTCAAACATCCCGCCGGTTCGGCCCGCATCTTCTGCCTCCGACATCGCGCCATTGACTTCCAATAGCCGATGAATCGTCTTGGCCTCATACCCTGTAGCCTCACTCATCCGTTTGGCCGCCCGGCCGGTAGGTGCCGCCAGTAAAATATCATAACCTTCGCTGATAAAATAGCGGATCATCGCGCGAATGGTGGTGGTCTTTCCTGTTCCCGGGCCACCCGTGAGAATAAATAATCCGTGGGTCGCCGCCTGTCTGACTGCCTCTGTCTGACCCGCCTCCAACGCCATATCTTCTTCCCTCTGGATCTGCGCAATCGCCTGCTCCAGATGTGCCGGTGTCTCGTCAAAGGCGACATTTAATGCGTGCAGCATACCGGCAGATAACTGTTCCATGCGAAAAAAACTCTTGGCATATACGCCTTCCGCCCGGAGCACCACTTTGCCGTCCATAGCCAGATTCATCACATGGCTTTCGATATCCCCAATATCAACGCCCAGCAATTGATTGGCATATTGCAACAGTTCCTCTTTGGGCAGATAGGTATGACCCATGGAGGACGCGGTGCTCAGGCAATACAGAATCCCACTGCGAATCCGAAAATCAGAGTCCGTACGGATGCCCACTCTGCCCGCAATCTCATCCGCAATCTTAAATCCGATTCCCGACACCTCTTCCGCCATTCGATACGGATTCTCCCGGATTACACTGTAAATCTCCTGCCCATAGGTCTGATAGATCTTAACTGCCAGATTCGATGTGATTCCATATTGATTTAAAAAGATCATCGCATCCCGCAGGTCCTTTTTCTCCACCATCTGATCAGATATCTCCATGGCCATCCGTTCACTGATGCCCTTGATCTCCGCCAGCCGCTCCGGCTCCTCCTCCATAATGCGAAAGGTATCCTGTTTGAACCGCCGCACAATGCGGGAGGCCAGTGCCACACCAATGCCCTTGATGGCGCCGGAAGCCAGATAGCGCTCTATGGACAGCACATCTTCCGGCGGCTTCGTCTCATAAGACTTTACCGAAAACTGTTCTCCATAGGTTGGATGCGACGTGTATTCTCCATGTAACAAAAGAATCTCCCCTTCGGCAACGACAGGGAAGATTCCTACACATGTAATCTCATCTTCATCACATATTAAATTCAGAACGGTATACCCGTTATCAGCGTTGCGGAACACAATATGCTCCACATATCCCTGTATCTCTTCCATTATTCAATCCCGTAATTACGTTTCATCTGCTCCACCAGACTATCCGTCAAAGTGCCGCCATATTGTGACACCATTGCTTCCGCCAATTCCTGAATCGTGGCGTCCATATACATATCCGTATACTGGCTCATGGTAGAGTCTTCCTCTTCATCCGAAGTAAAGGTATCTTTCATCTGCTTGATAACCTGCTCCAGCATATACGATTCAAAGGATTCCACTGCTTCCACCAGTTCTTCCTCACTGGAATCGGCCGACAGCCCCGACAAGGCACTGGTGGTGCGATCGGAACGCGCAGAATTCGTGGCATTTGTCGTCATGGTATCATAGTAGGAAGATAACCCATCCACTGAAAAACTCATATGCTACCTCCTATCGTTTCAGGTTATTCGCCTGCTCCAACATCGTATCTGATGTAGTAATCGCCTTGGAATTCATCTCATATGCTCTCTGGGCCACGATCAGGTTCACCATCTCGTCAGCCACATTGACATTGGATGCCTCCAGATATCCCTGTGCAATGGTGCTTCGCGTAATACCGACGCCTGTGGCTTCACTGATAGCTCCGCCGGAAGCATCTGTTGCCTCAAACAGACTGTCTCCCGCCTTCTCCAATCCCTTTGGATTACTGAACTGATAGAGTGCCACGCTCTGGCCGGTAAGAATATACGTGCCATCCGGCGCCTTATAAGCAACCGCACCGTCTGTACCAAAAGATACACTATCTCCCGACGCACCATCCGGTAGCATAATCGGATTCCCCTGATAGTCCAACACTTCCTGTCCCTTGGAAGTCGCCAGTACGCGATTGCCGGCAGTATCTAACGCCCATGTAAAATCACCACTTCTGGTGTAATAGGTCTGATTGTCCGCACCACGGACAGCAAAAAAGCCATCACCTGTCACACACAACGCTGTACTGCTGGCATTTGCCTGCATAGTTCCCTGGGTAAAGTCCGTATTGGTAGATGCCACTCTTGCACCAAGACCCACCTGTGCACTGGTAGGCTTGTCCTCTCCGTTGGCGGTGGTAGTGGCCGTCCGTAACGTCTGATAGAGCAAAGACTTGAACTGTGTGGATTGCGATTTGTATCCCACAGTATTGACATTCGCCAGATTGTTGGCGATGGTATCTACATTTGTCTGCTGGGCCTTCATTCCTGAAGCCCCGGTCCAAAGTGCTCTCATCATAATGGATGCATCTCCTTCCTACGTGTCCGCATACCGCCTGTGCGGCATTCGTGCCGCAAGTCGTCAACTGCTTATCGTCTATACTCTGCCGACACTATTTACTGCTTTGTCCAGTGTAGAATCCTCTGTCTGAATGACCTTTTGCCCGGCCTCATAGGCTCTGGCAATAACGATCATATTGACCATCTCATCTACAACATTCACATTCGAAGCTTCGAGGCATCCTTGCTCTATGGAAGCATCAGCGGCAATAATCTGTCCCCCGTCTACCAGGTCATACAGATTCTCACCGTATTTGGAAATATAATTATAATCTGCAAAATCAACTACACCGATCTGATCTACAATCTGATTATTCTGGTAAATGTACCCCTGCTCATCAATGGAATACTCCTGATTCGGATCAATTCGGACATAACTTGCAATGTCATCATTGGAATTCAGCGCACCCACACGGTTCAACACATAATCCCCGTCTGATGTCCGCAGATAGCCATCGTTGTCGACTGTAAATGCACCATCCCTGGTGTACTTAATCGACGTCTCACCATCTTTCGATGTAAAGGAAATCGCAAAAAAACCATTGCCGGAAAGTGCCAGATCCGAACTGTTATCCGTCATCTGGAACGCACCCTGATCCCAGTTGGTATACGTCTCGCCAACCTTGACACCCAAACTAATGGCGCCGATGCGCTGCGGCATGTCATAATTGGACGTATCCTTGATCTTAATCGCAAGTTCGTGATCAAAAGACTGGTTCACCATGCCCTCCCGCTTATATCCCGTGGTGGCGGAATTCGCCAGATTGTTGGCAATGACGTCCAGACGCTTCTGTTCATTGACCATGCCCGTATACCCGGTATAGAGTCCTTTTACCATAGTCCCTCCTCAATCGTGTGTGATGTACGACTCAATCTATATATCGGTCATTCCGTCGGTATTCTTTAGTCCTCGCTGCGGTCTCCGGAAAGGAATTCCACAAACTTACCGGTCCCGATGGCCACACAAGTGGTAGCCTCCTCGGCTGTCATGGTGTTGATGCCGGTACGTTCCTCGATCAGTTCTTCCAAGCCACGAAGTAATGCGCCGCCACCTGTCAATACGATACCACGATCTGCCACATCTGCCGCCAATTCCGGTGGTGTCTTCTCAAGTACAGAGTGGATTGCTTCTACAATCTGTAAGGTAGGCTCACGCAATGCCTCCTCTGTCTCTTCGGAAGATACCTGAATCGTCTTCGGAAGACCGGTTACCAGATTACGTCCGCGAACGTCCATGGTCTCCGGTGTTGGAAGCGGATAACAGGTGCCAATCTTAATCTTGATATCTTCTGCGGTACGCTCACCAATCAGCAGATTATGCTTCTTACGCATATAACGCACAATCGCCTCGTCAAAATCGTCGCCGGCAATCTTAATGGAAGTGCTGACAACGGAACCTCCCAGAGAAATAACAGCAATGTCTGCGGTACCACCACCGATATCTACAATCATGTTACCGCATGGTCTGGAAATATCAATTCCCGCACCGATGGCTGCTGCAATAGGCTCCTCAATAATGGACACCTCTCTGGCACCGGCAGCATACGTTGCATCTTCAACTGCTCTCTTCTCTACTTCCGTAGCACCACTGGGGATACATACGCTGATCCGCGGCTTACGATAACTCTTCTTACCCATTGCCTTCTGGATAAAATACTTAATCATCTTCTCTGTCACTGTATAATCAGAAATCACACCCTGACGAAGGGGACGAACCGCCACGATATTCCCCGGCGTTCTACCTAACATCAGACGTGCCTCTTCACCAATGGCTTTAATCTTATTGGAATCTCTGTCAAATGCAACCACAGATGGCTCCTTCAGGACAACGCCCTTTCCTCTTACATAGACCAGGATACTGGCTGTGCCCAAATCAATTCCGATATCACTTGAAACCATAATGTTTCTCCTTTCCGTCTTCTTTTATGTCAAGTGGACATAGTCCACCTAATGATAGTTTTGCATTCTAATTTCAATTATATACAAATGTTGCCAATTTTCAATGAATTTTTCTGATTAAGTTTTTAAAATTTGTTAATGATTATTTTGAAAAAGTTAATGTTTTTTTCACATAGTTGTCACAATTTCTGGTTATGATATAAACGTACTAGCAATAGTGCTAATATATTTTTCATAACTCAGCTCTGGGGTAACACCCAGAGCACTCCCCAAAAACAAAGGATTGATGGTTGCCCATCAATCCTTTTCTTG
>CAMAKU010000035.1 GCA_945836255.1 uncultured Roseburia sp. | reverse complement strand
TGGCAAAGGAACACTGTTCCATATCCAATCGGACTTCATCTTTTAATACGCTTCCGTCAGCGCGAGTCAGGGTAAAGGCGGCACTGGGATCAAATCCATTGGTCATTGCCGTCATGGGAGAAGTGTAAAAGGTGATGACGAGAGAGGAACCGTCCTCTAACTTGGCATCAAAGTACCACCATTCATATTCTCCAAACTTGCCATGGGTACGCAGACCGTCTTCCCATGGCAGGATGGTTTCGCTGAGCCCCAAGCGTTCATAATCTTTTGGTTGATCTGCCAGCCGGGCAGGAATGATTTTGCTCATAGTCAACGCTCCTTTGTGTTCGATTTCGATGTCCTTATTGTAGCACCCCATGAAAAATTTGACCAGATTGGAACAGAACGATTCTTTTTGGTGATAGTGCGTTTAACAAAATAGAAATATTTGTATGGTAAGGTGCTGTCGATGCGAAGAACCATGTTATAATGAAAACGGAAATGATAGGCATGCAGCGACGGATCGCACGTCTAAAGGAGAATTTATCATCGGATGAGGGAAGGATGTTACGAGCATGAGCAGGATTTTGATTATTGATGACGACATACCCATTGGCGATATGCTGGAGGAAGTGCTTACGAAAGAGGGCTATGAGATTTCCCGTGCCTATTCCGGGACGGAGGCCTTATTGGTTCTTGCCAATGAGAGACCGGATCTGGTTCTTTTGGATCTGATGCTTCCGGGGCTCAATGGGGAGGAGGTGCTGCCGCAGATTAAGGGAATTCCGGTCATTGTGGTAAGCGCCAAAACGGACATTGACAATAAAGTGGCGTTGCTTCTGGGGGGAGCCGTGGATTACGTGACCAAGCCCTTCCATACCAAGGAATTATTGGCCCGGATTACGGCGCATCTGCGGGAACACGATGACCATGGGCAATCGCAAGTGTTGACCCATGAAGATCTGACGTTACTGCCGGATACCCATGTAGTTACAATCAGGGAGACACCCATCCGACTGACGCGTACGGAATATGCGATTCTCAAACTGTTGATGCAGAATCCCACGCAGGTAATGACAAAATCACAACTGCTGGATCGTATCAGTGAGGATACGCCGGATTGTACGGAAAATTCCCTGAAAATGCATATCAGCAATTTGCGGCGTAAATTGCGTGAAGTCAATGACAAGGATTATATCGAAGCTGTTTGGGGAATTGGATTTAAATTACGATGAAAAATCTTTACCAAATCTTTACGGTTTTCTTTACCGGTCTCTTTACGGTTGTGCCGTAGACTAGTGGCATCACGTAAAGGAGGTTCATAATATGGAATATATTCTTACGACAGATGCATTGTGTAAGAACTATCGGGATTTTAAGGCATTAAACGGATTATCCATGCATATCCCGAAAGGTGCAATCTATGGTTTTGTAGGCAAAAATGGCGCTGGTAAAACCACGCTGATCCGCTTGATTTGTGGGTTACAGGAACCTACATCCGGTACGTATACCCTCTATGGCAGACGGCATACGGATCGGGCGATTACCACAGCCCGCAGGAGAATGGGAGCGGTGGTAGAGACCCCATCCATCTATCTGGAAATGACAGCAGAGGATAATCTGAAACAACAATATCGTATTCTGGGGCTTCCATCCTTTGATGGATTGACGGACATTTTACAGTTGGTTGGATTGGAACATACAGGTAAAAAGAAAGCCAGAAATTTCTCCCTGGGGATGCGCCAGCGGCTGGGGATTGCGATTGCCCTTGTGGGAGATCCCGATTTTCTGGTGTTGGACGAACCGGTGAATGGTCTGGACCCACAGGGCATTATCGAGGTGCGGGAACTGATCCTGAAGTTGAACCGGGAACATCAGATTACAGTCTTAATCTCCAGTCATATTCTGGATGAGTTATCAAAATTGGCTACCCATTATGGATTTATTGACCATGGAACTATCGTTAAAGAAATCAGTGCTGCCGAACTGGAGGCGGCTTGCAAAAAACGGACGCGAATTGAGGTGAGCGATACGAAAGTGCTGGCCCGTGTACTGGACGCCATGCAGGTGGACTATCTGATTCTCTCAGATACCGTGGCTGATATCTACGAAAAAGTGAATATCTCCCAATTGATTCTTGCGCTGTCGGCGGAGAACTGTGAGGTTACTTCCCTACAGGAACAGGAGGAGAGTCTGGAAAGTTATTATGTTAGTCTTGTGGGAGGTGGTACACATGAATAGATTATTAACTGCGGAATTTACAAGATTATGGAAGAGTACGATTTTTCGTTTGTGCATGTTATTCGCCGGAGGGCTGGGAATCTTCTGCGTGGTCATGCGGTGGATTGATGTTCGGCAGAATGCGGAAATCTATGCCCAACTGAGTCCGGAGTACCGCACCGCGGAAGGATTATTTTTTGCGGGTACCTTGTATCTGATTTTTGCCGCTCCCGTTTTGGTGGGACTTTTCGTAGGGACGGAATTTTCTGATGGAACTATTCGTAATAAACTGACGGCGGGACATAACCGGCGGGACATTTATCTGACGGAACTGATTGTTTGTATTGTGGCGGATAGTCTGATGCTGCTTGTCAACGGGCTGGCAGTGTGGGTGCTGGGGGATCTGCTGCTGGGTAAAATGAGTATGAATGCGTCGGAAATCCTTCCCCTTTGTGGGGTGAGCATTACCGCCTTCTGTGCACTGACGGCAGTGCTTCTTCTGCTGATGATGTCTTTGCAGAGCAAGGCCATCGGCAGTGTGGCATGTCTTCTCGTGGTTATTATATCCATGTTCGCGGGATTGACGATCAGCCAGCGATTGGCTGCACCGGAATATTATGAGCCCTATACGTTTGAAGATGAGCAAACAGGGGAACTCATACAAGTGGAGAGAGAAAAGAACCCCAGATATCTGACAGGAACAAAACGGCAATGCTTCGAATTTCTGGATCAATTTCTGCCATTTTCCCAGTTGTATCGTGTGTGCATGAACAATTCGGAGCATTTGGGAAGAATGGCATGGTATGACGGTGCACTGATTCTGGTTGCTACAGGAGTGGGGATCGTTATTTTCCGGAAAAAGAATCTCAAATAAAGGCAAGGAGTCCGTGGGATGGGAAACTGGTTATGGGTTATCATAGGCATTATGGCGGCGGTGATTGTTGCATTGCTGATCAAAATTTATCTACTGCAAAAGTCTGCCAGGGAGATTACAGCAGCAATTGATGAGAAACTGACAACGGATACTAATACAGGTATTGTGATTTCCAGCCGTGACCGGGCGATGTGTCACCTGGCAGATAACATTAACCGGCAATTGCGGACGTTGCGGGATGCACGGCATCGTTTTTATCAGGGAGATCTGGAATTAAAAAATGCGGTGACCAATATTTCCCACGACTTGCGGACGCCGTTGACAGCCATCTGCGGTTATCTGGATCTGCTGGAGCAGGAGGAACAGTCCGAGACGGTGGAACGTTATCTGGGCATTATCCGCAATCGCGCAGAACTGATGATTCATCTGACGGAGGAATTATTTCAATATTCCATGATTGTTTCCAGTGAATGCGTGGGACAGAGTGAACCGGTTGTGCTCAATGATGTTCTGGAAGAAAGCGTAGCAGCATTTTATACTTCGTTGAAACAGCGGGGAATTACGCCACAGATATGTCTGCCGGAGCAGAAAGTGATACGTATGCTGGATCGCTCTGCTTTGGTGCGCATCTGTTCTAATTTGCTGCAAAATGTCATCAAGTATAGCGATGGTGATTTGGAGATTACGCTGACAAAGCGTGGCGAACTTATTTTTGCGAATACGGCCAAGGGATTGGATGAGGTACAGGTGGGCAAGTTGTTCGATCGTTTTTATACGGTGGAATCTGCTCACAAATCCACCGGTCTGGGGCTTAGTATTGCCCGGACATTGGTGGAACAGATGCAGGGGGCTATCACAGCCACATACAATGACAATCGATTGTCCATTTGCATTTTATTCCCGGAGGAAAAGAAAGATTCCCAGTCGGATGATGTTTCACATTCTGGCTTTTAAGCATTAACAATTCCGGCTGCCATACCGATATTATAGATAATAGATAATTGCCGAATTGGCATAAATATCACATGGCATGCATGCGGCAAAAGGAGTTGCCGTTCGATGTGGAAAGGAGTCCGCTATGAAGATTGAAAGCAGCAGTGTGGCAATGGCATCCAGCCATAGCCTGGTATCTTATTCTTATCGGGAGACCGCGGTCATGACATCCCGTGCGTCTGATGATATCTACGGGGCCGTTCTGGCGTTGTCTGAGGAAGCACAGAGTGGGTCCTATGTGAAGGATATGGAGGCTTACAGAAAGAAACAGGAGCAGGAGCAAAGGGAGCAGCAGGAAAAGAATCAGATCGAAACCATGAAGCAGTATCTGCAACAGCAGAGAGACCTGGAACGTATCAATGATGGGAAAGATCCCTTTACGATTCCGGACGAGTATGATGGGAAGATCGAAATGCTTCGGAAAATGCTTGAGATTCTGCGTTACGGAAAAATTCGTACACAAAATGAAAAACATATTGGGCAGGGGCAAGTGCGTGATCTGAGAAGTGAAACGTTTGGTGCGTCTGCTTTTTCGTTTTCCTCTTCTGTTTCCTCCGGCAAGCAGGTCGGTAGTCCTGCGGTGGGAACCACGACAAGTGGAACGCTCTGGCAGCGTGTGACGGCAGAGACGGGATTTGCGACGGAATGGGAAAGTACGTCATTTGCATCGGTGGGGCAGGTACATACGACGGATGGTCGGCAGATTGATTTTCAAATCGAAGTGTCCTTTTCCAGAGCTTTTGTCAGCAGTTTTAATCGTCTGACCGCAGAGGAATATGTGCTGACAGACCCGCTGATCATAAATCTGGATACGGATGCAGTGGCGATTGACGATCAGAAATTCTTCTTTGATTTGGACGCAGATGGGGAAGCGGAGGAGATTTCCTTTGCCCGGCCGGGAAGCGGATTTGCGGCACTGGACAAAAATGGTGACGGTCATATTAATGATGGCAGTGAATTATTTGGTACGCAAAGTGGCGACGGGTTCCGGGATCTGGCAGCGTATGATGAGGATGGAAATGGCTGGATTGACGAAAACGATTCTATTTTTTCCTCCTTGAAAATATGGACCAAAGGATCGGATGGTGAGGATCTGCTACTGGATTTCAAACAGGCGGACGTGGGGGCCATTTACCTGGGCAATGCGGACACGGAATTCTCGTTTAAGGACGAGGAGAATCGTCTCAATGGTGTGATGCGAAAGACCGGAATCTACCTCAAAGAGAGTACAGGAGCGGTTGGTACCATAAATCATGTCGATTTATCACTATAAAGTGTAAAACAGGTGTTTTATTTTGACAGAATGTGTTATACTGTAAGTTAGACAAGCCAAAGATAATGCTATGGGAGGGATGGACCATGAAAAAGAGTATCAAGGCGCGACTCATTATGATGATGTCGATTCTGGGAGCGATCTTGTCATTGTTCTGCATCTTGAATGTAAGCGCATTAAAGATCATCGAGGATTACAACAATGAGATCGTGGCGAATGTGGACAACTATCGCACGGCGGTGGACAGTGGTGATGCGGCGCAGATCGAGGAGGCGACGACACAGATTGATTCCGTCATCCGGCACAGTTCCATTAAGGTCAATGGTACTTATATTTTTGATCTGGTGATTCTGGTGGTTGCCGTCGTTGTGATTGTGATTACCGTATTTGCAGCAAATCGGAGTATTGCTAAGCCGGCAAAGGATGCCAGTAAAGAGTTGGATGATATTGTTCTGAAGTTACAGGAAGGACGAGGTGATCTGACGCAGAGGATTAATTCCCGTTCCAAAGATGAGATCGGACAGTTGGCCAGTGGTGTTGACCGGTTTATTGAGATTCTCCAGGAACTGATGCTCAAGATTCAGTCGGCATCCAATAAGATGAAGTCTTCGGTCGGAGAGATTTCCGGTCAGGTGGACGAGTCCAATCGTAGCGCCATGAATGTGTCTGCTGCAACGGAAGAATTGGCAGCCAGTATGGAAGAGATTTCTGCCACCGTTGATCAGTTGGCACAGAGCAGTGCACAGATTCTGGGTCAGATTCAGGGGATTCGCGATCAGGCCAGCAGTGGTGCTTCCAATATGAATGATATTAAGATGCATGCAGAGCAGATGCATGCGGAGGCACTGACGAGCAAGCAGACCACAGAGGAGGCATTTGCCGAGATGGGACAGAATCTGCAGACGGCTGTGGAGGCCAGCAGAAGCGTAGAACAGATTAATGAATTGACGGCGAATATTCTGGATATTGCCAGTCAGACGAACCTGTTGGCGTTGAATGCGTCCATTGAAGCGGCAAGGGCAGGCGAAGCGGGCAAGGGCTTTGCTGTGGTTGCTGATGAGATTCGTCAGTTGGCAGATGACAGCCGTGAGACAGCTAACAGCATTCAGTCCATCAGTACTATTGTAATAGAAGCAGTGACGAGTCTGTCGGACAACGCAACCGGTATGATCAATTTCGTTAATACCAATATCATGGATGATTATGGCAAGTTTGTTGAGATTGTCAGTGAATATCAGAGAGATACACAGGAGATGAGTCAGACACTTTCTTCTTTTGCGGATGAGACCATTGCCATTACCAAGACTATGGATGATATGAATACCGGCATTGATGATATTTCAACAACGCTGGAGGAGAGTTCTCTGGGTATTTCCGATGTGGCGAATGAAGCGACACAGTTGGTGAATGCGATTTCCACGATTCTGGAGGAGACCCATAACAACCAGGCGATTTCCGACGAATTGCAGTCAGAAGTCAATCATTTTGAAAGAGTATAGTATGAATGTATTAGTTGTTGTTGATATGCAGAATGACTTTATTGACGGGGCATTGGGGACTGCGGAAGCGGTCTCCATTGTCCCGCTTGTTGTACAAAAGATCCGTTCCTTTGACGGTTTGGTTCTGGCGACCATGGATACACACAACTCGGATTACCGTAAGACGCAGGAAGGACGGCAGTTACCGGTAGCGCATTGCATCAAGGGAAGCGATGGTTGGCAGATTGCGGAGGCGATTCGAACGCTTCTCACCGAAGCCCCCATTGAGAAGCCTACCTTTGGCAGTATTCGTCTGGGAGAACGCTTGTTGGAACTACATCAATCCTGCGGTATTGAGGAAGTGACGTTTGTGGGATTGTGCACAGATATCTGCGTGATATCCAATGTGATGATTGCAAAGGCGTTCTTACCCGAGGTGCCTATTGTGGTAGATGCTGCTTGTTGTGCAGGGGTTACGCCGGAGAGTCATAAGCAGGCATTGGAGGCCATGAAGATGTGTCAGGTTCGCGTCATCAACGATGGAAAAGACGCATGAGAAGTCCATTTGCCATTCATAACCTACAGTTATAATAAAAATAAAAAATAGCCATATTTAGGAATATTGACATTTCCATCTTGCAGTGCTATCTTTGTTTCTAACAAAGAGTAAATGCAACGAACAGAACAGGGTCATGAGGACAGAAGTACGCACAGAGAACTGCCGGTTGGTGTGAGGCAGGGTATGGTTTTTGTGATTATCATCTGCGAGCAGTGCACTGAATTCCAAGTGGATAGTAGGTGTCACCGGTTTTCCACCGTTAAGAGGATCCTTGTTGCTGTGATGGTCTGTGCTTGGACAGATGGTTGCAAAGATGAGAGTGAGTGGTCGCATGGTGCGGCAAGTAAAGTGGTAACGCGGAAGTATATGCCTTCGTCTTTAGTGGTAAAGACGGAGGCTGTTTTTATTTACAGGGAAAGGTACTGCTTGCAAGAGGCTGTGAACTCTTTGTTAATATATAGAAGGGAGCCGCCAATGGGCGGGAGAGACATGAATGGTTTAGTTATTGTTTTAATCGGTTTGGTAGCCTTAGGAGCGGGCTATTTGTTTTATGGACGCTGGCTTGCAAAAAAGTGGGGGATTGACCCCGAGGCAAAGACACCTGCGTATACACACGAGGACGGACAGGATTATGTGCCGTCATCTAAGTTTACGGTATTTTCCCATCAATTTTCGTCGATTGCAGGGGCCGGCCCTGTGACCGGTCCCATCTTGGCATCGGTCTTTGGCTGGGTACCGGTACTGCTCTGGTTGATCATCGGTGGCCTGTTCTTCGGGGCAGTACAGGATTTCGGTGCGTTGTATGCCTCTGTAAAGAATGAAGGCAAGTCCATGGGGATGATTATTGAGAAATATATTGGCAGAACCGGTCGGAAGTTATTTATGTTATTCTGTTGGCTGTTTACCCTGCTTGTAATTGCAGCCTTTACCGATATGGTTGCCGGCACTTTCGTCGGAAAAGGTGTGGCTGATATGACAGCAGCCACCAGTTATGCCAATTCTGCGGCAGCCTCCATCTCCATGCTGTTCATCGTCGTTGCCATTGTCTTTGGTGTCATTCAAAAGGCGGTGGGCAAAATGAAGGAATGGGTGCGTGCGGTAATCGCAATCGTATTATTAGTTGCCATGTTTGCGGTGGGTATGCATTTCCCAATCTATGCCACAAAGACGGCGTGGATCTATATCGTCATGGCATATCTGTTTCTGGCATCGGTGATGCCTATGTGGCTTCTGATGCAGCCCAGAGATTACATGACCACGTTCATGCTGCTTGGTATGATCATCGGTGCGGTTGTTGGTGTTGTGGCAGGCCATCCGCAGATGCAGTTAAATGCGTTTAATGGATTTTGTGTAGACGGCAGTTATCTGTTCCCAACCCTGTTTGTCACCATCGCTTGCGGCGCGGTATCCGGTTTTCACAGTCTGGTATCATCCGGTACTTCGTCCAAGACCATCAGCAATGAAAAGGATATGCCCATGGTGGGTTATGGCGCCATGGTGGTAGAGTCCTTGCTGGGAATTATCTCGCTGGTAGTCGTAGGTGCGGTTGCGGTCAATGGAACGAAACCGGAAGGAACACCATTTTCTATCTTTGCCGGGGGCGTTGCAGGATTTTTGGAAAAACTTGGTCTGCCGGTGCAGTTGGCTACAGTGTTCATGACCATGTGTGTCTCCGCACTGGCGCTGACATCGCTGGATTCCGTTGCCCGAATCGGTCGTATGTCGTTTCAGGAACTGTTCTATGGGGATACCACGGATCCCAGTCAGATGCCCTTGTGGCAGAAGGTGTTGACCAATAAATATTTTGCAACGGTGATTACCCTGTTCTTTGGTTATCTACTGACACTGGGTGGTTATAATAATGTGTGGCCGTTGTTCGGTTCTGCCAATCAGTTACTGGCAGCACTGGTATTGATTGCCCTTGCCGTTTTCCTCAAGACCACCGGAAGAACCGGCTGGACACTATACATACCGATGTTTGTCATGCTGGCGGTTACGTTTACCGCGCTGGTACAGAAGACCATTGGTCTTGTCACCAACATGGTGGCTGGTCAGGCAACTTTTTTGGTGGATGGTCTCCAGTTTATTGTGGCAGTGCTTTTGATGGTGCTGGGAGTTCTGGTGGCATATAGTTGCCTCAAGAAACTTTTCACCACAAAGGCAGAGGCAAAATAATCACATCATTTCGCATCAAAATAACAGGTCAAAGGAAACAGTAGTTGCGTTCTGCGGAAACATCCCTTACACTATAAATAGTTACGCGCACAGAATGTGCGGAGCGTTTGTGGAAGGACAGTAAGAAAGAAAAGAGGGACATTATGGGCGGATTTTTTGGAGTTGCATCAAAGCAGGACTGTGTCTTTGACCTGTTTTTTGGTATCGATTATCATTCACATCTGGGAACACGACGAGGCGGTATGGCAGTATATGGAGAGGATGGATTCAACCGTGCGATTCATAATATTGAAAATGCCCCGTTTCGTACCAAGTTTGATAAAGATGTGCAGGAGATGGAAGGGAATATGGGAATCGGCTGTATTTCCGATTATGAACCACAGCCATTGATTGTGCGTTCCCATCACGGTACCTATGCGTTGACCACCGTAAGTAAGATCAATAATATGGATGAGATTGCGTCAGAGTTGTTTGAACATGGACATTCCCATTTCTTAGAGATGAGCGGTGGCGACGTGAATGCCACGGAAATGATTGCGGCATTAATCAATCAAAAGGACAATCTGATTGAAGGATTGCAATATGCCTTGGAAAAAGTGGATGGTTCTGTATCGATTCTGCTGATGAATCAGGCGGGCATTTACGCGGCCCGGGATCGTTATGGGCGGACACCGGTGGTGATCGGTAAGAAGGAAGATGCTTATTGCGTATCTTTTGAGAATTTTGCATATAAGAATCTGGGGTACAGTGACTATCGTGAACTGGGACCGGGGGAGATCGCTGTCCTGACCGATAAGAATTGTGTCACTTTGGTCAATCCCAATAAAGATATGAAGATATGTACGTTTCTTTGGGTATACTATGGTTATCCGTCAAGCGCTTATGAGGGCATTAGTGTGGAACAGATGCGCTATAATTGTGGTCGTATGATGGCTAAGCGGGATCATGTGAAGCCGGACATTGTGGCAGGTGTCCCAGACTCCGGTACAGCACATGCCATCGGTTATGCGAATGAATCCGGCATTCCGTTTTCCCGTCCGTTTATTAAGTATACGCCCACATGGCCTCGCTCCTTTATGCCTACGATGCAGAGCAAGCGTAATCTGATTGCAAAGATGAAGTTGCTGGCCGTGGATGAACTGATTCGTGATAAGAGCCTGTTGCTTATTGATGACTCCATTGTCCGGGGTACCCAGTTGCGGGAAACAACGGAATTCCTATATGAAAGCGGAGCCAAAGAGGTACACATTCGTCCGGCATGTCCACCTTTATTGTATGGATGTAAATATCTTAATTTCTCCCGCTCTACTTCGGAGATGGATTTGATTACGCGGCGGGTAATCGACCGTCTGGAAAATGGCAATGTGACAGAAGAGGTCTTGCAGGAGTATGCAGACCCCGAATCACCCAAGTATGATAAGATGGTGGAAGAGATTCGCAAGGAACTGAACTTTACGTCCTTACGGTTTAACCGGTTGGATGATATGCTTGAGGCGGTGGGGATTGAAAAATGTAAAATGTGCACATATTGCTGGGACGGCAAGGAATAAGATTGTCCCGCAGTGCAGACGAGGCTAAGCGGGTGTGTATCTTTTGGTGCGCACCCGTATTCGTCGAAAGGGGGAAATGTCAATGGATCAGAGTAAGAAAGCAGGGAGATGCTCGATTGCCGAAGAGGCGGTGATCTGTGGTGATGTCAGTCTCGGAGAAGATGTCAGTGTGTGGTATCATGCGACGTTGCGTGCAGATACGGCGCCACTGGTGGTGGGGAATCGAACCAATATTCAAGATAATGTTGTAATTCACGCGGGGGATGGCTGCCCGGTGACCCTTGGCGAAGATGTCACTGTGGGGCATGGGGCTATTCTGCATGGATGTACGATTGGTGACAACACGGTGGTTGGCATGGGCGCCATTGTGTTAAATGGTGCTGTTGTAGGCAGGGATTGTATGATTGGTGCCGGTGCCCTTGTGACACAGGGGATGCAGATTCCCGATGGAAGTCTGGCATTTGGCAATCCGGCGAGAGTGAAGCGGACACTGACGTCGGAAGAAATTCATCACAATCACGCCAACGCAGAGCATTATGTGATAGCAGGAAGAAAGCAACTCCCTTAGACGGTCTGAATTTTCTTTAACGCTTTTCGGAACTGGAAAAAGAATAGGATTGCCGTAAAGGTTACAGCCAGCGTGTCAGCCACCGGTTCCGCCATGTAGACCGCCATGGTGGGATCGGAGGGCAGCAGTCGTGGCATCAGATAGATCAACGGGATCAACAGTACAAATTTGCGCACGATTGCTACTGTGATGGAGGCTGGTGCATTTCCCAGTGAATTGAACGCCATCTGGCAGGCGGTCTGAATACCGAATAAGAACATCACTGCGGCGTAGACACGCAGGGCATCCTTGGTAAAGGCAATCAGGGAGGTATCTGAAGTAAAGACCGCGGCAAACAGTTGTGGGAACAGCATAATCACAGCCCAGAGAATGACGGCATAGATTACGCTGACTTTCAGCAATAGGAAATATGCCTCGCGCACGCGCTGGGCGTTGCGGGCGCCGTAGTTATAGCTCATGATGGGTTGTGCACCCTGACCAAGACCTTGCAATGGCAACATGGCAAACTGCATGACGCTGGTGAGAATTGTCATGGCACCTACAGCAATATCACCGCCGTATTTAAGCAGGGAAGAATTAAAGCAGACGGCGATAATGCTTTCGCTGGTCTGCATGATAAATAATGACAGCCCCAGAGCGAGACAGGGCAGAATGATATTTGCCTGTAACCGCAGATTCTGCCGTTTGATGCGCAGGGTGGTTTTGGGACCAAAGAGAAAATGTAGCACCCAGACGCAGGAACATGCCTGTGAGAGGATGGTGGCCAAAGCAGCACCCCGGACACCCATGTGTAAGCCGAAGATGAAAATGGGGTCCAGGACAATATTGATGACGGCGCCAATCAGCACCGAATACATACCGGTCTTGGCAAATCCCTGGGCGGTAATAAAGGCGTTCATGCCAAGGGTTAACTGGACAAATACAGTGCCCATGGCATAGATATTCATATAACTGACGGCATAATCGATGGTATTCTCACTGCCGCCGAAGGCCAGCAGAAAGGTCCGGTTGCCACATAGCAGAATTACCGTCAGAATGGCAGAGATGATAATTTGCAGACAGAAGCAGTTGCCGAGAATCTGCTCGGCAGAATCGTTGTCCCCTTTGCCCATTAAGATGGAAGCCCGCGGGGCACCGCCGCAGCCCACCAGCGCGGCGAAAGCAGAGATAATCAGAATCAGCGGCATACAGACGCCCACACCGGTCAGTGCCAGCGCGCCGGTTTCCGGGATATGTCCGATATAAATGCGGTCAATGATATTGTAGAGCATATTAATCATCTGTGCGGCTACGGTTGGCAATGCAAGACGAAATAATAACTTGCCGATGGGTTCCGTTGCCAGAAAGTCTTTTTCCTGTGTCATGGTCAGTTCTCCTTTATCAATATGAATTTCAGATTGTATTCATGATTTCTTACTCACAAGGAACCATTCTAGCACACCATTCAGAAGTGTCAAGATTTCCATCCATCCACCTTTTTGCAAAAAGATGAAAAAATAACCCCGAGGGGGGCTTGTGCAACAAATGTGGCTTTGTTATAGTGGGTTCAGACAAAACAAGCGGTTTTCTGAGGGGAAGATTGCGGTAAAAAGATAAGGGGGACAACCGAATGCATATGGCAGATGCGTTGCTTTCACCGGCAGTAGCAGGAACGATGTATGTGGCTTCGGCAGGTGTGGCA
This sequence comes from uncultured Roseburia sp., assembly GCA_945836255.1. Taxonomy (GTDB): domain Bacteria; phylum Bacillota; class Clostridia; order Lachnospirales; family Lachnospiraceae; genus Pararoseburia. The sequence continues at coordinate 2,539 of CAMAKU010000035.1, read as the reverse complement.
GCTTATTCCATCCAAAAAATCAAAGAAGAGGATATTACAAAGAAGATTCCGGTCATGGGTGTGATGGGTGCGTTTGTGTTCGCTACACAGATGTTAAATTTCACAATTCCGGGCACAGGGTCCTCCGGTCATTTGTGTGGTGGGATGATGTTGAGTGCTTTGCTGGGACCATATGCCGGATTTTTGACCATGATCGGCGTATTGCTGGTGCAGTGTCTGATGTTCGCGGATGGCGGCTTGCTGGCGCTGGGGGCAAATGTCTGGAATATGGCATTTTATGGGTGTTTTTTGGGTGCGCTTTTGATTTGGCGGCCGATGATGAAGCAAGGTGCTTCCCGAACAAAAATTATGGTGGCATCCATTCTGGGATGCGTTTTGACGTTACAATGCGGTGCGTTCTCTGTCACGGTTGAGACACTGGCTTCCGGTATTACGGAACTTCCCTTTGGTGTCTTTGTGGCAACCATGCAGCCGATTCATCTGGCTATTGGTTTTGTGGAGGGGCTGATTACCGCAGCCGTATTGGTATTTATTTATGAGGCACGTCCGGAATTCCTGTGGAGCATTGGTACAGAGGGCAACGTACAGCCGCAGAAGGAAGGCAAATTAACGGCAAAGCATACGGTGATCGTGCTTGGTGTGATTGCGGCGATCTGTGCCGGAATTGTATCTTTGTTTGCCTCTGCATTTCCGGATGGTCTGGAATGGTCTATGGAACATGTGGCAGGTACCGCAGAACTGGAGGCAACGGGCGGTATCTATCAAGCGTTGGGAACGGTTCAGAATGTGACTTCTATTTTCCCGGATTATGCATTCCGTCATTCAGATTCGGCAGCCGGAACGTCTGTTTCCGGTTTGGTAGGCGGCGTGGTTGTACTGGTGCTCTGTGTGGGAATCTGTTACCTGCTCAGACGGAAAAACAGCACATCAAAAGAAAGTAATTCGTAATCATGTCAGACATTTCAAAACAACGAAACGAAGTAAGACAACTCAATCAATTACAGCAGAGAGACCAGTGGATGAACCAGAGACATCCACTGGTCAAATTGTCGTTGACGATTCTTTATATTTTGTTCGTGGTATCCTGTCAAAAGTATCAGTTATCCGCGATGATTGGATTTGCCGTATATCCGCTTTTTATGTTTTCGCTGGCAGATTTGTCTCTGAAAGATGCGCTTCATCGGATGCGCCTGATTCTTTTGCTGGTACTGGCGGTGGGGATTTTTAATCCTCTTTTTGATCGGCAGATTTTGCTCACCATGGGAGGCATACCTGTGACAGGCGGCGTGATCTCCATGCTGACTCTGATGTTGAAGGGATTGTATACCGTGTTGGCTGCCTATGTACTGATGGCAACGACAAAGATGGAAGAGATCTGTGCTGCACTGCGGATGTTGCACGTCCCAAAAATTCTGGTGACGGTGGTGTTGTTGATTGACCGTTATTTTTATATGTTGGCGGAGGAAGCAGAACGCATTATGACTGCGTATCGATTGCGGGCACCTTCCCAGAAGGGAATTCACTATAAAGCCTGGGGCCCCTTGGTGGGACAATGGCTGATCCGAAGCATGGATCGGGCGCAACTGGTCTATGAGAGTATGACATTGCGTGGATTTCACGGTGAGTTCCCAGAGGTATCCGGGCGAAACGTGATGGCGGGCGAGATTGCCTTTTTAATCGGATGGTGTCTGTTTTTCTTTGCCAACCGCTGTCTGGGGCTGCCGGATCTGATCGGACATGTTCTGATGGGATAGTGTGCGAAGGAATCGCTGTTGAAACAGGAAAAAGCGAAGGATGAAAAGATGGAAACAGGAAAAGAAAAACAATTATTACATGTCAAAGACTTGGGGTTTGCTTATGAGAAAAAGCAGCCAATTTTGCAGGATATTACCATAGATGCGTATCATGGAGAAAGTATTGGTCTGATAGGAGCCAATGGCGTTGGCAAGTCGACGTTTTTGAAACTGTTGGTGGGACTCGATCTTGACTATACAGGCACATTGGAGATCGCGCATCATCCGGTGACCCGGGAGAATCTGAATCATGTCAGGGAGCATATCGGATATGTGTTTCAGGATTCGGACAGTCAGTTGTTCCTGACAACAGTGGAGGAAGACGTGGCTTTTGGACCGAGAAACTATGGATTGTCACAACAGGAAGTGAAGGAGCGGGTGGACGAGGCTTTGCGCCTGATGCATATCGAGGCTTTACGTCACAAACACAACTACACTCTTTCCGGAGGAGAGAAAAAACTGGCCTCCATTGCCACGATTCTGTCCATGCACCCGGATATCGTGTTGATGGACGAGCCCTCGGTGGCACTGGATCCTAAGAACCGCCGGCATTTGATTTCGTTGTTAAATGAGATGGAACCCATGAAAATCATCGCATCTCACGATCTTGACTTTATCATGGATACGTGTGAACGGACGATTCTCATGTGGCAGGGTCAGATCATTGCGGATGGTCCCACCGAAGAGATTTTGACGGATCGGACATTGCTGGAAGCACACGGGTTGGAACTGCCGTTGCGTTGCCA
>CAMAKU010000034.1 GCA_945836255.1 uncultured Roseburia sp. | reverse complement strand
TTATACAATATGTGCCTTGATGAGATTTGTGGTACCTGCAATTCCCAGCGGAACACCGGCGGTCAGAACTACCGTATCTCCTTCTTCCACCAACCCCTCTTCCTTGGCACGTTCCAGTGCATGGTCAAACAACTCATCTGCATCCTGCTTCTCTTCGATCAGAAGCGGAATGACGCCCCAAGACAGGCTCAACTGACGGCAAACCTTCTCAGAGAGGCTGCCTCCTACAATCGGACTCTGGGGACGATATTTGGAAATCATGCGCGCCGTACGCCCTGACTTGGTGACAGTGACAATACTGGTGGCGTTCAGATCTCCGGCCATCAGACATGCCGAATGACTGATGGCATCTGTAATATTCGGCTTGATATTAGGCTCTCTCGACTTCAGTCGTGACAGGTAATTAATGTCATCTTCGGCTCGAAGCGCAATTCGAGACATGGTCTCTACTGCCTCCACCGGATAATCACCGGCTGCCGTCTCCCCGGAAAGCATGATCGCACTGGTTCCGTCATAAATGGCATTTGCCACATCTGTCGCCTCCGCTCTCGTAGGTCTGGGATGACTCATCATAGAATCCAGCATCTGTGTCGCTGTAACCACGACCTTGCCCGCATTGTATGCCTTCTTGATAATCATCTTCTGGATGACCGGTACTTCCTCCATGGGAATCTCAACGCCCATATCACCACGGGCAACCATAATTCCGTCCGCTTCCTCCAGAATCTCGTCGATATTCTGAATTCCCTGATGATTCTCGATCTTGGCGATGATCTTAATGGCATCTCCACCATGTTCATGTAAAATATTCCGCACTTCCCGCACGTCGTCTGCCGTACGCACAAAGGAAGCCGCGATAAAATCAAAATCTTCCTTGACCGCAAATACAATATCCTTGTAATCTTTTGGGCTGATGTAATCCATTGACAGTTCTACGTTAGGTACATTCACGCCCTTTTTGTTGGAGACTTTACCGCCATTAATCACGCGACACTCAATATCCGTGTCATTCACATTCGTTACGGTCATCTCAATCAAACCATCGTCAATCAGAATATGGGTACCGACTTCCACGTCCTGGGGCAGATTCTTATAACTGATTGACACCTGATGTTCGTCTCCCACCACTGTCCGCGTGGTCAGGGTAAAAGTCTGTCCTGCCTCCAGCATGACTTTTCCCTCCGCGAATTCACGCAGACGGATCTCAGGTCCCTTCGTATCCATCAAGGCTGCCACCGGCAGACCCAGTTTCTCTCTTGCTGCACGCAATTGCGTCAGACGTCCCAACTGTTCCTCGTGATCTCCGTGTGAAAAATTGAAACGCGCCACATTCATACCGGCAAGCATTAACTGTTCCAACACGCCTTCCTTCTCTGTGGACGGTCCTAATGTACAAATAATCTTGGTTTTTCTAACTTGTTTCATGTTGTCCTTTTATTCTCCTATCCATAACAGAATTCCCCGATTACTCCCCCTATTTGCCGATCATCGTGCCATTCTCGCCACCAATCGCTGTATCCTGTGCAGATAACTTAGTAATCAGCACCTTGCGAATTGCTGAATTGCCAATATAATCAACCGCTGCCTGAATCTTCGGCAACATCGTACCTTCCTCAAACTCACCCTGCGCCATGTACTCCTGTGCCTGCTTGACCGTCATATAGTCCAGCGGCTTCTCATGGTCCGTACCGTAACCCAGACATACCTTATCCACGCCGGTCAGAATCACCAGCATATCTGCGTCAAGCATATCTGCCAGATGTCCGGCGATGGTATCCTTTTCGATGACAGCACTTGCACCCTTCAAATGGTTATCCTGCTGCAATACCGGAATACCGCCACCGCCACAGGCAATGACAATCTGACCTGCATCACATAGCGTACGGATCGCATCGATCTCCACAATATCCATGGGCTTCGGTGTAGCAACCACACGACGGAATCCGCCTTCTACAGCCACTACATGGTTCCCCTTTTTCTCTTCTTCCTGTGCTTCCGCTTCCGACATAACACGCCCAATCACCTTGCTTGGCTTGTAGAAAGCTTCATCATACGGATCCACCAACACCTGCGTCAATACGGTGGACACCGTCTTGTATATTCCTGAGTTCAGAAGTTCGCTACGAATGGCATTCTGCAAATCATAGCCGATATACCCCTGACTCATGGCAGAACAGACAGACATGGGCGTCGCTGTATATTCCGGATAGAGCCGACAGAATTCCGCCATTGCCGTATGAATCATACTCACCTGCGGTCCGTTACTGTGGGTGATTACTACCTGATAATCCTGTTTGATAAACTCGGCAACCGCCTTTGCTGTCTTCACCAGTGCCTTCTGCTGTTCCGGCAATGTCGTCCCCAACGCATCATGACCTAATGCAATTACGATTCTCTTCTTCTCCATCTGATTGACCTCCATCTGTACTGTCGGTAAAATGACTTCCTTACCAATTTAAATATTATCATATTCACTGTAGAACAACAAGCAAAAAAGAAGGGGCATCACCATCCGGTCATGTCCCTCCATCGTTCTGCATCCGGGACATCTCTCCCGTACAGATGATTGCTTAATTTTTCTTTGTGAGCGTAACTTCCAGCGTCGCTTCCTCGTAGTTGTTGGAAGCCTGTGCCACCACAACCTCCACGGTGGTTCCCGCCGGAATATACTGCATGATATTGGAAATCTCTTCCATGGAAGTCACATCTCTGCCATTAAAAGCAACGATGATATCTCCCTTCTTAATCCCAGCCTTGCTGGCACCACTATTGGATGCCACCTTCGAAACATAAACGCCGGTAGGCATACCATACTGCTTAGACACACTGTCAGTCACATCGACACCGGCAATACCAAAATAGGAAGCCTCGTCTTCCGGCACCACTTCCTGATTGATCAGTGTCTCAATGATATCCTTCGCAGTAGAGATTGGAATCGCATATCCCATCCCTTCCACCTGTGTATCAGAATACTTCGCGGAAACAATGCCCACGACTTCACCTTTCATGTTCAGTAGCGCGCCGCCGCTGTTGCCCGGATTTACCGCCGCATCTGTCTGCATCAGCGTACTCGTTACCACATTCCCGGATTCATCCTCCAACTGTACCTGACGACTCAATGCACTGATGACGCCTGTGGTAACTGACTGTCCATAGCCCAGAGAATTGCCAATGACAATGGCAGATTCCCCTACGGCCAGTTCATCGGAATCACCGATCGTAGCCACCTTAATATCATCCAGGGTCTCCTCCTCGATATCGGAAAGAGCAACCACAACCACTGCCAGATCAAGGGAAGAATCCGTGCCCTTTACCGTGGCCGGTACGGCTGAACCATCGTTAAAGGTAATCGTCAATGTCTCCGCACCGCTTACCACATGATTGTTAGTGGCGATATACAGATTATCATTGTCCTGACTGATGATAATTCCGGACCCTGCCGATTCACTCTCATAGGTCTGGGTACCGCCAAACATACTGCGGTACTCCGTATAAGAAATATTCGTCACCGCCACAATGGCCGGCATAACATTCTCCACAATATCGGATACATCCGTTACGGTCGTCGCCGTAGATACCGCGGTACTGTCAATGCTGTCATTGGTGGACAATGTCTTGACCGCAGCCTCGGCAGAATAATCCTGCCCGGTGATCTTGGAGATTGCATAGGTCGTTCCGCAAAAAGTGCTTCCCCCCACCAATCCAAAGACCAGTGCAATGGCCACCACTTTTAATAATTTATTTCCGAAATTGCCCTTGGCAAAAAAAGTTTTCATCTTACCGCCGGTTCTCTTATGATGACCGGATGGCTGTCCATAGTCACCATACGGCTGGTAATTGGACTGTGAAGATGCGTAGCCATTACTCTGATCATCACCATACGTATCTCCCTGATTGATATCGGAATAGCTGTAAGAATACACCGAACCACTCTGTTCGTCCTGTCCGTCATTCTGTGAACGCTTGTCATCAAATTCACTCATTTGTAAACGTCTCCTTTCAACTGACCTTATGGTTGATAGTCTATGCCCTAAATGTGATGAATTTGTGATAAAAGAGCGTCTTTTCCTTGAAACAACACATTCGAACCGTCGCGCAACTTTTTCAACAAGGACGTATGACCTCGCCTATTCCACCGTCACTGACTTGGCCAGATTTCGCGGCTTATCCACATCGCATCCCTTGCCCACAGCCACATAATAACCAAATAATTGCAGAGGAATAATTGCCAGTGAATTGGTAAAATATTTATTTGTCTGCGGAATATAGATCACATAATCTGCCGCTTTTTCGATCTCTGTATTGCCTTCGTTGGTCACCGCCATAACAAAAGCGCCTCTGGTACGCACTTCAACAATATTGCTGATGGTCTTCTTGTAGAGATCCTCCTGGGTCACGACAGCCGATACCAGCGTACCGTCCTCAATCAGAGAAATGGTACCATGCTTTAATTCACCGGCCGCATAGGCCTCAGAATGAATGTAAGAAATCTCTTTTAATTTCAGTGAACCTTCCAGGGAGATGGCATAATCAATCCCGCGTCCGATAAAGAAGACATCCTTTGCCGACACATAGCGGTTGGCAAAACGCTGGATGCGTTCCTTGTTGTTCAGTAACAGTTCAATCTGTTCCGGGAGACGCTTCAGGTCTGTAATATAACCTGCCAATTCCTCCTCCGTGATGGTGCCACGCACCGTGGAGAACTTCAGTGCCAGCAGATAATGTGCGATCAACTGTGCAGAATACGCCTTAGTGGTAGCCACCGCAATCTCCGGTCCTGCCCAGGTGTACATGACCTTATCTGCTTCTCTGGCAATAGAACTGCCCACCACATTGACGATACCAAGGGTCATATTGCCCCGCGCTTTCGCCTCACGCAGCGCTGCCAGCGAATCCGCTGTCTCACCGGACTGGCTGATGATAATCACCAGTTCCTTTTCATCCAGAATGGGATTCCGATAGCGGAATTCAGATGCCAGATCCACCTCCACCGGGATCCGCGCCATGCCCTCATAGACATACTTTGCCGTCACACCGGTATGATAAGCAGAGCCGCAAGCCACAATCCGAATCCGGCTGATAGCGCGAATCTCCTCATCCGTAAGTCCCAATTCCTCAATCTCAATCTGATTGTCCTTCAGACGTGGGCTCAGTGTGTCACGTACCGTCTTTGGCTGTTCGTACATTTCCTTGAGCATGAAATGTTCGTAGCCACCCTTCTCCGCTGCATTCACATCCCACTCGATTGTCTTATATTCTTTTTCGATCGGCTCGCCATCCACATTGAAGAAATCAATCTCCCTCTCTGACAGACGCGCAATCTCCTGATTTTCGATAAAGCACACATCACGTGTGTATTTCAGCACTGCCGGTACATCCGATGCAATCAGGTTACCGTCCTGGCCTTTTCCCACAATCAACGGACTATCCTTGCGCACAGCGTACACATACTGCGGCTGATCTGCAAAGATAATTCCCAGCGCATAGGAGCCGTCCACGCGGTGCATCACTTTGGTGATTGCCTCCAGAGGATCACCCTTATAATAATAGTCCAGCAAATGTGCCACCACTTCCGTGTCCGTATCCGACTGGAACCGATAGCCCTTGTCTAACAGTTTCTTTTTTAACTTCAGGTAGTTCTCAATAATACCGTTATGAACCACAGCAATGGTCTCATCCTCATTGAAATGGGGATGGGCATTATTATCTGTCGGTGCGCCGTGGGTCGCCCAGCGTGTATGCCCGATACCGACATAACCCGGCATAGAGGCGCCGTCATGTGTCATCTCACTTAATACTTTCAGACGTCCCATGGCCTTTTTCCCTACCAGATGCTCACCGTCATAGACAGCGATACCTGCCGAATCATAACCGCGGTACTCCAGTTTTGCCAGTCCATCCAGAAGAATCGGTGCCGCCTGTGACTTACCAACATACCCTACAATTCCACACATAAGTTCTCTCCTTTTTAATATCCATAATCCAACGCATCCTCGTTGGTATAACCTGTAAAGTTCACAATATCATCACTGATCTTTATCACGTCATCCGACAGTTGCACGTCCTCATTGCCAAATAGATAGGCATGCAGGAACTTGACATTATCCTCCAGCGTGCAGGGAACCACCATGCTGCCCTGTGACCCAAAGGTACCGGTTCTCTTGGCAAATGGGAATCCTGCCGTGCCCACCAGTTCATAATCCCTCATAGATGCCGCCAACGTAACAATCTGGTTCAGTTTGAAGTTGGTACCGATATCGTCAAACACCGCATTGATCAGATCATTCAGTTCGCCCAGACTTGCGCCATTGAGTTTTGCAACCATCTGCTGCAACACCGTTCTCTGACGCTCCGCACGTCCGAAGTCACCGCCGGCCGTATAACGGATACGGCAATAAGCGACTGCCTGCACACCATCCACCGTCTGCACACCGGTGCTGACATTGCCGGAGCGGCGTCCGGTAATCTCTGAGGTCAACGCAATATAACCGCCGACACCGTTCATATAAGACGCCTCTTCCGACGTAATATCCAATTCGATCCCGCCCAACGCATCGACTGCTTCCGCCAGCGCATAGAAATCCACAGACACATACTTCTGAATATTCAGATCCAGATTGCGGTTCAACATCTCGATTGCTTCCTGCGGGCCGCCATGATTGTACGCATAATTACATTTGCGGAAGGTCTCATCGCCGTCCACATCCAGACACGTATCTCGATAAACAGAAACCAACTTCACTTCTTTTGTGGTGTTGTTAATGCTGCAAATCATGATACTGTCACTGTTGCCGGATTCATAATTGCCATTGGAACGGTTATCCACACCAAACAATGCAATATTGGTATAATCATCCAACAGCTCCTCTGTTTCCGCATCCAGGTTGTTGGTTCGCAGATTCTTCAGATCATCCCAGTTGATCATCCCCAGTTTCAGCCATATAAATAAAAAGAGCAATAAAAGCAACAGTATAATCACTTCAAAGATAAATAATCTCTTCCGCTTTTTCCTTCGTTGCTGGCTGCGGGTCAGTTTTTTCTTACCGCCGTTGCGGCTATTGGTGTTCCTGCCATTACTCCGGGAGTTGCGACCGGAGTTTCCCTTGCCATCACTTCGTCCACTGCGGCCGGAGCGGGATGTTCCCTCTTCTCTGGGTAACTCTATATTATATATTTCCTTCTTTGCCATGTTATTCTCCTCATGATGATATCCATGATATCATCGGTATCAACGTCTTAGGGCAGACGCTTCGTTTTCTTTTTTGTATATAAAATCACGTACTAACCTTTTGATTGTAAACCATAATAAAAAAACCGTCAAGAATCGCCTGTTTTTTTCCAACGCTTCTGACGGTTTTATAAACGATAATTATTCAATCCCATGGGCAAATTCGGATTGTAGGACGGATCTCCCTTGGCAAGCACCTCCTGCCATTTATCCAACAGAACTTCATGGGAACTCCGGGTGCTCTCGTCATCTTTGCCCGGACTGCGAACCAACACAGCAGGTTCCACCACCACCCGATATCCGGCCGCTCTTGCACGAAGACAAAAGTCCAGCATCTGCTCTCTGCCGCTCAATGTAGCGTCCAGCCCCTGCAACTTCCGATAGACTTTTGCATCAATCATACAGTAACGAAAATCCACCATACTGACATCTCTCGGAATCGACGCCATCTGCTCATAGGTGGGGCGATAGATTTTCTGATCGTAGAAAGCCGGGTAAATGCTGCCATCGGAATCATAGAGATACCCGCACTGCTCCATCAAAAATCCATGCTTGATAAAGCGTGCTCCTACTACAGCCACATCTTTCTGACGCAGATACCCATACATACGCTCAACATTATGGCGCGACATGGGACGCACACCGGGATCGCGCAACAGCATATATTCTCTCTGGTGTCCATAGGCATCACTGCCGTGGTAATCAATCCGCCAGTACGACGGATCCGGTGCCTGCGTAACCTCTGCGGCAATCCCCCGGCGTTTTAAGGATGCCTGAGCCACCAGCATATGTTCTTTTAATGACTGCTCCTGCTGCATACGCTCTGCCTTCTTATCGGATACCGGAAGTTGCCTTTCGTGGTATAGCAGTGCCGGAATCCGCTCAAACGATGCCCCCGCTTCCATGGCACGCAGCAAATAATCATACGCCGGTGCCCATATCAGCGATTCCTGAAACTCGCCCAGTTTCCTTGCCAGGAGACAAGACACTGCAAAATACGCACCGATATAATTGCGATGCAACAACAGTTCTTTGTTGAATGCAGGCTTGAAGTGGGGTTCCATCCGATCCACCCCTACCAACCGGTCATGATCCGTGTAGACCACTTGTGGTCTGCTCTCTGCCTCTGAGATTGACAGTGCCATCCGGCTGAGCGCATCCGGGCTCAGTCGGTCATGCTGACCCACAAAATAAAGATACCCGCTCTCCTGCTTGCTCATGGGCAAACGTGCCTCATTGGTCAGCACAAAATGAAGGCCTATGTTATATGCATAGGCCTTACCCTTTTTGTTTTTCAATTGCCGGTAATGCACCCGGTCATCCTCCGGAAAGAACTCCGACATGATTGTTCCAAACCCGCGTCCGTCGTTGGCATCCATCACATATAGTTCCCACGCATCATAGTTCTGGGAAACCATGGATTCCAGAAAATCACGGAAAAACATCTCCTTCGTGTCTCTCAACCAGACCACCAGAGAAAATCTCGGCATCTCCATTACTTTGATCCCTTTCCTGACAAAACAACACCAACGGTCTTAAAGAGAATCATCACATCAAGCCCCAATGACCAATTGGAAATATACTGGGTATCCAGTGCGACCACATCTTCGAAGTCGGTAATATCACTTCTGCCACTCACCTGCCACATACCGGTCAGTCCCGGCTTAATCCCCAGGCGTGCCTTGTGATGATATTCATAATTCAAAAATTCATCCTCTGTGGGAGGTCTCGTCCCCACCAGACTCATATCGCCCTTGAGCACATTCCAGAACTGGGGTAACTCATCAATAGAGTATTTGCGCATGAAATGACCGATGGGAATGATACGGGGATCATCATCCATCTTAAACATATTCCCCTGCATCTCATTCTGCTTCATCAGATCTTCCTTGCGTTCCTCCGCATCCATATACATGGAACGGAACTTGTAGAAATTAAACCGTCGGCCATTCTTGCCGATACGAACCTGCTTGAAAAATACCGGTCCCGGAGACTGTATCTTAATAATCGGTGCAAAAATCACAAACGCCACTGCCGTAAGTAGCAGACCCACAATACCACCTGCAATATCCATCAAACGCTTGACGAACAACTGTCTGGCATTGGCGATATGCATACTGGAGGTCAATACGATAAAACTGCCATAATTCTCAATGCGCCGGTTCGGTACCATCTGCTTCGTATGAATCAAACTGATGTGAACCGTAATCCCCAGTTCCACCAGTTCGGCTGCCAACGCCTCCGAAGAAGATCTGGTATTCCCATTGATGTAGACCTCATCTACCACATTGGTCCGCAGATATTCCATAAAAGTATCTGCACTGGCTACCACCGGAATCCCCTGAATCTCCTGCCCACGCATATCTTTATCAATGACGACAACGCCGGAAACCTTGAAGTCGGTGTATTTATCGTGTGCAATCTCTGACAGGCACTGTTCCACCGTCATGGTATCTGCCACTACCAGCATCCATGCCTTGTTCTGATCCAGCAACTTCTTGCGGCGGATGTAGCGTTTGAGAAACACACGTCCAAAATAGGAAAAAACCACAAACAAACCGACAAACACAAACAGCATCTGTCGTGAATATTCTACCGATGTCTTGGTGGCATACATATAGACCAGAATCCCGCCGAAGACAACGAGACAATGAGCTACGGTACTGCGCAATTCCTGATATTTATTGCGCCGCAGCACACCGGTATAAGATTCCGCAAAAAACACCACGCAGATATCAATCAGGATACCCACGGTTGCAATACGCACGTACATGGGATGATCGAACAGCCACGCCCGGTCAAATCGCCATCCATACGAAATAATCAGCGCCAATTCCATCATGACCATATCCATGATCGTAAAGTCCAGATGCTTCATCCAGTTACGCTTTTCTTCTCGGTACATTCATTCCTCCTGTGCGCAACACATTTGTCCTACGCCTTCACCTTGTTGTGAATAAACATCCAACTGTCTGCATAGTCCTGTCTCTGCTGGTCACTCATCTGGGAGTACTCTACAAAGGATAATTTGGATGGAATCATCTCCTTACAATCACACTTATAACATTCCACTTCTTTTCTGCGGGAAACCGTGCGAATCCATCCACATTCAGGACAGATGAATACTTTCATCATAACTCTACCCCATTCTTAATCAATAGTTCTCTGGCCGAATCCAGGGAATCTACACCATGCAGATTCTTAATCGGCGCGAATTCTTTTTCACGGGCCACTTCATAGGGCAGATTGTCGTCCATCATACGAATCATATCTACCACAAGCGTCTCGAATTTGTAGCCATTAGGCGCTTCCGGCTTAACCGGCGTGCCATCTTCCGTAATATACGGAATCTTCTTCTCTACCACATGAACCGGCAGATGACGTTCCACAATCTCCTCCAACTTGTCCACGCGGAAAATATAATTCAGAATAACACCAAAGGCATACAGCAGATTGCCACGTTCATCTGTACTCTCTGCCATCTCCTTACTCATCTCATAGTATTCCACAACCGACGGCTTACCATCCTCAAGACACAAAACTCCCATCTTTTCGTAAGCATCTACCTTGCGTACCACTTTGCTGCCGCTGACTTTGCCGCTGAGAATCGTCGCACCGATAAATGCCGGATCACAGATGCGTTGCAGGACATTGTCCACAGCAAAGATGTTAATCCACTCCACGCCTCGGGCATGAACATCTTCCAACAGCCCTGCCTTGACAAGAGAGGAAAACCACCCGCCATTGCCATTGGGGGAAGTTGCCAGTCTGCCCGGTGCTTCCAAAAGCAACTTGCCATCATAATCCACCGCTGCCGCCATCTCCTGAACAAAGAATGCCACATCCTCTTTCGGATAGCCAAAATAATCATGCTGTTCAAAAAAAGCGATGGTCTCGTCATTATTCTTCTCACTGGTCATAATGTAAAGAGGAATGGAATTGCCGGCCACCGATGTCACATCCATCAGGTTGTGAATCAGGCATTCAAACAGATACAATGTCTTATCGATGCCCACATTCAACTCTCCCTTGGGCTTGTCCAATCCCAGGCGGGTTCCCATACCTCCCGCCAACAGGAGTGCTGCCACTTTGCCCTTACGGATTGCGTCATATCCTGCCTGTTCAAACTCCTCCCGACGCTGGTTAATCTCCGCGATCTCCACCGCGCCCAAGGGCGAAATCTCTCCCAGTGGAATCTCCGTCTGCACACCGGCCAGTGCCAGATCGTCCCAATTCACCTCACTGATCTGGGTCAACAGTTCCTGCTGTGCCTGTTCGGACAGCGCATCAAACCCCCGAAGTACATGCTCCTGCCGGTGTTCTTTTAATATGATTTCTGCTTCGTTTCTTGTCATTATAATCCCTCTCCTATCTGTCGCTCTCATTACTGCATCTGCATCCGGATCTCCGGGAACCAGGCATCATCGTCCAACCGATAAAGCGAATAACCGATGGTCGGATAAGATGCCACCTTGTGTGCCCCCTCATCTACCGCATACGCCGCGTCGTACAACAAAAGATACTGTACACGCTGTGGTGCCTCATAACTCCCCTGCACCATAGAGCCATCCGCCCAAAGACCATACTGCTCTAAGTCGCCACCTGTCAGGGCATAATACCAACTAACGCCCTCTGTCAGCACCCTGACATTGTCGCAATCCACCAGATACGTGTCCAGCATCTCGCTATGATTCTGTGGTTCCAGAATCACAAAGTTATCCTCCGAATGCTCCAGCACCAGTGCTCGCACCTCCCATGTCTCTGCCGCTTCTGCTCCGCTATGGGTGTGGGTCTTGTACTGGATATAAGTGGATAACACATTATTGCCCAGCGTCACCAGAGACAGCCCTGACAATAATACGATAATAAAATACTTGCTGTTATTATAAAACAGATACGTCAAAATTGCCACCACCAGAATGAGTAATAAGGTCAAAAGCCGCGCCTTGTATGGCAAAAAAACATGTCCGTCTTCCGTGAATACCTGCATAAAAAACAACATCGTATTGTCGATGGTCTGCCCGTTAAAGCCCGAAAAGCAGAGCAAAACCACACCGCAGCAGACAGCCAGAAGCAATACCCTGCGCAGACAGAACGCCTCCTTTTTCTGCTCCAGCAGATGAAACAGCAGAATCAAAAAAGGCACGAACGCATACTCCACATAACGAATATGCGCTCTGGGTGTCAGGGACGGATAATCCTCATACATATAAATTGTATAAGAGACCGTCGCCGCCGTAGACACCAGCAGACACACCAGAAACAGGCAGAGACGCCGCGCCTTTTCGTCCATATTTTTGCAAAAGACCACCGGATAAAGAATCGGGACAAACAGAAAGGCAATCACCGTAGTGACCAGATAAAACACAAATCCGTAGAGCAGATACCACATCCGCTCCCGAAGCAAGGTCCAGTCAAATCCCAATTGATAATATTCTGTTCCCGCATTGGACAACGTATACAATCCGATACAGGCCACTGCCAGAATGACCAGTCCGACGAACACCTTACGCCCGCCTGCAATCTGTCCCCGGCGGGCAAAGAACTGTACGACAAAGTACATCACCAGCGCAACCGGTACGACCAGTGCCAGTTCCTTGGTCAGATACGCCAGCAACCAGACCGGTACGATCAACGCAATCAATCCCGCCTTCTGACGTGTTGACATCTCCTCCGTCAACAGCCGGTAGAGCAGATAGACCAGCCAGAGCATCAACGGAATAAATAACACTTCACTGGTGTAAGTCATGGCATAGGTCATGGTGGAGGATGCCGCGTAGAAGCAGACACTAAGTATCACCCAAGTGTTCTTCTGAAGGATTCTTTTGGCCAAGGCATAAACAGGGAAAACCCCAAGAGATATGACAAAAGAATTGACAAACGCCACCGCATACATCCGCACTTTGATATCCCCGATGGAAAAGAGCGGTGCCAGCAGCAGCGCATATCCGATTTTGCCAAAATTAGACGGCAGATTATAAACCATCACTGTGTGGTTGTTCCAAAGACTTTCTGCCGCAGATAAATATAATAATTCGTCAGGATAACAATTGACCGTACGCGGATAATAGCATCCCAGCGCAAAACGAAGGCATACGCTGATTACGAAAATCACCCCGATTACCATTCCATCACGCCTGCGTTCTGCTGTCATATCCCGATACTCCTATCTCTTTCTGCGAAATACAAATAACTTACTGATCAGGTAATTCAGTGCGATAACCACAATCTGCGCAAAGAACTTCACAATCATATTCGGCATATGATATACCTCGATACAGAAGAACAGCATACATTCCTCGATACCAAGGGTGAACAGGCGTCCCATACAAAATCCGCCCAACTGAACAAAAAACGCATATACTCCGGTGGGATGATAGATAAACACCCACCTTCGATTCGTATAAAAAGCAAATAACGTTGCAAAGATCCATGCAATTGCATTTGCGACCAAAACACCCAGATCTATCGCCTCTGTGAACAGGGAATAGACAAACAGGTTAATCAGTACCGTTCCCAGTCCAAACAGAGCATATAACCACATCTCACGATATCGATAATAAATCGGTCGAAACCAGCGAAGCCACGATACCGATACGATCCGGTCAAAGATATCTTCTTCCCTCATCGCTTACCTCCTCATCGGAGAATCATCTATAAGAATGAGAGCATTGTACCACTTTTGAGATTAGGTGTCAAAAAGCGCCTGCCACCGCTAGATCTGATAACCCATACGGATATGGTCCGCAATCATGGCAATAAATTCTGAATTGGTCGGCTTCCCTTTGCCATCGGCAATCGTATACCCGAAGACTTTGTCAATGGTCTCGACACTGCCACGTTTCCATGAGGTCTCAATGGCATGACGGATGGCACGCTCCACGCTGCCCGTTGTCACATGGTACTTCTCAGCCAACATGGGGTACAACGTCTTCGTCACCGCAGAAATATTCTCCGTATCTTCCACCGTCATATGAATCGCATCCCGCAGATACTGATAACCGTTCAACTGTGCCGGGATGCCCACCGCAAGCAGCATCCGGGTAATCCGCCGGTTGAGATGCCGCTCCTCATCACATTGCGGATTCTCAAAAATGCGCTGGGCAGTCGTCGTGCGTTCCGGCTTTTTCATGATGCGTTTAATATCACGCAACACCATTTCCGCATGAAAGGGCTTCATGATATAGTAATCCGCGCCCATGGCAAAAGCATCTGCCGTAATCTTCTCGTCACCGATGGCACTGACCATGATAAACTTCGTATGAATATCCGCGTTCTGTTTCGTAATGGCCAGCACATCCAATCCATCCACCGTTGGCATGATGATATCCAGCAGCATCACGTCGGGATGCTCCTCCCAGATCAACTCCAGCGCCTCCTGTCCGTTGCTGGCTGCTCCCACCAATTCCAGTTCCTCTGCCTCTTCTGTAATCATCTTGAGAATCTCCAGCGAGATCTCATTGTCGTCTGCTATTCCCACACTTATTTTCTTCATTAATCTCTCCCTGTGCTACTGCACAGTATCAGACCCAGAAATACATCCATGTGGTACCGTGCAGTCTTGTGAACCCGTTATTTTTATAAAATCGCACTCTCTGCCCTTTGGGTAACTTGCCCACCTGAGCGAATGCACTTAACATCTTCTTCTGTTCTTCCGGAATACTGTCCACCAGACAGAGTTGTCCGGCCAAATTCCGCGCCTGCATAATAAATGCCTGCTTCTCCCCCCGTATTTTTCCCGTCAGAAGATCCCCCACATTGCGGAGAATCTTATGTCCTATCGTCTCAGACTTGGCGCCCATCTCGTTTGCACCATGCTGTCGATAGTACACCAGTGGTTCATCCACCACACCTACATGTTGCTTTCCATAAGCCGCGGCAAGTGCCAGCACCCACACGTCATGCATCTCCACACGACTATTGTCCTGCAATTGCAAAGCCGCCTCCCGCAGCGGACGGTTAAACAGCATTGTACAACCTGCCGCCGGATTATCAATGATAATCTGGGCGCATGCGACCCGATGCGGATCTCTACCAATATAGCGAATGAAAGAGGCATCCGTGACATGAAGTTCTGCGTCCGTCACATACATATCCGTAAAAACGCATACCGGCGGTTCCTCTGATTGCGCAAAACCGGTACATTTCCCCAGTGTCTGTGTCAGACAGGCAAGACTTTTTTCTATTTTCTGTGGAAGCCATACATCATCCTGGTCTGCAAACATATAATACGTCGCATCTACCATAGATAACATCCATAGGAAATTATCCCTGGCAGACCCCTGCACCGGTCCGACTAACCGACGAAAACGGGTCGGATGATTCGCAATCCAACGGTCAACGATTTCGTTGGTACCGTCGTCAGAGCCGTCATCATGGATATAACAGACAAACTCCTTGCAGGTCTGCCCCTCCAGTGACTCCAGCATCTGCTCTACATATCGTGCCCCCTGATAGGTGGCAAGTAATATGGCAATATCGTTCATACTGACTACTCCATTCGTGTGCTTTCCATTCCCCCTTATTCTATCACCCCAACCTAACGGACTCAAGTCTCCCCGCCAGATTTGTAGGATGCACTGCTTGACGAAATCATCTCCGTCAGACGCACACCGCCGGTACTTTCCAGAAAACGATATTACAGGATTCGATACTAGGGATTATAACAGACACTCAAGTCGAAATTCTCTACTAGATTTATAAATAAGAAACGATTATAATAAAAAAAGAGTCAAAAAAATATACTTTTGGTAACTTATAGGAGATTATTACAGATTTATGACCAACAATGAGATTACGAGACGTTTTATAGAAAATCTGGAAAAAGAGCGGGAAACTATGGGGCTGACACAGGCCCAGATGGCAGACCAACTGAACATATCTCTCGCCGCTTACAAATATATGATTTCGGGAAAGTCTGCCAAAATACCGATTTACGTAGCCTACCAGGTATATCAGGCTACCGGCAAATTCTTTTTTGAACTATGTGGGAATATCGTACCGGAAATGCAGGTACTCATTGACTATCGTTCGCTGTCGCCGGAACGGCAACAGGCGGTGCGCACCATGATCGCCATCGAGCGGGAACTGGCCATGCCCAAAGACACTTCAGACGCAGCAGACGAAGATCTCGTCCCGCTTTATACGATTACAGGTAATATGGAAGACGGCATGTACTATGATGCCACCAATGT
>CAMAKU010000033.1 GCA_945836255.1 uncultured Roseburia sp. | reverse complement strand
AGGCAGTCACGAATGCACGCATTCACATCCGCATCTAGGCGAACCGCGGGGTACAATCTGTCTAACCTTACGAAGACAAACTTGATGGACAAAAGGAAATCCCATCGGTTGGCATTGCCGCATTCTGTGATAGGAAAAGCAGTCAGATAAAAATGCATCACAATCCTATTTCGTAAACCATCGCTGGAACACAGCGAAAGTTTCGCATATGCCTATGTTGTACGGTTGCATGGCGGTAGCAGCCCCGGTGCTGTTATTTTAAAATTAGAAATTAAGGCGGATGATTTGTAAACAGATTCTAAAATCTTTATTAAATCATCTGCCCTTTTATTGACTTTCGCCATCAAAATGCTAGAGTTATCTCGTAAGTATTTCAGTTTGGAAAACGAGGTGTATGGCATGAGAGAAAGAATGGCTCGATTTATGATGGGGAGAAACGGGACAGATCAATTGGCGAAGTTCTTTTTGTATCTGTCGTTGATTTTGATTGTAATTACCATGTTCAATCACAATCCGATTGTGTATCTGTTGGCAATCGCCTCGTTGGTATATAGTTATTTTCGCATGATGTCCCGCAATATACAGAAGCGCTACTATGAGAATCAGCAGTATTTGCGCATGACGGACAAGATACGTGCTTTTTTTCGGAATCTTGCCGGCAAGATCCGGTATCAGAAGAGCAAGGCCGTCTATGACAGGGAACAGCGTAAGATCTACAAGATTTTTTATTGCCCCTCCTGCAAGCAGAAGATTCGGGCACCCAAGGGGAAGGGTAAGATCTGTATTACCTGTCCCAAGTGTAAGATGGAGTTTATTAAGCGTACTTGATTGGTGCGGATCTAAGATGCGTTGAGCAGAGGTAGAGGATGTTTGGTTATATCAATGTGAATCGCAAGGAATTACATGCGGAAGATGAAAAAACCTATCAGGCGTATTATTGCGGTTTGTGCCAGCAGTTAAAGAAAGAAGGCGGTATCAAGGGACAGATGCTGTTGAATTATGACATGACATTTCTGTTGATTCTGTTGACCGGGTTGTATGAATTGGACAATGAGGAAAATGCATTTCTGTGTCCGGTTCATCCCACGAGGCGTAAGACAGCCTATATCAATGCTGCCACGGAATATGCGGCAGCCATGGATATTGTGTTGAGTTATCATAGTCTGATGGATGACTATGAGGATGACGGTAGTCATATCAAGCAGACCATGGCGAAGGCACTGCGCAAGGATTATCAGCGGATTGCCATCCGCTATCCCAGACAGGTGAGTGCAGTCGAGACTTATATGAAGAGACTTTCCGAGGCTGAGGCACGCAAGGAGACGAATATCGACATTGTTGCAGGTTACACCGGAGAGATGCTAGGTGCCATTTTTCAGTGGCGTGAGGATGAATGGTCCAAGGACTTGGAGAGTATGGGATTCTACATGGGCAAGTTCATCTATCTGTTGGATGCCTATGAAGATCTGAAGACGGATCAGAAAAAGGGCAACTACAATCCGCTTTTGACGTTGCAGGTGGAGTCGAATCAGGAATATGAGACGTTCTGCCGTTCTACCCTGACCTGTCTGATGTCAGAGTGTGCAAAATCTTTCGAGCGCATGCCAGTTTTACAGCATGCAGAGATCTTACGCAATATTCTGTATTCCGGTGTATGGACGAAATATGAGTATCTCCAATTAAAGGAAAAGAAGCGCAAGTAAAGCGCTGGTTAAGAACGATAGATTTGGGAGGGCAATTCCATGTCAGATCCATATAGGGTGTTGGGCGTATCCCGTGATGCATCCGAGGACGAGATCAAAAAAGCATATCGCGCGTTGAGCCGCAAGTACCATCCGGATGCCAATGTGAACAACCCCAACAAGGCACAGGCGGAGGAACGGTTCAAGGAAGTGCAACAGGCGTACGATCAGATTATGAAAGAACGCCAGCAGGGGGCCGGATTTGGTGGCTATGATTATGGCTATGGCGGATTCTCCGGTCAGTCAGCACAGAGTAGTTATGGACAGGAATCCAATGAGATGCGTGCGGCAGCCAATTATATTAACAGCCGCCATTTCGCGGAAGCCATGAATGTACTGAACAGCATTCCGGATGCCGGACGTAATGGACGTTGGTATTATTATGCGGCGATTGCCAGCGAAGGCCTCGGCAATCTGGTGAACGCCAAAGAGTATGCGAGGCGTGCGGTGGCGCTGGAACCGGGCAATTTCCAATATCGTCAGTATCAGCAGCATCTTGAATTCGGCAACGAATGGTACGAGGCGAGAGGCTCTGCTTATGAGAGACCTTACAGTGGTGTCACACGTTGGTGTTTCAATATGCTGCTGCTGAACATCTTTTGTAATTTCTGTTGTTTTGGACCGCGGTGTCTGTGAGTCTCAGGACTGCTTTTGGAACTTCTCTTCGCAATATTTACAGCGGTAGATTTCTCTTTCTTCATCCGTGAGAACAAAAATCTGATCCAGCTCCTGCTCGATGGAGGTGATGCACCTCGGATTCTTGCAGGAAATGACATTCTTAATCTTACGGGGAAGTGTCAGAACCTTTTTGTCTACGATTACATCTCCCTGAATGACATTGACGGTGATGTTGTGATCAATATAGCCGAGAATATCCAGATCCAGTGCGTCAATGGGGCACTCGACCTTGATGATGTCTTTCGTTCCCATCTTATTACTCTTTGCGTTCATAATGATCGCTACCGTACAATCAAACTGGTCAAGATGCAGATCATGGTAAATCTTCATGCTCATACCTGCTTTGATATGGTCTAGTACAAATCCTTCATGAATTCCACTGATATTTAACATGGCTGAACCTCCAATAACGTATAGATTAGCGCCATTCGGATGTAGACGCCGTACTGTGCCTGCTTGAAATAGGCGGCTCTGGGGTCATCGTCCACCTCCACAGAGATCTCATTGACTCGGGGAAGTGGGTGCAGAACCATCATATTATCTTTCGCCAGAGTCATTTTTTCACTGTTCAGAATATAGAAATCCTTCATGCGCAGGTAGTCCTCTTCATTGAAGAATCGTTCTCGCTGCACACGGGTCATGTATAGAATATCCAGTTGCGGCATCGCATCCTCCAGACGTTCCATCTCCACGTAGGGAATTTCATTCCGATCCAGGACATCTTCCCGGATGTATTCGGGAATGCGAAGTTCCTCCGGTGAAATCAGTATGAATTTAATATTGGGATAACGAACAAGAGCATTGATCAGAGAGTGGACAGTACGTCCGAATTTCAGATCGCCGCAGAGCCCAATGGTTAGATTGCCAATGGAGCCGTTCAGAGAACGAATCGTATAGAGATCGGTAAGTGTCTGCGTCGGGTGTTGATGTCCGCCGTCACCGGCATTGATCACCGGGATACGGGAATGGGAAGAAGCGACCAAAGGAGCACCTTCCTTGGGATGACGCATGGCACAAATATCTGCATAACTGGAAATGACACGAATCGTATCGGAAACACTTTCGCCTTTGGCAGCTGAACTGCTGTCGGCACTGGAAAAACCAAGTACGGAACCACCGAGGTTCAGCATCGCTGCCTCAAAACTCAAGCGGGTGCGTGTACTGGGTTCATAAAAACAGGTAGCAAGCTTCTTGCCATGACAGGCATCGGCATATTGCTCAGGGTGCAGCCGCATGTCATCTGCTAAATCCATAAGTTGTTCTAGTTCCTCTGTAGTAAAATCAAGAGGGCTCATAAGATGTCGCATAACATACCTCCGTTATTTTTTATTGAAATAATCATATACTACAAAGAGCGAAAATTCAAGAATGGAGGACAAGTTCTTTGGCGTGGCATGGATTTTCGGTCATAGATTTGTTATACTGGTAAAGATAGTGGGGTGTGCCGGTCATGGATGTCATAGGGGAAAGCCCCAAGAAGACAGCAAAACGGCACCGATTTTATGGATTTCATGAGAAAATGAGGCGAGATGATGATGAAAGAATTACGAGGTTTATTGGAAAAATTAGACTATACCTTATTGCAGGGAACTCTTGACCGTGGGATTACGACACTGGTCTATGATTCCCGCAAGGTGGAAGAGGATTCGTTGTTTGTCTGCATTCGGGGAACTGCAGTCGACGGTCATTCTTTTGTAGCAGAAGTAGTAGAAAAAGGCGCCAGTGTACTGGTAGTGGAGGAGGAAGTGGATGTGCCTTCCTGTGTGACGGTCATCCGTGTGGAGGATACCAGACAGGCACTGGCTTATCTGGCGGCAGCTTACTTCGATTATCCGGCGGATACCCTGAAGGTGATCGGCATTACGGGGACCAAGGGCAAGACCACCACCACCTACATGGTGAAATCCATTCTGGAAAATGCCGGATATCGCGTGGGGTTAATTGGAACCATCGAGGCGATTATCGGAGATGAGGTGATTCCTGCCAATAATACTACCCCGGAATCCTATGTGGTACAGGAATATTTCCGCAAGATGCTGGATGCCGGATGTGAGTACGCGGTGATGGAGGTGTCTTCACAGGGACTGATGATGCGCCGGGTGGACGGATTTACTTTTGATATCGGTATTTTTACCAATATCGAACCGGATCACATCGGCCCCAATGAGCATGCGTCCTTCGAGGAGTATCTGGCATGTAAGGCTATGTTATTTACCAAGTGCCGGTTAGGCATCCTGAATGCGGATGACGCTCATGTGGACGCGGTGCTAGAGGGACATACCTGTGAAGTTCAGACCTATGGCTTTTCGGAGAAGGCAGATCTGCGTGCCACCAATATGCAATTGGTGCGGGATGGCGGACATTTAGGTGTTTCCTATGAACTAACCGGCCTTCTTGAGGGAACCATTGAGATTCCGCTTCCGGGACGATTCAGTGTCTACAATTCACTGACCGCCGTGGCAATTTGCCGACACTATGGAGCCAGCCTTGCGACGATGCAGCGGGCATTGCAGGGAGCCCATGTGAAGGGACGAATCGAACTGGTGCATGTATCGGATGAATTTACCCTGATGATTGATTATGCACACAATGCCATGAGTCTGGAGAGTTTGTTGACGACTTTGAAAGAATACGAACCAAAGCGACTGGTTTGTCTGTTTGGCTGTGGCGGTAACCGCTCCAAACTGCGACGTTACGAGATGGGAGAGGTGTCCGGTCATTTGGCAGACCTGACAATCATTACCTCGGATAATCCCAGATTTGAGGAGCCTCAGGCCATCATTGATGATATCAAGCAGGGGATTGATAAGACGGATGGTCAGTATGTAGAGATTATCGACCGGAAGGAAGCGATTCGTTATGCCATTTCCCATGGACAGCCGGGAGATATCATTGTGCTGGCCGGGAAAGGTCATGAGGATTATCAGGAGATCAAAGGCAAGAAGTACCCCATGGATGAACGGGTATTGATTGCAGAGGTACTAGAGGAACTACAACAGGAATCGTAAGCATTTACTATTATTGGAAAGGAATACAGCATCCATGAAGTATGCGGATGTGATTATTGATATCTCTCACGAAAAACTGGATAAGACATTTCAGTACGAGATCCCGTTGCAGTTGCAGGATGCGGTTCGCGTCGGCTCTCAGGTGGTGATACCTTTTGGCAATGGTGATCGCCGTGTCAAAGGATTTGTGGTGGATATGGCAGAGGAGCCGAAAATTGCGCCGGAGCGCATCAAGCCCATCTGCGGCGTGGCGAAAGACAGTATTGCAGTGGAGTCTCAGTTGATTGCACTGGCATCCTGGATCAAGCGTAACTATGGTTCCACCATGAATCAGGCGTTGAAGACTGTGATTCCCATCAAAAAAAAGGAGTCGATACGTCAGAAGAAAACAGTGGAACTAATCCTGGAAGAGGCGGCTGCCCGTACAGAATTTACCAATCTGGTGTCTCGTAAGGGACACAGCAAAGCGAAAGAACGGCTGTTACAGGAATTGATGGAGCACGGAACGATTGCGTGGGATGACATCACCGGTGGACTCCACATTCCCTCATCGGTGATTCGCGATTTTGAGCGGCAGGGCTGGGTGCGTGTGACTGCCTCCCGGGTATATCGCAATCCGGTGGCGGCATCGGGGCAGAGTTGTCCGCCGATTCGTCTGAACGATGAGCAGCAACAGGCGGTGGATACGGTGTTAGAGGATCTGCGCCGGGGCATTCACCGCACCTATCTGTTGTATGGGGTCACCGGCAGTGGCAAGACACAGGTCTATATGGAACTCATCGCACATACGATTGCACAGAATCAGTCTGCCATTGTATTGATTCCGGAGATTGCACTTACCTATCAGACCCTGATGCGCTTCTATGAACGGTTTGGGGATGTGGTGTCGGTGATGAATTCCCGGATGACACCGGGAGAGCGGTTTGATCAATATGAACGTGCCAAAAAAGGGGAAATCCGTATTATGATTGGACCGCGGAGCGCCCTGTTTACGCCCTTTTCGAATCTGGGACTGATTGTGATTGATGAGGAGCACGAAGCTTCTTATAAGAGTGAGACCATGCCCCGGTATCATGCCCGGGAGACGGCCATTGCCCGGGCACAGATGCAGGAAGCCAGCGTGGTTCTGGGTTCTGCGACACCATCTGTGGAAAGTTATGCCAAAGCGCTGGAGGGAACATACACCTTGTTGTCGCTGACGGAGCGTGTGGAACATAAGCCGCTACCCACCTGTGAGATTGTGGATTTGCGTACGGAACTGCGGGAGGGGAATCGCTCCGTTCTCAGCCGTCGTTTGCAGGAGTTGATGGAAGACCGGTTGGCGAAACACCAGCAGATTATGCTTTTTGTGAATCGGAGAGGGATGCTGGGCTTTATTTCTTGCAGGGCCTGTGGCCATGTGATAAAATGTCCCCATTGCGATGTGTCCCTGAGTTTGCACCGGGGGAATCAGTTGAAGTGCCACTACTGCGGTTATGAAACAAGTAAACCGTCGGTGTGTCCGTCCTGTGGCTCGAAGTATATCGGCGGCTTCAAGGCGGGGACACAGAAGTTTGAGGAGATTGTCAAACAGCAATTTCCCCAGGCACGCGTTCTGCGCATGGATCTGGATACCACCAGAGGCAAGCATGGGCATGAACAGATTCTGGATGCCTTCGCCAACCATGAGGCGGACATACTGATCGGGACCCAGATGATTGTGAAAGGTCACGATTTCCCGGAGGTGACGTTGGTGGGTATTTTGGCGGCGGATCTGTCGTTGAATGCGGGAGATTACCGCAGCGCAGAGCGTACGTTCCAGTTACTGACACAGGCGGCGGGACGTGCCGGGCGTGGCAGTGTACCGGGGGAGGTTGTGCTTCAGACCTACCAGCCCACCCATTACAGTATCGTTGCTGCCCAGACCCAGAACTATGCTGCATTTTACGAGCAGGAGATTGCGTATCGCCGGTTGATGGAATATCCTCCGGCAGCCCATATGTTGGTGGTGATGGTGACCTCCCAGGAGCAGGAGCGGGCGGAGCGCGTCGCTAAGGAGATTGCGGGACTGCTACGTCAGACGGATGAGACGGTACGGTGTATGGGGCCCAATGACGCGTCCATTGCCAAAGTCAATGATAATTACCGCAAAGTGATTTATCTGCGTCATAAAGATTACGAGAGACTGGTGACCATGAAGGATACCATCGAAGCATACTTACAGGATGCTACGGGATTGGGGGATGTCCTGATATGGTTTGACTTTGATCCTATGAGTGGATTTTAAACAGCATACATATTTTAAGAATCTGGAGGGAAAAATTATGGCAATAAGACAAGTGAGAATTCAGGGGGACGATGTGCTGACGAAGGTCTGTCGTCCGATTAAGGAAGTGACGCCGCGAATTGCGACACTGATTGAAGATATGATTGATACCATGTATGAAAAGGATGGCGTGGGACTGGCCGCACCGCAGGTTGGCGTGTTGCGCAGAGTGGCAGTGGTTGATGTGGGGGATGGCCCCATCGTTCTGATCAATCCGGAGGTGCTGGAAACGTCCGGTTCCCAGACTGGTGAGGAAGGATGTCTTTCCCTGCCCGGCAAGTCAGGGCAGGTAACCAGACCGAATTATGCCAAGGTGCGTGCTTATAACGAACATATGGAAGCATTTGAAGTCGAGGGAGAAGAACTGCTGGCCCGCGCACTTTTGCACGAGATCGATCACTTGGACGGACATATGTATACGGAATTGGTGGAGGGCGGTCTTCACGATGTGTCTGATTTGACAGAGGAAGAAGCATAAGAAAGGGCAACAGTGATATGAGAGTCGTATTTATGGGAACACCGGATTTTGCAGTAGCCACTGCCCAGGCGATTTGGGATGCAGGCCATCAGATTGTGCTGGTGGTCACACAGCCGGATAAGCCCAAGGGCCGCGGCGGTAAGGTGCAGTATCCCCCGGTTAAGCAATGGGCGATGGAACGGGAGATACCCGTCTATCAGCCAAAACGAATCCGGGACGAGGAGGCAGTCCATATGTTGCGTGAGCAGACAGCAGATATTTTTATTGTCGCCGCTTTCGGACAGATTCTGCCCAAGGATGTCTTGGACATTCCGCCCTTGGGATGTGTCAACGTGCACGCATCCTTGTTGCCCAAATATCGGGGAGCAGCGCCGATTCAGTGGGCCGTCATCAATGGCGATGCTGTTAGCGGCGTGACAACGATGCAGATGGGCGAAGGACTGGATGACGGCGATATGCTGTTGAAAGAAGAAGTGGTGCTGGCACCGGATGAGACAGGCGGCAGTCTGTTTGACCGTCTGGCTGAGGTTGGCGGCAGATTATGCGTGCAGACCATGGAAGCACTGGCAGCGGGAACCATCCAGCCGATACCCCAGGATGAAACACAGGCAACCCATGTGGGCATGATAAAAAAAAGTCTGGGCGATCTGGATTTTACCCGGAGTGCAGAGGCATTGGAGCGTCTGGTGCGGGGGCTGAATCCTTGGCCCAGTGCCTATACCCGGTTGGAGGGCAAGACATTGAAAATCTGGCGTGCGCGGGTGGCAGAGGGGTGCCCGGAATGTAGCGGGCAGGCGCAGGCTTTGCCGGCAGGGCAGATCTGTCATGTCGCAGATGATGGTATCTATGTTGCTACCGGTGAGGGATTTCTGGTATTAGAGGAGATCCAGTTGGAAGGAAAGAAACGTATGGCGGTGGCTGACTTTTTGCGTGGCAGGACGATAGCACCGGGGACCGTTCTGGGTTCGTGAATCGGTGTTCCGGTCACGGGGGCAGACAACGGAATGGAAGCAAGGAAGGAGTACGTTAGCATATGTATGGTGGATATGGATTTTATGGGTTCTATTGGGATCCTACGTATTATCTGGTGGTCATTGGCGCAGTCATCTGTCTGATGGCTTCCTTTAAGGTGAATCGCACATTTCAGAAGTTTAATCGTGTGCGCAGTGCCTCCGGCATGACTGGGGCGCAGGCAGCGGAGCGTATGCTGCATATGTCAGGGATTTATGATGTGACGGTACAGCATATTTCCGGGAATCTGACGGATAATTATAATCCGCGGAATAAGACGCTGAATCTGTCAGACAGCGTGTACAATTCTTCCAGTGTGGCAGCCATCGGTGTGGCGGCGCATGAGTGCGGTCATGCCATTCAGCATCAGCAGTCGTATGCGCCCTTGACGATTCGGAGCGCGATTGTGCCGGTGGCGAACCTGGGGTCTACGTTGGCGTGGCCGTTGATTCTGATTGGATTATTATTTCAGAGTTCCACAGGTTCCACACTGATTACTGCAGGGATCATCGCGTTTTCTTTTGCAGTGTTGTTCCAGTTGGTGACCCTTCCGGTGGAATTTAATGCTTCTTCCAGAGCGTTACATTTTCTGGACGATAGCGGAATGCTGTCGCAGGAAGAATTAAAAGGAACGAAAAAGGTATTGAAATCGGCGGCGTTGACGTATGTTGCCGGAGCGGCAGCAGCGATTCTGCAACTGCTTCGTCTGGTTGTGTTGTTTGGAGGAAGAGACCGTGACTGACCCGAATCTCAGGGAGATCATTATCGATATATTGGATGAAGTGCTGGAGCAGGGCAAGTATTCCCATCTGGTCTTGAAGGCGACGCTGGATAAGTATCAGTATTTGCCCAAAAATCAGCGTGCCTTTATCACCCGTGTGACTCAAGGGACGATTGAGCGTATGTTGCAGATCGACGCGGTTTTGGATGGCACCGTCAAGAAGCCCAAGGTGGCGAAAATGAAGCCGGTGATTCGCACGATTCTGCGCAGCAGTGTCTATCAGATTCTGTTTCTGGACGGTGTGCCGGATGCGGCTGTCTGTAATGAAGCGGTGAAATTGGCCAAGAAGCGGGGCTATGCGGGTCTGTCCGGATTTGTCAACGGCGTGTTGCGCAATATTGCCAGAAACAAAGATAGCATCACCTATGATTCTCTCAGTGTGGAATATTCCATGCCTCAGTGGATTATTGATGAGTGGAGCCAGCAGTATGATGAGGCGACGCTGCGTCAGATGCTGGAAGCGCTGCTAGCGGAGAAAAAGACTTGTGTGCGGGTGAATACTTCCCGCATTGCAAGGCAGGAACTGATGGAACGGTTGACAGGGGAAGCAATCACGGTGGAGCCCTGTGAGCAGATGGAGGATGCACTCTATATTGACGGGTATGACCATCTGAGCCAGATCCCGGAATTTCAGCAAGGATACTTTTACATACAGGATTTTAGTTCCATGATGGTGGCACATGTGGCAGGAATCAGGCAGGGCGACCATATCTTGGACGTGTGTGCTGCCCCCGGCGGTAAGAGTCTGCATGCGGCGGAACTCTTGCAGAATACCGGCAGTGTGGAGGCGAGGGATGTCTCGGATTACAAGGTGTCATTGATGCAGGAGAATATCCGACGCAGTGGCCTTACAAATATTCGTGCCGTCAAGATGGATGCCACTGTCTTAGACCCGGCATCGGTGGAGACAGCAGATATTGTTCTTTGTGATGCACCCTGTTCCGGGCTTGGGGTGATTGCAGGCAAACCGGATATCAAGTACCATATGACACCACAGAAGCAACAGGATCTGGTGCAATTGCAGCGACAGATTTTATCGGTGGTAGGTCAGTATGTAAAACCGGGCGGTGTGCTGCTTTACTCTACCTGTACGGTGTACCGGGGAGAAAATCAGGACAATGTGGCATGGTTTTTACAAGAACATCCGGAATTTACGCTGGAGACTAGTCAGCAGTTACTGCCCATGGCGGGAACGCAGGACGGATTTTTTTATGCGCGGATGAGAAAGAAGCAGGATCAGACATGACAGAACAAAGCAGGATTGACATCAAATCCCTGACCTATGAGGAAGTACTCTCCTTTGTGGAGTCTCTGGGAGAAAAGCCTTTTCGGGGCAAACAACTCTATGAGTGGATGCATGTCCATAAGGTGGCATCCTATGATGAGATGACCAATCTTCCGGGTAAGTTGCGGCAGAAATTAGCAGAAAGCACAGTCTATACGGCACTTACGCAGGTGGAGTGCCAGATTTCCAAAGAGGACGATACGCGGAAGTATCTGTTTGCCCTTGCCGACGGCAATATGGTGGAGAGTGTGCTGATGCGCTATAAGCACGGCAATTCCGTATGTGTCTCCTCCCAGGTGGGATGTCGCATGGGATGCAGATTCTGCGCGTCCACGCTGGATGGTCTGGTGCGCAATTTGCAGCCCTCGGAGATCCTCGACCAGATCTATGCTATTGAGCGGGCCACCGGAGAACGGGTCTCCCATGTGGTGGTGATGGGTACCGGAGAGCCCATGGACAATTATGACAATCTGCTACGCTTCATTCGACTGCTTACGGATGAACACGGCAGCAATATCAGCCAGCGCAATCTTACCGTTTCTACCTGTGGTATCGTGCCCAGGATTCGAATGCTGGCAGAGGAACATTTACAGATTACACTGGCGCTTTCTTTGCATGCATCAAATCAGCAGAAGCGTCTGGAACTGATGCCGGTGGCGAATCGGTACGACATTCAGGAGGTGGTGGACGCCTGCCGATATTATTTTGAACAGACCGGACGCAGGATCACCTTTGAGTACAGTCTGGTGGCAGGAGTCAACGACAGCGAAGCGGATGCTGCGGAACTGGCAGCGCTGATTGCGGATGTGAACTGCCATATCAATCTGATTCCCGTGAACCCGATTAAGGAACGGGATTACGTGCAGTCCAGCCGCGGGGCGGTTGAGGCGTTTAAAAATAAACTTGAAAAATACGGGAGAAATGTTACTATTAGAAGGGAAATGGGCCGTGATATCGACGGGGCCTGTGGACAACTTAGACGTAGACATATTTCCGAGACATAAGAAAGGTAAATTACATGAAGTATTCTGTTTTGACGGATGTCGGACGAATGCGCTCCAAGAATCAGGATGCCGCGTTTGCCACGGATCACAAGATCGGTACTTTGCCGAATTTGTTTGTGATTGCCGATGGCATGGGTGGACATAATGCGGGAGAGTATGCTTCCAGCCTTGCAATCGATGTGCTTAAGACACAGGTTGCAACCGGGGAGGGAATGCAGCCGATCCAGATCATTGATCAGGGAATTACAACAGCAAATCGTGCGATTTATGAAGAGGCAGCACAGGATGTGACGAAGGCAGGAATGGGGACAACTGTGGTGGTTGCCACGTTGCAGGAGGGACATCTGTCTGTGGCGAATGTAGGCGACAGTCGTCTGTATCTTCTGGGGCAGGATGGATTGCGACAAATCACCCGGGACCATTCGGTTGTGGAAGAGATGGTACGCAAGGGCGAAGTCCCAAAGGAAGCAGCCCGGAATCATCCCAAGCGTAATCTGATCACGCGGGCAGTGGGTGCCGAGCAGGAGGTCAGGACAGATTTTTTTGATGAACAGTTGCATGCAGGAGATGTCATTCTGATGTGTACCGATGGTTTGACCACTATGGTTAAGGAGGAAGAGATCACACAGATTCTGGCATCGGAGACAGACATAGATGAGAAAGCAGCGAGCCTGGTTGAACGGGCCAATGCCAATGGCGGCAGAGACAATATTACGGTGATCGTGATAGAACCATTTTCTGATGAGGTGAAAGAATGTTGACAAGAGGAAGTTATATTGCAGATCGTTATGAGATTTTAGACAAGGTCGGAACCGGCGGCATGTCGGATGTGTATAAGGCAAAAGACCACATTCTGGGCAGAGAAGTTGCTGTGAAGATCTTGAAGCAGGAATTTGCCGAGGATGTGACATTTGTCACCAAGTTCCGTTCCGAGGCCCAGTCCGCAGCAGGATTGGAGCATGCCAATATCGTTAACATTTATGATGTAGGCAGCGAGAATGGCATGTATTACATCGTGATGGAATACGTGGAAGGGATTACGCTGAAGACGTATATCGAGAAAAAGGGCCAGTTGAATTTTAAAGAGGCCATCAGTATTGCCATTCAGGTAGGCAGAGGAATCGAGGCTGCCCATAATAAAGGAATCATCCATCGGGATATCAAGCCGCAGAACATTATTATTTCTACGGAGGGTAAGGTCAAAGTCACAGATTTTGGTATTGCCAGAGCCTCCAGTTCCAATACCATCCATGCGGATGTGATGGGTTCCGTCCATTATGCATCACCGGAGCAGGCAAGAAATGGTTATGTGGACGGTAAGAGTGATATCTATTCGCTGGGTATTGTCATGTATGAGATGGTGACCGGACGGGTACCTTTTGACGGGGATACCACAGTTGCGGTTGCATTGCAGCATTTACAGGAAGAGATGGTGGCACCGTCTGCCTACGCAGCAGATTTGCCCATCAGTCTGGAAAAGATCATTCTCAAGTGTACTATGAAGAGCCCGGATCGCAGATATGCCAATATGGAAGATCTGTTGCTGGATTTGAAAAAGGCATTGGTGAGCCCCAATGAGGACTTTGTCACTATTGTGGATGCAGATGAGGCAGAGCGAACCCGTGTCATCACTTCGGATGAGCAGGAGCAGATTCAAAAAGAATTGCAGGAGGATGCGGACGAACTGGACGAGGACGATGAGGAAGAAGACGGCCCGGTGAATCCGAAACTGGAAAAGGCGATTACGATTATGGGAATTGCTGCGGCGGTCATCATCATCGCGATCGTAGTGTATATTGCAGGTAGTTTCTTCGGGTTGTTCCATTTTGGAACATCCAAGGACAAAGATAATCAGGAGAGTTCTGAGAAGGTCGAGATGATCGACGTGGTTGGCATGGATGAAGAGGATGCCAAAGCAGCTTTGAAAAAGGCCGGCATCCCCTATGAGATCGTATACAAATCTTCCGATGATGTGGAAGAAGGCATCGTCATGGAGCAACAGTATGAAGAGGGCGAAATGGTGTCTGTGGATGAGGATGTCAAGATCACAGTCAGCAGTGGTGCCGGAGATTTGGAGATTCCAAGTGTCGAGGGAATGTCAGACAGTTCGGCAATGAAGACGCTGGAGGACAAAGGATTTAAGTGCAACCGCACCTTTGAATACAGTGCAACGGTGGCAGAGGGTACGGTCATCAGCCAGACACCGACAGGTACCGGTAAGAAGGGCGATACGATTACAATCGTGGTCAGCGCCGGTATCCAGTCTGTACAGGTACCGTCTTTGAATGGTAAGACACAGCAGGAAGCAGCCAATGCACTGGCAGCGGTAGGATTGTCCGTGGGCAATATCACCACAGAATACAGCAATAATGTGGCTGCCGGACGTGTTATCAGTCAGGGAATCGCACAAGGTAAGACTGTGGAAGCCGGTACTTCCGTGGATCTGGTCATCAGTGATGGTAAGAAGCCGGAGTATTACAGTTATACCGGTGAGGTTCGCAATAATTATGGCGTGCCGGTGACGGTGACTTTGCTGGATGCAGAGGGTGTGAGTCTGTCATCCTGGTCACTTACAGACGGTCAGTCTATTAACATCAGTGCGAAGGATATTGCCACATCGACTGGAACCATCCGCATTACCGGAGACGGTGTCTCTGAGGACAGAGCGGTATCTTTCACAAAGCAATAATAAAGGATCTTTATGGTAGGAAAGATTGTAAAAGGAATTTCCGGGTTCTACTACGTGTTCGTAGCAGGATCCGGAATTTATGAGTGTAAGGCCAAGGGCGTTTTCCGCAAAAAACAAATGAAGCCTCTGGTGGGGGATCTGGTACAGATAGATGTATTAGATGAGACGGCGCATACCGGAAATGTGGTGGAGATTCTTCCCCGGAAGAATGTTCTGATTCGTCCGGCAGTGGCCAATATCGACCAAGCGCTGGTGATTTTTGCCATGGATTCTCCCAAGCCGAATCTGAATCTTTTGGATCGCTTTCTTGTCATGATGGCCTATCAGGATGTGCCGGTGCATATCTGCTTCAATAAAGAGGATCTCTGTGATACTTCGGAGCATATGCGATTGGCGGAGATTTATGGCAGCGCCGGATATCCGGTTCATTTTACCCAGGCATCTGCGGGCAAGGGGAAGGATGAGGTTCTTGCACTGCTGCGGGGCAAGACCACCACGGTGGCGGGACCTTCCGGTGTGGGGAAGTCCACCCTGATTAATCAGTTGCAGCAGCAGGTGGTTATGGAGACCGGTGGTGTCAGTGAAAAGATTGGCCGGGGTAAGCACACCACACGCCACAGTGAACTAATTTACATTGAGGATGAGACTTTTATCATGGACACCCCCGGATTCAGTTCCATGTATATTCCGGAGATTGCGGCAGAAGAACTCAGGGAATACTATCCGGAATTTGTCCGTTACGAGGATATGTGCCGTTTTCAGGGATGCGTGCATATCAACGAACCGGATTGCAGAATCAAAGAAGCGTTGGCCCGGGGGGAGATTGCCCAGACACGCTACGAGAACTACAAGTTATTATATGAAGAATTGGCGAATGCCAAAAAATATTAGGAGGCAGGGATGAATTGTTTATCACCATCCATATTGTCGGCGGATTACGGTCGGCTGGCAGAAGAAATACAGAGGGTTGATGAGGCCGGAGCACAGTATATTCACATTGATGTGATGGATGGGATGTTCGTGCCCTGTATTACCATTGGACCTCCGGTGATTGCCTCACTACGGCAATACACGGATAAGATTCTTGATGTTCATCTGATGATTAAAGAGCCGGACCGTTATGTCGAGGACTTCGCAAAAGCCGGGGCAGACATTATCACGGTGCATGCGGAGGCATGTACCCATTTGGATCGCACCATTGCACATATCAAGGAACTGGGCGTGTTGGCAGGGGTTGCCATCAATCCGGCAACGCCACTGGAAGTATTGCGCCATGTGTTAGAACAGGTGGATATGGTACTGGTGATGACAGTGAACCCGGGGGTTGGCGGACAGACATTGATTCCCTATACGTTGGACAAAGTAGTGGAATTGCGACGCATGCTGGGTGAGCAGGGGATTAAGTTGGATATTGAAGTGGACGGTGGGATTACACTGGACAATGTAGATGATGCGTTGAAAGCGGGAGCCAATATTATTGTGGCGGGCAGTGCCGTGTTTCGCGGGGATGCCACAGAGAATGTGGT
>CAMAKU010000032.1 GCA_945836255.1 uncultured Roseburia sp. | reverse complement strand
CCATAATACAGGTGCTCCAACTGTCCTGTTTCCATGACACGAAACGCATACGTGGTCTCCTTTGTATGTAATGCATAAAAACCGTCCCGAATCTCTATCATTGTCCGTCCCCCTTTTCGATTTTCCTTACGCTCTCTTCTGCTCCAGTTCCTGTGTGATTTCTTCCAATTTTTCATCGGTCAGTTTGTAATGCTTCTTATAAACCAGATAACCGATAATCAGAACTACGATTGGAATAATCGTCATACATCCGCGCAATCCCAGTCGCTGTCCATCGGATAGTTCGCTGAGCACGCCGGTTTCATCTTTCTGGATGTTGAATATCGTCAGTACCACGGATGCTGCCAGCGCAGAAATACCGGATGCCAATTTTACAACAAAGGTCTGCATGGAGAAAATGACAGACTCATCTCTTCGTCCATTCTTTAACTCGCCATAATCAACGGTATTGGCAAGAAAGACCGTAATCCCCACGTTCAGCATACCGATGGCTGCCATGATCAGAAATGCCGGAATCAAAAGCAGATAGACATTGGTGGTGCCGGATGCGGAGATGAACAGGATGATAACATAGCCGGACAACGCCATCACAAAACTGAGGGTAAAGATCTTCATGGTGTTCATAAACTTGCGCAAAAGCGGGAACAGAAGCATCATTGCCAGGATCTGGAATGCACCGCCACAGGTATTGAACAGTGTATAATTGCCTTCCCAATTTGCCGGACTGAAATCATATTTAAAGAAGTAAATTAACAGGTTCTGTGTGATGTAGAGCGCCGTATTAATCATAACGATTGCAATAACCACCGTCATTGCCTGATCGTTCTGCACCAACGCCTTAAACATATCTCCTACCGATGCCGACTGCATCTCAACGGATGATTTTTCGCGGATGGTAGCACAGGTAATCGTAATAAATACCACAAACAAAATCGCTACAATCAATGCCACATATTTAAAACCGACGCGCTCATAATCCGCATCGCTGCCAAAGGCATGACCCAGGGCAGATACTGCCATAACCGTTACGATGGAAATGATGGCAGAACCCACACCGGCGCAGGAACGTGCAAGTGCAGATAAATTCTCACGTTCTTTTCCGGCCTGTGTAAATGCAGGAACCATTGACCAATAGGGAATATCCATCATGGTATAGGTTACGCCCCATAGGATGTATGTAACAGCTGCATAAGCCACCAGTCCGCCGCCGCTCAAGGTTGGTGGTGCCGCAAACATCAGATACAGGATGACCGCATTGAACAGTGTTCCAATAAACAGCCACGGGCGGAACTTGCCCCAACGTGTCTTTGTCTTGGCAACAATAACTCCCATGATCGGATCATTGAATGCATCAAATACACGGGCAACGGCAAGAATAACACCCATTGCAATTGCACTCACACCCATAATATCCTGATAATAATACAGAATATAAGAAGCGGAAAGCATATAGACCATATCCTTGCCTACCGCACCAATACCATAGGCAAACTTCTCTGCGCCATTTAAACTTTTCTTTGTTTCCATTGTTTAACCTCCTAAACCCCTTGTTTCACTACTCTACTCTTTCATTCCCATGGCAATCTCTACCACTTTATAAGCACCATCATATAGTCCGATGGACTTATTTAACTTAATGCTGTCGCACATCTCCCGCAACAGTTGTTCATCTTTCATAAACAGATCAATCATCTGCAAGGTATGGGGGATATCACGGCACTCCAGCGTACCATCTCCCATCTCAGCAGAATGAATCGCTCCCCACATCTCGTGTTTACCAACACGCTTGATGAACAGTTTCGGAACCGGATAAAAGGCCAACTCGCTGGGCTTGGTTACCAGCACATCGCAACTGCGCATCAACAGATTCGTACAATAAACTGCTTCAAAGATATTTTCGTGATAGAATGCGTGAATTCCTGTCACATCACCCTGTAACGCTTCCTCCGCGAACGCTGTGGTCTGTTCAAACTCATTGAAGTGTTCCGTCACCACCGATGCCATCTCCGGAATCTCTTTGGAAAGATCATCCCACACATTCTTATAATCACCCACATTCACATACAACGCTGCCTGATTCTCTTTGATCTTTGGCAACAGATATTGGATGATGGCTGCGAAGATTTCTTTCTGTGCACCGGCTCCACCGATGGTCAGCAAAAAGCGCATAGGCTTGCCATTTCTCTTACGTTCCAGTCTGGCATCACAATCCGACTCGATATTGGACACCAGTTCGTGATCGATATAATGTCCCGTGTAGACCAGTGCATCGTTGGGCATCTCCTTACATACCGCATCCTTATTCATGCCGTTGCAGATGCGATAGCCCATATAGGCGTTTTTACACTGAATGGTATGTATACTGCCCTCAGCAAAATGCAGTGCCATGGGCCAGTTGTCCGGGATGGCATTCACCACGTATTTCATGCCTGCATGAATGGCAGCCTGCGCCGGCCATACATGTGTCCCGATTACCGGAATATCCTTGGGAACATTACGATACACCGGTGCCATCAGTTCCGCATTCTTCTGGTCAGATGCATTGTAGGACAATGCCCGAAATCCTTCATAATTCATAGGCTCCCACACGAACTTGTTAAAAAGTGCATTCTTAGACAGGCGGGATCCCAGCGAATAGAGATCATTCTGTGCACTGATCACTTTGGTACAGGTAGTCTGCGGATAGCCGTTTAAGTCCATCCAATAAGGCGTATATCCCATGGCCTTTGCTGCGGAAGCCATTGCCATGGAAATCCGGTAATGACCAAATCCCATACGAATATTACCCACGATAATCCCTTTTTCATGATCAAATGCCTCCGGGCTCTGTCCTTCTTTCAGCAGAATATCATAGACCCCTAAGGAATCACCGATATGTTCGTTTTTCTGAATGTACACCGGGTAATCTACATTGGAATCATCTCCGTATTTTTTCATGTACTTTTGCTTCGACTTTACTGCCTTGTTGTACACTTTGTCACTCATGACATTACCAAAAATAACTTTCGACTTCTCTTCCATTACTTATCCTCCCTCGTTTCCGCAGTCACCTGCATATTTATCACCACAGGCTCCATATCCCCGCAATGAAGTGTAATCTTTGCATCACCGGATACACCTGTAGATTTTACATAGATACCGGTCATGCCACCTCGCAGCACCACCGTCTTCGGTCCGATGACGGCCAGCGGACCTTCCACCGACACGGCAATCGGCTCCTGCATATAATACAGTTGATTGCCAAATTCGTCCGCAGCCTTGATCCGAAGTTCCGCCACATCATAGGTGTTCTTTTCTGTCAACTGTGTGTGACTGCAGATCACCTGTAGGCAGGACTTGGTCATAGGCGTCTTGATGATGGAGCGTACCACTTCGCCGTTTTTCACGGCATCAAAACGATACTGCTTGGATTCTCCGCCCCAATCGCCCACATATTTATTGTACAGACCCACCGCATCATTGGGATTCATATGATAAATCAACACCAACTGCAGTGCGGACCAGATTAACTTGCCGGTGATCCGGAATCCGTTCATCGCCACTGTATTCAGGCAATATTTAATCAGCGCTGCCTGATGTCGGGTGTAACCGTCTTCCTTTGCAATGGCATCCCCGATATAATCATCAATCAGAATCGGTCCATGGGCCAGATGCTGATACGAGGAATCCCCGCTGGTATACTCTTTGATCAAAATCTGATCTTTATACATCCGAACACAATCCCCATTGGAAATCAAATAGGTGTCTCCACGGTTACATGCCGGATGTTCCCCGATATCCATGGTAGAACTCAGTTCCAACACCGGCACATCCTCTCCCTGAGCCGCATAGACTGCAGCCGCCGGTTTCGGATTACGGAACATATCCATCACACCGTGATAGCAGATACGGTCGCCGCTGCCAAAATCCTTATGCGTATTATAGTCAAACATACACCAGCCAAAACTTCCGGCAATGTCCTCTTCCCCTGCGATAGCGTCCAACACATTGGCATGACGAATCATGTGTTCCCTGCGATGCTCTTCCCAGTCAAACATCTTCGTAGGATACATGTGGCCATTGTACTCTGTCACCAGATACGGCTTCTCCATATCTGAGGTCACCTTGTTCTTTGGCTCGCATCCGGCATTGGCACCGCTATGTACAAAGTCATTATAAGTATAGACATCTTCCAACAGGCTGCTGTGCTTCAACGCGCGGACACCGCCGGTCTGTCTCGTATCATCCAGCGCATGTGCCGCTTCGTTCGTCCGCTGATAAAACGCGTCGTTATCCTGGGATTCATTGATACGCACACCCCATAAGATAATGGACGGATGGTTGCGATACTGGGTCACCATAGCGCGCACATTTTCCACTGCCTGATCCTGCCATGCTTCGTCCCCAATGTGCTGCCATCCCGGAATCTCCGTAAACACCAGCAATCCTTTCGCATCACATTCATCAACAAAGTAATGGGATTGAGGGTAATGAGATGTCCGAACGGCATTCAGTGCCAGTTCATCCTTCAGAATATCCGCATCATAACGCTGCATGGATTCCGGCATGGCGTAACCTACATAGGCATAACTCTGATGCCGGTTCAACCCACGAATCCGAACCTTGCGTCCGTTGAGATAAAACCCGTCCTTGCGGAACCGGGCTTCCCTAAAACCGATGGTCACCGTCTTCTCATCAACCACTTCCTGTTGATATACCAGTTGTGTCTTAACAGTATAGCGACATGGGCTTTCAATATCCCAAAGGGCAATGTCATTCACCACCGTGGAAAAGGAATGGGTCGCCTGAGGCACTTCCAGAACCAACCGGTCATCCACCCACTGACGAATCCCCAGCGTTCCCCGGGTCAGTTCTGCCTCCGCCGCCTGTGACAGTGTCAATTCCGTTGCAAGAATACCACTGGCTGTCAAAGAAGCAATTGCCTCCCGATCCATCCCCTCTGTGGAAACACTCTGTGCAAAGGAAGGTTTCAAAAAGATATCTTCCATATAAATAGGATGTTTGATTTCCAGATAGACATCACGGTAAATACCGCCAAAGGTCATATAATCAATCACAAAGCCAAAAGGCGGCTGATTCAAAGATTCATTGCTGTCCACCCGAACAGACAACAGATTCTCCTGTCCATACATCAGTGCCTCCGACAAATCTACGGTAAACGCAGTATAACCACAGGCATGTTCCGCCAGATGCTTGCCATTCAAATAGACATCCGCGCGATGACCAACCGCCTCAAAGGTCAGCAACACCCTTTGCCCTTTCCATGTCTCCTCAGCAAAAATCTGTTTCTGATAACAGCACACCATCTGATAGGCATGCTCATCAAAATAATGAAACGGGACCTCCTTACAGGTATGAGGCAGATCCACCTGCACCGACTGGTCGTCTGTCATGGGTTCTGTGATCATCGCCTCCCCAAAACACTCGCAGAACTTCCAATCTCTCATTAAATAGATTCGATCATCCATCATTTATTTCATCTCCATATTCCTTATCATTTATGATTGTTTGATCATGATACCATCGACCATAATCGTGACCAATTCATCCAGCGCATCAAAATAATCAATGCCATTCTTCTCCAATTCGTCCCCCATGATAAACCGCTCGACGGCAGATTCAAAGGCCAGTTGGAAAATACGAAAATCAACAGAACGTATCAGGCCCTGCTCCACGCCCTGATTCAGCAATTCGTAGGTCATCTCCCATCCGCTCTCCAAGCGCTGTCTGACTCTTTCGTACACCGCCGGATGCTTGTCGCGCAACACATAGAACTGTGTAAAATCAAAATTACTGTAATTCTCCGGCATCACACCCAGAATCTTACGGATCTTCTGGGTCAAAGACAGTGATTTGTCTTCCATCACCTGCGCTTCGCTATCCTTAATGAAATCAAACACCCAATCCACCATGGCAATCAGTAAGGCATTCTTATCGCGGAATACCGTATAGATGGTCTTCTTGCTCATCCCCAACTCTGCTGCCAGATCATCCATGGTAAATTTAATTCCCTGCTTTTCAACAATCCCCAATGCGCCTTCAATAATACGCTTCTCCATGTTCACGTCCTCCTATTCCGTCTCTAGGAAACTAGAAAACTAAAAACAGTTTTATCGTTTCCTACATTTTAGCACGGGTAGCCACCACCTGCAACACAGCATATATGCCAAAAATAGAGGTTTGTTTTTGGCGATTCTGATAAAAAGGGTTTTATTTTTATGCAATATGCATGATTTTCCAATTTTTCATTTTCTACATTGCTTGTCCATGCTATGAAATATTGTATTTTTGCACAATTTTTATATCGGGTTTTTGTGCATATTTAACCTTCTGTTTTCTTTCCCATTGGTTGTTCTGCTCTAAAATCGTCTATTTTTTATGCACATTTAACAAATTCTTAATATTATTTTTGTTGACATTACCGATATAAGGTGTTATAGTAGGGTCATCAAAGGAAAGGAGATGAAAGATATGTACGATAATTACGAAGCACTTGGAATGTTAGTAAGAACTTACGATGAGTATGTAAGTGAGCAGAAAGAAAACGGCAAGCAGCCTGTATCTTTATTCAAGTATGTGTTCGGTCAGTTCTAAGATTGTCTGATACCGAACCAGATGAAATGTGAATGAATTTGAAAGGAGACATTATTATGGAATTCAATAGTATTAGTCGTGTCGTATATGATTACAGCAAGTATGTAGAAGCACAAGAGAAAAATGGCGAAGAAGCAGTTTCATTCTTCAAGTATGCTTTTGGCAACTTCTAAATTGCCAAAAGCAGTAACACCTGAAAATTCTCAGCAGACATCTCTGCTGTTTATCTGATACACAAAAGAAGACCCAGCGCGATGCTAGGTCTGTTTTTTTGTTCTTATTTCACTACAAAACAGCGAGAAATCGCTCAAACGCCGCAAGTCCCGTCTCATTACACTTGAACACACCGGCATCCTCCAACACTTCACAGAACACCTTGCCAATCTCCTGCTGCAAGATTTCTTCTACATTGGAAGCATCAACGGTAATTCCCTGCTGCTGATAAGCGGCCAGGAACTCATCCACCCAATCTGCGTGTTTTTCCAGATCTGCATTGGCGCGAATATCACTGCCATTGACGATGGCCTCTGCCAAATCCTCCATCTCCTTTTTGAGACGGGATGGCAATACCGCCAGCCCCATGACTTCAATCAGGCCAATATTCTCTTTCTTGATGTGGTGTAACTTGGCATGTGGATGATACACACCCAGAGGATGCTCCTCCGTGGTGATATTATTGCGCAGCGCCAAATCCAATTCAAAGCGATCACCGCGCTTTCTTGCAATCGGCGTAATGGTATTATGTAATTCTCCATCGGTCTCGGCAAAGATAAAGGCATCCTCGTCCGTATAATTTCTCCAGCACTGCAAAATATGATCGGCCAGATCGATGATACGTTTCTCATCCTCACAGGACAGACGGATCACCGACAGCGGCCATTTCACGATTCCCGCCGTTACATC
This sequence comes from uncultured Roseburia sp., assembly GCA_945836255.1. Taxonomy (GTDB): domain Bacteria; phylum Bacillota; class Clostridia; order Lachnospirales; family Lachnospiraceae; genus Pararoseburia. The sequence continues at coordinate 9,064 of CAMAKU010000032.1, read as the reverse complement.
CTCATATCCCTTCACGGTAAACTCGTGAATCACCGGAGCCTTTTCCATGGCAAAGGTGTAATGGCCCCCCTGGAAATGATCGTGACTCAGAATCGAACCGCCAACAATGGGCAGGTCTGCATTGGAACCCAGAAAATAATGAGGAAACGTCTTAACGAAGTCAAACAACTTCACAAAGGTGGCTCTCTCAATCTTCATCGGTGTATGCTGTCCGTTAAACACAATGCAATGCTCGTTATAATAGACATAGGGAGAATACTGGAATCCCCACTGGGTCTGATTGATCGTCAGGGGAATGATACGATGATTCTCCCGTGCCGGATGATTGACGCGTCCGGCGTATCCCTCATTCTCGACGCACAACAGGCACTTGGGATAAGCAGACTGCTTCGCATTCTTTGCCGCCGCAATGGCCTTCGGGTCCTTCTCCGGCTTGGACAGATTAATGGTAATGTCCAATGTGCCGTATTTGGTATCCACTGTCCATTTTTTATCTTTACGAACGCGATAGCGTCGAATGTAATTACTATCCTGACTTAATTTATAAAAATAGTCCGTTGCCGTCTGGGGGGACTGCTCATACGCTTTTGCAAAGTCCGCCTGCACCTGCGCCGGACGTGGCATCAGACAATTCATCAATTTGGTATCGAACAGATCACGATACACAACACTGTCTTCCAGCAGGCCACGGGCCACTGCCTCATCCAGAAGATCCTCCAGCACGTCTTCCAACACAATCTCGCTCAGATCGCAATCCGGATCGGTATACTCATCCTCATGCATCACTTCCAACAACAGATTGGTGGTATAGATCCGCTCGGATTCCGGTGTCAATCCGGTATCCACTCCATACTGCACCAACTTCTTAATACTCTCCTGTAACATATAACCCCTCCTTGCATTCCCTGACGTTAAAAAACTATTATAACTCGTTAAGTTTCCTACAACTTATAATATAATAAATTCCCCCGGTAAATGCAACCACTATCTTACAGTAATCGTTGCCGCAATTGCGCAATGGTATCCACCACATAGGTCGCTCCTGCCCCTTGCAGTTCCTCCCGGCTGCCATATCCAAAGGTAACGCCGATGGCATCCAGTCCCAGAGCCCGCGCCCCCTCTATGTCATGATGCCGATCTCCCACCATCACCGTCGACGCCTTGGACTCATAAGAAATATGCTCTAAAGCATATGCAATCACATCGGCTTTCCTCGTTCGTGTCTCATCCATCGTTGCCCCGGCGACAAAAGTAAAATAGGAAAGCAGGTCAAATTTCTCTAAAATCTGGAGGCTAAAATACTCCGGCTTGGAGGTGGCCACCACCAGTTGCTTTCCCGCCGCCTGCAACTCCTCCAGCAATTCCTTGATACCTTGAATCACGGAATTTTCAAACAGCCCTTTCACACTGAAATACTCCCGATAATACGCCACCGCCTGACGGGCCTTGGCTTCATCAAATCCATAATACTCCATAAAGGAATCCATGAGGGGCGGACCGATAAAACGCAACAACTCCTCACGATCTGCAACGGTGATACCAAACTTTGCCAACGCATAGGCGACGGAATTGGTAATCCCCTCCGCAGGCTCCGTCAACGTCCCATCCAAATCAAATAAAATCGTCTGATACGACATACTTTTTCCTTTCCGGCTCCTTACTGTTGCCCCGCGCCTTCCCTTCGCGCAGTTCATCTTCTGGTATCATTATAAAGTAGAACTGTGAAAAAAAACAGGTCATAAATCCATTGACAGCGATTTTTACCAATGTTATGTTAAAAAAAGAAACGAACCATCAGGAGGTACCTCATGCAATCCGACAGACGTCATCCCATAAACATCATGATTCTTTGTCTGCTTGTATGTTCTCTCTTATTCCTCTTTGGGATGGATGGCACCACGCAAGTTGCTTCCTACGAAGCATCGGACCATTACACGGCAACGGCGGACAGTTCTACCACATTAACCACTGCCCCCGCAGTTTCCCATTCTCCGCTTGCGACAGTATCTCTGCGTCAGTACGCTTGTGGTACGACGATCATCAAGCCGGCACCCTTCTTTTTACATCCGGCTTTTTTCATGTTTTCTTTTCTATTCCTACTTCTTTTTCTGTGGGATTTTTTCAAACACACTTATTTTTTACCGTTACATACTACCCTTTTCTATCAGGAGCACTCTCTGTCCGAATGGCTGATCTGCCAGTCCTGCCACGGCAAAAAACGAATCTCCATACGCCCTTTATAACCAATTAATCAGATAAAGGAGATTCGTATGGATTTTTCATTTTCCCTGTTTTGGGGGCAGGTCACGTCCGATCCCATTTTGTTGGTCACCGTGATTCTGACACTGGGTGTCATCTTTGTCAACGGATGGACCGATGCCCCAAACGCTATTGCCACATGTGTGACAACGCGCTGCCTTGCGCCTAAAAAGGCAATTCTGATGAGCGCCCTGTTTAATTTTCTCGGCGTCTTTGTCATGACCCAAATCAACAGTTCCGTTGCGTCTACCATCAGCAATATGGTGGATTTCGGTTCCGATACCAGAGAAGCACTGATTGCGCTCTGCGCCGCGCTGGTTTCCATCGTCGTGTATAGTATATCCGCATCGGTGTTTGGCATTCCTACCAGCGAAAGTCACAGCCTGATTGCCGGTCTCACCGGTGCTGCCATTGCCATTCAACACGGCATCGGCGGCATTCATTTCGATGAGTGGGGTAAAGTATTGTATGGCCTGCTCTTAAGTCTGCTGCTTGGGTTCGCTGCCGGATGGCTGGTCTGCCGGATTGTCACTGCACTCTGTGCTTCCATGGACCGTCAAAGAACCAATCCGTTTTTCTCTTACGCGCAGATTGCCGGCGCCGCTGCCATGAGTTTTATGCATGGAGCACAGGACGGACAGAAATTTATCGGCGTACTGTTTCTCGGTTTTGCCTTTGCCAATGGCAGCAATTCCGTTGCCGGTATGGCAATTCCCCTTTGGCTGATGTTGCTCTGCAGCATTGTCATGGCTGCCGGTACCAGCATCGGCGGTGAAAAAATCATCAAATCCGTGGGCATGGACATGGTCAAGTTGGAACGCTATCAAGGCTTCTGTGCCGATCTGGCCGGAGCCCTGTGTCTGCTGATTTCCAGTCTGTTTGGCATCCCGGTATCTACCACGCACACGAAAACCAGCGCCATAATGGGTGTGGGCTCCGTCAAGCGGCTGTCCGCCATCAATTTTGGTGTGGTCAAAGATATGGTGCTGACATGGATTTTTACATTTCCGGGCTGTGGACTGATCAGTTACATCATGGCAAAACTATTTATGCAATTGTAACACCGTATATGGAAACAATCAGAATCATTACGAACTTATAAGGAGACTTACGATATCATGACAAGAAAACAAGACAATTTTTATTTTGACAACTTTATCGCATGTGCCGAATATGCAAAACAAGCGGCACAACTGCTGTATGACATTGCCGCGAACTTCGATCCCCGGCGCGCTGCCACCCATCTGGAGCAGTTGCACACGATCGAGCACGCGGCAGATCAGAAGAAGCACGAACTGACTGACGCACTCATGCACGCCTTCATCACCCCCATCGAAAGAGAAGATATCGCCGTGCTGAGCAGTCAGATCGACGATCTGGTTGATAGCATCGAAGAGGTATTCATCGGCATCTATACCAGCAACGTCAGCACCCTGCATCCCGCATTACTTCCTCTGTTGGACATCGTCCGCGACTGCACCGGGGAAGTCAGCATCCTACTGCAGGAATTTGCCAACTTCCGCCATTCCCGGAACATCAAAAACAGTATCATCCGCATCAACACCCTGGAGGAGGAAGCCGACCGCATATATATCCAGAATATGCGTCGGCTTCATGCTCCGGACACGCCGCTTCGCGACATTGTCATATGGCGGGATATCTTTCGTTATCTGGAAAAGTGTGCAGATGCCTGCGAACACGTCGCCGATGTGGTAGAGGAAGTGATTATGAAAAATTCATGATCATGCCTTTTTCTTTTTGTGTTTGCGAACCACCCGGCGAATCAGCAGAATCAATAATACAATGACAACGATTAGGACCACAAGCACCATAACAATCATAACCATATACTTGCTTGGGTTGCGAAGCAGATCGCCAATCTTCGTGGAATCGACCACAACTTTGCGTCCCTGTGACACTGCATAACGCTCCGGCACTGCGGAAATCCCATCCTCATTTTCCGGGAACGAATCCATATATTCTGCAATCGCAACCCAGGCCTTTAATTCCTGATTACCATCATAGATAATACATGTTTCGTAGTCTTCCACCGGATTACCTTCTGCATCCTTAGGGACGATGGACAACAGACCATAGGACATGTCATTGACCATACCAAGCATCTGTGCTGAGTACAAATCAGCCACCACTGCATACAACCGGTCATCCTGAATGGCTTCTTCCTGCCCCTCCGAATCCACCAGTTTCACATCGGTGACACGATTAAGAATCATTCGATTGGGATTATAAGAAAAATGTAATCCACTGATATATAACTTGACGGAAGGCATCATTTCTGAAAGGGAAGCATCGATTTCCACCGCCGTCTTCAGTTCTTCCCCGGACAGATAGACCTTAATCAGCGGATATCCCGGCACGCCATCCGGTCCGATTCCCAGCGAATAGGATTTGAATACATCAGCAACCGTAATCTCCCCCTTCGTGTAGGTATCCCGGATACATCCGCTAGGCACGATGGCAATGTCATAATCTTCATCCTCATGTCCCTCTGCCGTCCGGGCACCGTAGAGAAATCCATCCGCCATGATATTGCCCAGATTATGCTCGGTATGAACACCATAGCAGTCCTCCACCGTACTAAACGAAACATCATTGACGACCAGCACCTGATCCTTGGTATATCCAAATTGTGACAGGTATTCTTCGTCCACAGCCTCCATAAAGGCATCAATACGCGCCTGCACCTGTGCATCCGCGACCACATCCTCCGTCACCGGAATCAATTCGTAGGAATCCATCTGCCATCTGCCATTATCCTTCTGGGTCATGGTGATGCTGCCCAGCATCTCTCCGTATTCCCCACAAGAACCAATATACGTATCTCCGTATACGATAGGTTCTGCCAGTGTGGTATGGGAGTGGCCGCTGACAATAAAGTCAATCTCCGGCACTTCCTGAGCAATGATTTCATCCTCCGATGATTCCTCGTCCTCCGTCGTTCCACTATGTGACACACAGACAATCATATCTGCCTCTTCGTTCTTTTTAATCTCAGCAACCGTGCGCTGCAATGCTTCTACCGGATCTTCAAAAGTAAGTGCACAGGTCGGTGCGCATGCCAGTGCATCCTCACCAAAGACGCCGGTAATGGCAATGTTTACATCCCCCTTCTGCACCATAATATAAGGCGTAACGCCATAGGCATCGAAGGTGTCTTTCAACATCTGCTGCTCCTCATTGAGGTTGCTCCAGTCAATATTACACACCACCAGTTCCGGTGCTTCACCACTGTCCATTGCCGTCTGTAACATATTCGCCAGTCCCTGCGAGCGGTAATCAAACTCATGGTTACCAAAGGTGGTGGCATCACACCCCAGCACATCTAACAGCCGCAGTTCTGCCGCCTGCTCCTCATAGACGGTCTGCACCAGTGTGCCCATGGAGAAATCTCCCCCATCCAGATACAGAGTATCCGGATTTTCCTGACGTTTGCCATCAATCAATGTCTTGAGGCGGGCAAAACCGCCGATATTTGTCTCCTCTCCCTCAAAGACCGTCACGAAACTGTCCAGATGAGAATGTACATCACTGGTAAAAACAATAGATACTTCTTTCGGCTCTGTCTTCGCATCGGCCAAAAGGACACCGGCCCCTCCAAAAATCGAGAGTACAACAACAACAAATGCCAGACATATCGCTGCCATTCCACGATTCTGTTTATGATTCAATTTACTAACCCCCTTTCATATTCCCGGGGCATACTTGCCCCACTACCGCAATCCCCCTCTGCGGTGGTTGTCTTATACCAGATCTTCCAACGCCTGCTTCGCAGCAGCCGTCAGTTGATTCACATTGTCTATGGATTCGGATGCCTCACTGCTTGCCTGTGCCAGATTCTGTGCACGGTCATTGACACTGGCTACAATCTCGATGAGACGGTCTGCATTTTTCAGCAGTTCCTGCACCGAATCATGGATATCCGAATTATTCTGGTTGCTGTCATCTGCTGCCAACTTGGAACTGCTCGCCAGTTCCTTAATCTCCTCGGCAACAACCGCAAACCCCTTGCCCGCCTCACCGGCTCTGGCTGCTTCGATGGAGGCATTCAGCGCCAGCAGATTCGTCTGGGATGAAATCGCAATAACCTGTGCATTATTCTCCGTCAATTTGTCCAGATAGGTATTAATGGTCGCCAGCGCTTCCTTCAAATTCTCCGCAAAAGCATTGACATTGTTCATTGCATCAGAAATCTCACGGCTCTCCTCCGCATTCAGGGTACTGCCTTTGGCAATATCATCAATGGAATCCTCCAATTGACGGAAACTATCGGCGATCTGTGTCACCAGTTCCGCCTTGGATGCCTCTGATGCCTGATGCATCTCCTGAATCTCATCCGCAAGGTGCGCATTTTCCTCTTTTTCTTTTACTGCCATATCTTTGGCAAAATAAGCACAGTTCTCCTTGTGATTGTATCCCCGGCAGATTGCTTCAGCCATCTCATGGCATCCCTTATAACCGCATCCGCCGCAATCCAGATTCTGCTTATCCTCCGTAACCTTGAGCATAGATGCGAAAACGGTGTTGATTTCGCTCTTTGACGGCTGCGAGATACGACAGGACGCACTTTTGTCGGTATAATGCCGGATAAAATCCTCCAATTTTAGTTCCCGGAACTGCTTATTCAATAATGCCAGACGCTTCTGCGGTGTCAGTCCCTTGGCCCACGCATCTTTGCCGGAGTCTTTCATGCTCTCCAGACGAATCTTCTGGATATTGTAAAATACGCTCTCATCCTCTGCATTCTGTTCCTCGATTCCGGTCCCATACAGGCAGCCCCCGGAACAATTCAACGCATCCAGAAACAGATACGGTGTCTTGGACTTTGCGATTCGATCCTTATTCTGTTGCAGATAATGGTACATATGCTGCTCACCTTCCATCTGACGAACCAGCACATCCTCCCCCAAAAGCCAGTATACATTCTCTTTTAAGCCACCCGGCATGGGATAAATACTTCCCAGTCCGTACTCCACCTCATCCGTGTAAGCCGGTGCCTCCACCGGATGCTGTCTCAGATAGGTCATCAGATGATCGAAAGTCACATTGTAAGACACATACCCCTGGGTATTGGGATCATCAATCTCCTTCTTCTTCGCGATACAAGGACTGATAAATGCCAGTTTGTCCGTGACCTTCATGTATTTTTTTACATATATGGCTGCACACATCATAGGACTATGCACCGGCATCAACTTCGGAATCAATTCCGGTATATATTTCTCTATGTAATCTACCACCGCCGGACAGGGCTGGGAGATACCGCCCAGGAACTGATGCTCCTGAATGTACTTAATGTAAGCCCAGGTGGTAATGTCGGCCCCGAAGGAAACACTGATTACGCGATTGACACCGAGTTTTTTGAGTTTTCCCAGAACCGCCGCATATTCCTCGTAATAATTCGCCTTGAAAGCAGGTGCCAGCAATAGGCTGATCTTCTCTCCCTTTTTCAAATCTTCAAAAAAGCGAACTGTATCGTCCGTAAATTCCCGCGCGCCATGTTTACACACATCAATACAGGCACCGCAGCCAATACAGCGATCGGGGTCCACCTCAATCACATTGCGCCCATCGACTTCTTTTGCCTGATTGGCACCCACGCAACTACATACACCGATGCATCGGTTACAACCGATACAATTGTCATTTGTCTGTACTAAACCGATCATATCCACCTCGTATCGTTCTGATTTTTCGTTCATATGTCATAAAGATGTGTTGATTATACCACATTTTTTGGTGGTTTGTCACATGATTTATTACGGGTGGTAGGTGCGTATTTCCTATGTAACGACAAAAGAGCGCATCACACAATAAAATGACGCGCTCTCTTTGCCTTTTCCCCTCTTAGTTCTGCTCTACAATCTTCTTGTAATGTGCCGTATCCGTATAAAGTTCATCCTTCAGCGGATTCTTTTTATTCTTGCGAATCACAGATACCTGATAGAAGAATAATCCGGCATTACTTACCAGTGCCAGCAGACTCACAATAAAGAATGCCGTTGGATTGTGTGTCGTCGGAACCGGAGCCACGCGGTCTGCAAAGGTAGGAACCGTCATGATAAACATAATCCACAATGCCAACGTCTGCGCTCTGTGCTGCAGCCAGCATCCTCTCTTAATAAAGAAGGACGGAATCGTGCAGGACAGAAGAAGCAACATACCACAATAAACGGAATGATCGGAAATACAATTGTAAGTGTACGCAAAATTCCACAAATCATAGGTAAGAATATAGATCCAGTCCATATCCGGCCACATCATATCTCTGGTGCTGTCCTTTGATACGAAGATGCCTGACCAGCCACAGATCAACAGAATATTGAAGATACCTGCGATACCGTTCATAATATTCCACGGACCTGAAATCGTCCAAAGATTGTCCACATAGCCGCCCTCGGTCAGTCCCCAAGAATATACCTGGAAATCTCTTAAGACCGCCTCGCAGATATTAGCTGCAAGAATCAGCGGTGGAAAATACTTTGCGAATTTGCTGTGCTCCACTTTCGGTATGTAACGAATCAACATAAACCCGATACAACCGGCCAGTGCCGAATACGTCTTCACCCAGTTGAACCAGTTACCGGTTCCATACTCATTACCGGGTGCCGCCGTGGTAGGCCAAACCGTGATCGTCAAAAAGAGTGGTACAATCACAAACAGCAGAATGCCGCCCCACTTTTTCGTGCGTCCCAGTTCGTTGAATGCGATCAACGCCAGCAGCACAAACGCCATAAATCCCCATGTCTTAAAATCTGGTACATTATACAAAATACCCATTTTCAAA
>CAMAKU010000031.1 GCA_945836255.1 uncultured Roseburia sp. | reverse complement strand
TGGGAAGGACAGTAATATTGGAATATTCTCCCGGTCTGACATCAGATGCAGAGTCGGTAATGATTTGAATTGCCATAAATAATCCTCACTTTCTGAAATGTGTGCATTTTCATGGAAGTATAGCGGATAGAGAAGTATTTGTCAAATAGAGCCAAGGGTAGAAAAAATAAAAAAGAAACGATATAATACAAATAAATTAGATGAGGTGAGGGAATGAAACCGAAGAAATTAACATTGGTGGTACCGGCTTACAACGAGCAGGATGCGATTCCACTTTTTTATGAAGAAGCGCTGCGGGTAGAAGGGGAACTGCCCGGTGTAGAAGTCGAATATCTCTTTATTGATGATGGATCCCGGGATCAGACGATGGAGGTGCTGCGTCAGTTACATGCGCAGGATCCCCGGGTACACTATGTATCTTTTTCCAGAAATTTTGGAAAGGAAGCCGCTATCTACGCGGGATTGGAGAATGCGAAGGGAGATTATGTGGCGATTCTGGATGCAGATTTGCAGGATCCGCCGTCGCTGTTACCCGAAATGCTTCATGCCATTCAGGAAGAAGGATATGATTGTGTCGGTTCCAGACGTGTGACGAGAAAGGGAGAGCCGCCCATCCGTTCCTTTTTCGCCCGTATGTTCTATCGTATCATGAATAAGATTTCCAGTGCGGACATCGTGGATGGAGCCCGGGATTTTCAATTGATGAACCGTAAGGTGGTGAATGCGATTCTTTCCATGGGAGAGTACAATCGTTTCTCCAAGGGAATCTTCGGTTGGGTAGGATTCCGTAAGAAGTGGCTGGAATACGAGAATATCGAGCGTGCAGCAGGGGAGACCAAGTGGTCGTTCTGGAAATTATTTGTCTATGCGTTGGATGGGATTGTGGCATTTTCCACCACGCCGCTGGTCATTGCTTCCGTGATGGGAATGCTGTTTTGCATGGTGGCATTTATTGCGATTATTTTTATTATCGTCAGAACCTTGATCTTCGGAGATCCCACTTCCGGTTGGCCGTCTATGGTTTGTATCATTATGTTTATTGCCGGTATACAACTTTTGTGTATGGGTATCTTGGGACAGTATCTGGCAAAGACCTATCTGGAGACAAAGCGGCGTCCGTTGTATCTGGTGGAGGAGACGGATTGCGACGAGGCAGACGACGCATCTGCATCATAACAACGAAACAAGTAAGCGGGGAATGATAATCTATTCATGTGGGGGGTAACATGTTAAAGGTTTTTCTGGTTGAGGACGAGTTTGTTGTGCGTGAAGGCATCAAGAACAATGTTGACTGGCAGGCGCACGGTTATGAATTTTGTGGGGAAGCGGGAGATGGAGAAGTTGCATTTCCTATGATTCAGAAACTGAAGCCGGATATTGTAATCACGGATATCCGTATGCCGTTTATGGACGGATTGGAATTAAGCAAACTGATCAAAAAAGAAATGCCGTGGATTGAGATCATTATCCTCACCGGATTTGAAGAGTTTGCCTATGCCAAGGAAGCCATCCGGTTGGGGGTGGCAGAATATTTGTCGAAGCCCATCAGCGGGGAGGAACTTCTGAAAGAACTGGATCAACTGGCGCAGCGAATTGCCCAGAAGAAGCAGGAACAGGAGATTCGCGAGCAGTATCAGCGGGAGATGGAAGAGAACACCCTCAATAGTCGCCGGGATTATTTCCGGTATCTGGTGACAGGCAGCAAGACGCCTGTGGAATTGCTGGATCTGGCAGAGCAACTGGAACTGGATATTTCAGCCATCTGGTACAACATTGCATTGGTACAGATTCAGTCGACACGTCATGCGACGGACGAGTTTTCCGGCAGTATTGTGGAAGCGGAAGAGAAACTCAAAACATACTTGTCCCCGGATACCGTTCTGCTGTTTGACCGGGGCTTAGAGGGAAAAGCGCTCTTGTTCAAAGGGGATACGCGACAGGAAATTGAGCATTATCAGGAACTGTTTTTGGCTAAGATGAAAGAAGTGACGGAGCAATTTCATCACCTGGTCTATTATGTTGGTATCGGTAAACCTGTGAACCGTATGCGGGAACTGCCGGATTCTTTTGAGGAGGCAAGGAGGGCCTTTGCCCATCGTTATCTGCGCAAGGGCAATATGGTGATGCGCAGCGGCGATATGCAGCAGATGACGGATCAGGAATTTTCAATCGAAAGCATTGATACAAAAGAGATGAATCGGGGGAAGATTCTGGAATTTCTCAAACTGGGAAGCAAGGACGAAGTGGTCTATTTCGTGGAGGATTTTTTCCGGGGAGCCGGGGCCGGTGCGCTGGAATCAGAGATCTTCCGTCAGTATATTGTCATGGATGCGTATTTCTGTGTTCGGGATTTTATGGAGGAGTTGAATCTTGGTGTGAAACAGATTCAGTCGCCGGAATTATCTTTGGCTTCTATCCGCAGCAAAGAAGGGGCGATGCAGTATGTCATTGATTTGCTGGAAACGGCAGTCTCATTGCGAGAGCAGAGGGCGGGAGACCGCTATCGCGATGTGGTGGCACAGGTGATGGATTATATCGAGGAGAATTATGCCGATGAGGATCTTTCGTTAAATGTAGTGGCATCCCATGTGAATTTTTCCCCGAATCATCTGAGTACGATTTTCAGTCAGCAGACGAATCAGACTTTTATTAAGTATCTTACGGATTTTCGTATGAATAAAGCAAAAGAACTGTTGCGGTGCACAGGAGAAAAGAGCAGTGTCATCAGTGTACAGGTGGGGTATAAGGACGCTCATTATTTTTCCTATCTGTTTAAGAAGACACAGGGGATGACGCCGACCCAGTACCGCAATCACAAAAGCGCCGGGGGAGAGTAGTCCATGAAAAAGAAATGGCTGGATTTTTATCATCATTCGACCCTTGCTGCCAAGATACGTTTTTCTTATCTGATACTGCTGCTACCGATTTTCTTCATCCTGTTCTTCAGTATTTACAATCTGTGGTCCAGCAATCAGCAGTACGAGGATATGATTAACTCCACTCTTGTGGCAAGTGAGTTCAGTCTGGATTTCAAGAAGGATTTCGACTATGAGATCTATCTGGTGATTGTAGGGAACAAGACCTTGGAGGAATCCCAGGTGGATCAGATGTTGACCCATGCCAATCATGTGGTGGACGGTCTGGAGGATATTACAGAGTCGTCGGACAATCGAGATCGCCTGAAAAGCATTGAACAATATCTGGAGAATTTACAGATTTACGTGGATCGTATCCGGCAGAATCAGATCGAGGGCAATCGTTATGAGGAGAACATGGAGATCTGGGAGAATGATGTCCAGATTGTGACCACGCTGGTACGGGACGAGATGTCGCAGTATACCTATTATGAGGTGCGGGGAATTCAGGAGTCCCATGCCGCCTACCAGAAATTTTTTACCTGGATGCTGCGGTTTTGCGCCATTGCCCTTATCTGTATTCTGGCGGCAATCGTTGTACTGTCCTATTATATTCCCCGGAGTATCACCAGACCGTTCAAGGAATTGAGTGAAGTTACGGATCAGGTGGCAAAAGGGAATCTGTCCGTGCGGGCGGATGTGATGACAGGTGCGGAAGCATCTATCCTCAGCAATTCCATGAACACCATGATCGATAAGATTAACGAATTGCTGGAACAGGTGAAGACGGAGCAGGTTCGTCTGCGCAAAGCAGAGTTTGAATTATTGCAGGCGCAAATCAATCCGCATTTCTTATACAATACGCTGGATGCGATTATTTGGTTGGCAGAGGCGGGCGATCAGAAGCGGGTCGTCAATATGGTGCGCAGCCTTTCGGATTTCTTCCGCACATCGTTGAATCAAGGCAAGGATATCAACTCCATCCAGGAGGAAATGCTTCATGTCAGAAGTTATCTGGAAATACAGCAGGTACGTTATCAGGATATTTTAAGTTATGAGATTGATGTGCCTCAGGAACTGTATCAGTACAGCATTCCGAAGATCACGGTACAGCCCCTGGTGGAAAATGCCCTGTATCATGGCATCAAAAATAAGCGCGGACTGGGGCATATCATCATTCGTGGTGAGGCAAAACAGGACTATTTTGTACTTCTGGTGCAGGATGACGGTATTGGAATCGATCAGGCCAGACTGTTGCAGGTGCAGTCCGGTATCCAGAACAAAGTGCTCACCGGCAAAGATTTTTATGGGTTGTACAATGTGAACGAACGCATCCGCCTGAATTTTGGAGAGGAGTACGGTATTTCCATCGACAGTGTATACGGAGAGGGTACAGAAGTACGGATTGTCCTCCCCTATGAAAATAACGAACTTTTTTCATAAAAAATTAAACTTAATAATCTTCCACAGAAGAATTTTAACTTTCGTCGGATTTTTCTGAATGGATAAATGAAGGATCATCGCATAGAATGAAATACATCAAGGGATGGTCCTTAAATTTTATCAATTGGGAGGTACAATTTATGAAAAGGAAAGTTCTTGCAGCCATCTTGGCGCTCACAATGGTATTTAGTTTTGCCGCTTGTGGGTCCAAGAGTAAAGATGGGGGTTCATCTGATTCAGGATCAAGTGATCTGATTAAGGTTGGTATCATCAACAATGATCCGAATGAGTCCGGTTATCGTACAGCAAACGATAAGGACATGAAGGCAATGTTTACGGAAGAGAACGGATACGATGCTTCTTTCGCATACAGCCTTAAGAACGATGAACAGATTACGGCAGCACAGAAGTTTATTCAGGACGGCGTTGATTATCTTCTGCTTTCTGCAGCAGATACCGCAGGTTGGGATACCGTATTAAAGGATGCACAGGATGCAGGTATCCGCGTGATCTTATTTGACCGTACCATCGATGCAGACGAGAGCCTTTATGAGGCATCTATCGTTTCTGACATGGACAAAGAAGGTCAGACCGCTGTTGAATGGCTTGAGAGCCAGGGATTAGAAGAGTACAACATCATTCACATTCAGGGTGTTATGGGTTCTGCAGCACAGCAGGGACGTACCGGTGCTTTGGATGAGAAGGTAGAGGCTGAGTCTAACTGGAATCTGGTAACACAGCAGACCGCTGAGTGGAACGCAGAGAAGGCACAGCAGATCGTTCAGTCAGTTATCGATCAGGGAACCAAGTTCAATGTTATTTACGCTGAGAACGACGATATGGCTAAGGGTGCTGTAGCAGCACTTGACAAGGCTAATATCTCTCACGGTGTTGGCAAAGACGTTATCGTTATGGGCTTTGACTGCAACAAGTGGGCTCTGGAAGAATTACTGAACCAGAACTGGAACTACGATGGACAGTGTAACCCATTCCAGGCATCTTACATTGATGAAATCATCAAGAAGTTAGAGGCTGGTGAGAAGTTGGATGAGAAGGTTGTCATCATGGAAGAGAAGGGCTTTGACGCTACAACGATTACACAGGAAGATGTTGATACTTACGGAATCTAGAATTTCCTGACAACTTAAAATTTTAAAAATGCGTGGTGCGGCGTACGAAAATTCTACGCATGGCATCACGCATTTTTTAAAGAAAAGGAGTGAAACGAAGGTGAGTAATAAAGCCATTTTGGAAATGAAACATATCAACAAATCATTTCCTGGAGTTCGCGCCTTACAAGATGTAGATTTTACATTGTGTGGCGGTGAAATTCATGCTCTGATGGGCGAAAACGGAGCAGGAAAATCGACACTAATCAAGGTTTTAACAGGCGTTTATGAAAAAGATGACGGTCAGATTTTCGTAGAGGGAAATGACAAAGAAGTATCCATCCGGTCACCGCAGGATGCGCAGAGACTGGGGATCAGTACGGTATACCAGGAGATTACGCTTTGTCCTAATTTGTCAGTAGCTGAGAATATGTACATAGGTAGAACCGAGAATGTCTATCAGAATTGGAAGAAAATAAATGCGGATGCTGACAAATTATTAAAGTCTCTTGATATTCCGGCAAAAGCAACACAGCAGTTGGCAAGTTGTTCCATTGCGGTACAGCAGATGGTGGCAATCGCCCGTGCTGTGGACATGGATTGCAAGGTGTTGATTCTGGATGAGCCGACATCTTCACTGGATGAACAGGAAGTGGAGAAGTTATTTGCGCTGATGAGAGATCTGAAGGCGCGAGGGGTAGGTATTATTTTTGTTACACACTTTTTAGATCAGGTGTACGAGGTCTGTGACAAGATTACCGTCTTGCGTGACGGCAAACTGGTTGGGCAATACGAGATCAAAGATCTGCCACGTGTGAAACTGGTTGCGAAGATGCTTGGTAAGGAACTGGATGATATGTCGGATATCCGAAGTGAGCAGGAGCCATATCAGGGCAAAGATGCATCCGATACGGTATTTGAAGCCCATGGTTTGTACAGTGACACCGGTATCAAGCCGTTTGATTTCTATATTAAGAAGGGGGAAGTCAATGGATTTACCGGCCTTCTTGGTTCCGGACGAAGCGAATGTGTTCGCGCAATTTTTGGTGCGGATCATGTTCTGGGAGGTACCGTCAAGAAAGACGGAAAAGAAGTTAAGATTACCAAGCCCATCGATGCCATGAAGAATGGAATCGCATATCTGCCGGAAGATCGTAAGAATGATGGTATTATTGGCGATCTGTCGGTTCGGGAAAATATTATATTTGCCATGCAGGTGCTGCGCGGCTTCTTCCGCCCGTTGTCTAAGGCAGAGGCGAATAAATATGCCGAGGAGTATATCAAGTTACTGGATATCAAGACGGCATCAGCCGATACACCCATCAAGTCATTGTCCGGTGGTAACCAGCAGAAGGTCATTTTGGCACGGTGGCTGTTGACCCACCCGGATTATCTGATTCTCGATGAGCCGACGCGAGGTATTGATATTGGTACGAAGATTGACATTCAAAAACTGGTATTGAAGCTGGCGTCAGAAGGTATGAGTGTAACCTTTATTTCCTCCGAGACAGACGAGATGCTGCGTACCTGTTCCAGACTGGTTGTCATGCGTGACCGTAAAGTGGTTGGCGAATTGTCCGGAGAGGACCTGACGCAGAATAAGATTATGAGTACAATTGCCGGAGGTGAGAATTAATCATGGAAAATACAGCAGTTAAAAAATCAAAAGGATCTGATTTCCTTGGTAAATTATTACGTCAGCAGTTATTCATTCCCGTTGCGGCGCTTCTGATTCTTGCCATTTTCAATCTGATTGCAGATCCGTCTTTCTTTAAGATAACGCTTGGCTACAGCAGCGCGGGACAGCCGGTGTTATCCGGTTATCTGATTACCATTCTGGATTATGGCTCAGAACTGGCGATTCTTGCCATTGGTATGACACTGGTAACAGCGGCCTCTGGCGGACAGGATATCAGTGTGGGCGCTACCATTGCAATCGCAGGTAGTGTCATCTTAAGAGTACTCTGCGGTACGGATTCCAGACCCGAAACGCTTCAGACCTCTTTTCTGGTAGCTTTTTTGGTAGCTTGTGTGGTATCCATGTTGTTTGGCGCTTTTAATGGTATTCTGGTGGCTTATTTCAAGATACAGCCCATGGTAGCGACATTGATTCTCTATACGGCAGGTCGTTCCATTGCTGCATGGATTAACAACAATGAATTGCCGATTATCAGTGATCCGACCTTTGCCTATTTCGGCGGATTTATTCCGGGGATTCCGATTCCTACACCGTTCTTTATTGCTATGGCATGTGTGATTGTCATTGCTTTGGTGTTGAAATTCACCAATCTTGGCTTATACACACAGGCCGTGGGAATCAATGAGAAGTCTTCCCGATTGAACGGTATCAATCCGAAGTTCATCAAGTTCCTGAGTTTTGTGATCTTGGGATTATGTGTTGCTGTGGTTGGTCTGATTAAAGTCAGCCGTCTGTCATCCATCAATTACTCTGTTATTGCCAAGGATATAGAGATGGATGCCATCTTAGCCGTAGCGTTGGGCGGCAACGCCTTAAGCGGTGGTAAGTTTAATATGGCCGCATCCATTCTTGGCGCATATGTCATTCAGTTTTTGACGACGACACTGTATAAGTTTGATGTGCAGTCAGACGCGCTGCCTGCTTATAAGGCAGTGGTAGTAATTCTGCTTGTGGTGCTGAGTGCACCGTCGGTTCGTCAGAAATTATCGGGGTTGGGGAAAAAACTGCGTGTAAAGGAGGTTGCTTAATATGTCTAAAAAATCTTCTGGAGCAGAAAATAGTATTTTATATAGATTAAAACATATGACGGACACCAATAAGCTTTTGACCATTACCATCGTTATCTTTTTCCTGATGTATATCGGAGCGATTGTCTTTCAGGGCGAAGGCTTTTTGAAGCCGCAGACATTTCTCAGTATGCTAAATGCCAATGCAGCATTAATCATTACCTCCTGTGGGATGAGTCTGGTCATGATTACCGGCGGCATCGACATTTCTGTTGGTGGTGTTGTTGCTTTGGTTAGTATGTGCAGTGCCGTATATCTGGATTATCATAACGGTTCGATTCTGGGAGCGGTTTTGATTTCCTTGGGTATTGGTCTTGCATTTGGTATCGTACAGGGTTATCTGGTGGCATATCTGGAGATTCAGCCATTTATTGTTTCGCTGGCAGGAATGTTCTTTGCCAGAGGTATGACAACCATTGTTAATACGAATCCGTTCAATGTGCAGAACGAAGCGTTTGTAGCATTAAAAGATACCAGAGTGATTGTTCCTGGACTGGGCTCTGTGAACAAACTTGGCCGATATGTGGATGCCTATGTGGAGATTGGAGTAATCGTGGCATTGCTGGTGGTGCTGTTGATGTTTGTAATCCTGCGTTGGACCAAACTGGGACGCAGTTTCTATGCGGTCGGCGGTAACAGCCAGAGTGCTTTGATGCTTGGTATTAATGTGAAGAGAACAAAGTTCTTGTCACATCTGATTTGTAGTCTTCTGGCAGGTATCGGAGGCTTTGTCTACTTTATGCATGTGGGATCGGGTTCCGCATCCCATGCAATGGGTATGGAAATGAATGCCATCGCATCTTCCATTATCGGTGGAACGATGCTCACCGGTGGTGTGGGTAATATTATTGGTACACTGTTCGGGGTATTGTCTCTGAGTACGATTCAGAATATCGTATCTTCTGCCGGTCTGGATCAGGCGTGGTGGACGGGAATCACCATTGCAGCAATGCTTTGTCTGTTCCTTGTCATTCAGAGTATCGTCATGGCTCGTAAAAAGAAATCAGTTCAGGCATAAATAAAACAACGAAGGCCATAAAGAAAGATCATAGTGGGAGTGGGAAGCAATTTCCCGCTCCTGTTATTTTGGCGTAAAATACGGTATGCAGGTCTCTTTACTGCGGGGATTTCCGCGCTTTGGGTGTTGCGAAAATACGGGAATTCGGAGATAATAAAAAATAGAGTGAAAAGGGGTGGATTTGCTATGGAAATAGGAGAAGGTCATATTTGGTTCAAGAGCCGGCGCAGTGCGCGTCGCATCTGCGCATGGGTGATGTCCATGTGTCTTTTGCTATCCGCGACCCTTTTGGCCGGGTGCGGCACGAAAGAACTTGGTACTCAGGAGGAGACGCAGTCGCAGGAGACACAGCAGATCGTGGTTGGGTTTTCACAGTTGGGGGCAGAGTCGGATTGGCGCAGTGCCAATACAGAGTCCATGAAGAGTACCTTTACGGCGGCCAACGGATATAAGTTGCTGATTGAGGATGGACAGCAGCAGCAGGCTAATCAGATTATGGCGATTCGCAAGTTTATCCAGCAGGATGTGGATTATATTGTGCTGGCCCCTGTGACGGAGACCGGATGGGACACGGTATTGCAGGAGGCCAAGGATGCCCAGATCCCGGTCATTATTGTGGATCGTCAGGTGGCAGTGGAAGACCCGGAACTCTTTTGCTGCTGGGTGGGTTCGGATTTTGAACTGGAGGCAAAGAAGGCGACCGCTTGGCTGCATCAGTTCGCCTATACAAAAGGGATTGATGAATCTCAGTTACATATTGTCAATATACAGGGGACCATCGGCGCGTCGGCGCAGATTGGTCGAACCAAAGGATTACAGGATGCCGTTGCTGCCTATGGCTGGGATCTTCTGGCACAGGTGCCGGGAGAATTTACGCAAGCCAAAGGAAAAGAGGCCATGGAGGCACTTTTGGAGCAATATGAGAATATAAATGTGGTATACTGTGAGAATGACAATGAAGCGCTGGGCGCTATCGAGGCAATCGAGGAGGCTGGCCGACATGTGGGATCAGATATTTTACATGGTGATATTATGGTGATGTCGTTTGATGGTGTCAACCAGAATGTCATGCAATATCTGTTAAAGGATAAAATCTCCTTTGTGGGAGAATGTAATCCGCACCATGGACCCCGGGTGCAAAACATTATCCAGTTGCTGGAGGCGGGAAAGACGCCGGAGAAGTATTCCTATGTGGAGGAGCGTGTCTACACCCACGATGCAACGGTACCGTCGGTTGAAGTGGATGGTGTCAATTATTCGGTTACCGTGATGACGAAAGAGACGTTACAGGAATTTAAGTAAGGAAGTGTACGATTATGAAGGTTTTTGAGAATTTAGACGAAATCAGACAGAAAGCAAAAGGACTTGAGGAGAAGTTGGGCGAGAAGATAGATGCCCTCGAAGAAAAATTGGGACAGAGTGTGGAAGCGGTAGAGGAGCATGTGGATTTGCCGGAACTCAGTTTTAATCACTCAGATATTTTCCGCAATAAGTTTATGCTTCACGGTGGCTTGGCATCCCAGGGATATGACTGGTGGTGGCATTCTTTTACCGGTCATCACAAAAAGACCGGCGAAGAGAAGGCATTTTTCATCGAATTCTTTACCATCAATCCGGCACTGGGAGGAGCAGAGCCGGTGTTTGGTCAGTTGGAAGAGAATCAGAAGGATGGGGTCAGACCTTCCTATATGATGGTGAAAGTCGGCGCATGGGGCGAACATCCGGTACAGTTGCATCGTTTTTTTGCATGGGATGATGTGACGGTGAAAGATGATGCGCCGTATCTGATTAGTGCAGATAATTGTTTCTGTTCCGAGACCAGGACACTGGGTATGGTGGATGTCTCCCCGGAGACGGCACAGGAGCACCCGGAATATATGACAGATGCCGGTAAGATGTACTGGGATCTGACTATGGACAAACAAATCACCTTCAATGTGGGCTACGGTGCCGGAAAGCCTATGAGAGAGGCGGAAGCCTTTGACATGTTCTGGCATTGTGAGGGAATGAAGACGGCCTTTGAGGGTAAAATTATCTTAAATGGTGAAGAATATATTGTTTCCAGGGATGATTGCTATGGATATGCCGATAAGAACTGGGGCAGGGATTTTACCAGCCCATGGGTGTGGCTGTCATCCAACGATCTGACCAGCAGAGTGACCGGAGAGAAATTGCAGGATTCCGCATTTGTGATTGGCGGCGGCAGACCGAAAGTGGGTCCGGTAGCGATGGACAATAAACTGCTTGGTGCCATGTGGTATGAGGGGGAACCCTTTGAGTTCAATTTCTCTAAAGTATGGACTTTGACGAAGACGAAATTCAAATGTAAAGAAACAAAGTCCAAAGTCGTATGGCGTGTGGTTCAGGAGACACCTATGTCCAAGATGTGCACGGAGATTGCATGTAACAAGGAGGACATGATTCTGGTAAATTATGAGGCACCGGACGGAAGTAAACGCCATAACCGTCTGTGGAATGGCGGTAACGGAACCGGGATGGTCAAGTTGTACCGAAAGCATTTGAAGAAGAAAAAAGAAGATTCCAAGCCTAAGTGGGAGTGGGAACTTGTGGATGAAATCGATGTGGGACATGTCGGTTGTGAATACGGAGAATATACAAAGTAAATGCATAGAAAGGGAGCGTTTGACGTGGCAGAAGTGTTAGCAGGGTTAGAACCCAAGAGAGTATTTCACTATTTTGAGGAGATTTGTGGGATACCGCATGCCTCATATCACGAAGAACAGATCAGTCAGTATCTGGTTGATTTTGCAAAGGCGCATGGCTTAGCATATGAACAGGATGATCTGTATAATGTGATTATCATCAAGGAGGCAACGGCAGGATATGAGCAGTCAGAACCGATGATCCTGCAAGGTCATATGGATATGGTCTGCGAACAGGAGAGTGATTGTTCCAAGGATATGCTGACAGAGGGACTGGAACTTGTGGTGGAAGGCGACGATATCTCGGCAAAAGGAACCACACTTGGCGGCGATGACGGAATTGCGGTTGCCATGGCACTGGCGATTTTAGAGAGCAGTGACATCCCACATCCGCGGTTGGAATTTGTCTGTACCGTATCTGAGGAGGTGGGCATGGAAGGCGCAAGCCATCTTGATCTTTCCCGGTTACAGGCAAAGAAGATGCTGAATCTGGATTCGGAGGAGGAAGGCGTGTTTCTTGCCGGATGTGCAGGGGGCGGTCTGGCCACGGTGACGTATCCGCTATTGCGGGAGTCCCGGAATCCACAAGGGCAGATGGTTGAAATTCGTATTGATGGTTTGCGTGGCGGTCATTCGGGCGCGGAGATTCATAAAGGACGCGGGAACGCCAACTTACTTTTAACGCAGATGTTACGCAATGTCTACTCTCAGGTGCCATTCTTATTGGTGACCATTACAGGAGGAGCCAAGGACAATGCCATACCCCGGGAGGCATCGGCCGTCGTTTGTACCAAAGAGGCAGATCGGTTCGTGCAGATGTTGATGCGGGAAGCAGATCAGATCAAAGAGCAATACGGTCAGGTGGAGCCACAGATGCAGATTGCGGTGGAAGATGCCGCATGTGGTGAAGCGTATGCCCAGCCGATGACAAAGGATACAACAGAGCAGTTGCTTGCATTAATTACGGAGTTGCCCAATGGCGTAATTGCCATGAGCCGGGATATGGAAGGATTGGTGGAGACCTCACTGAATCTTGGGATTTTGACGGCAGGAGCAAAGGATACCCAGGCAAAGTTATGTTATTGTGTCCGCAGTTCTGTGGAGACCGCTTTTGATGCATTGATTGCCCGGATGGAAAAGACCGCATCCGCATATGGTGCAGATTTTCAACTGACCGGTCGCTATCCGGCATGGGAATTTGTCAAAGAATCTCCGCTTCGCCGGCAGATGGTGGGGATTTATCGGGAGATGTTTGGTAAAGAACCGGTGATTGATGTAATGCATGCCGGTGTGGAGTGTGGCATGATTGCACAGAAGATACCGGGGCTGGATTGTGTTTCCATTGGACCAACCATGCACGATATCCATACGCCCCAGGAGCGACTGGAAATTACTTCCACGGCGCGGACCTTTGATTTTGTCTGCGAGATTCTGAGAAGGTCCTAATTATTATTTGTTTCTATACATCAGATATATTATAATCAAAGATACAGATTTACAAGGAAAGGACGGGTACGCATATGAAGATAGGTATGTTGACAAGTGGCGGTGACTGTCAGGCATTGAACGCAGCCATGCGCGGCGTGGTAAAAGCATTGAGTGAAAATGTGGAAGATCTGGAAGTTTACGGTTTCTTTGATGGATATAAGGGATTGATCTATGGGAACTACCGACTGCTGGAGAGCAAGGATTTCTCGGGAATTCTCACAAAGGGCGGTACGATTCTCGGGTCGTCAAGACAGCCCTTTAAGTTGATGCGCGTACCGGATGAGAATGGTCTGGATAAGGTGGAAGCCATGAAGAGCACCTATTATAAGTTGAATCTGGACTGTCTCGTGATTCTGGGTGGTAACGGCACGGAGAAGACAGCCAATCTGCTTCGTGAGGAAGGACTCCATGTGATTCATTTGCCGAAGACCATTGACAATGATATCTATGGTACGGATGTGACGTTTGGGTTCCAGAGTGCGATTAATGTGGCATGCAATGCCATTGACTGTATTCACACCACGGCAGCGTCCCATAACCGCGTCTTTATCGTGGAAGTCATGGGTCATAAGGTAGGCTGGCTGACCTTGTATGCAGGGGTTGCGTCAGGCGCAGACATTATTCTGCTGCCGGAGATTCCTTATGATATTGACAAAGTGGTGGAAGCCATCGATAAGCGCCATAAAGAAGGCAAAGGTTTTACGATCCTTGCTGTGGCCGAGGGTGCCATTTCCAAAGAAGATGCTTTGCTGAGCAAGAAGGATCTCAAGAAAAAGAGGGAGAACTCGCCGTTCCCGTCGGTTTCTTATGAGATTGCGAAACGGATTGAAGAACGTACCGGTTCCGAAGCGCGCGTGACGGTTCCCGGGCATACACAGCGTGGCGGCAGTCCGTGTCCGTATGACAGAGTACTCTGCACGCGGCTGGGCTCTGCAGCAGCACAGTCCATTCTCGATCAGGACTATGGTAACATGATCGCCATGATTAACGGAGAGACCACAAGAGTGCCTTTGGGCGAGGTGGCCGGAAAGTTAAAGATGGTGGATCCGGATTGTCAGATGATTCAGGAGGCAAAGCGGATCGGCATCAGTTTTGGCGATTAAGAAATAAGAGGTGTAATTCATGTCTTATACGGCATTATATCGTAAATTCAGGCCGCAGGACTTTGACGATGTCAAAGGACAGGATCATATTGTGACAGCATTGCGGAATCAGGTTAAGGCGAACCGTCTCGGACATGCGTATCTGTTTACGGGGACGCGTGGAACCGGTAAGACCACTGTCGCCAAGATTCTGGCCAAGGCAGTCAACTGTGAGCATCCGGTCAATGGGAGTCCATGTAATGAGTGCCCTAGTTGCAAGCGGATTGCAGAGGGTAACAGCATGAATGTCTTTGAGATCGATGCGGCTTCCAACAACAGCGTGGCGAATATCCGTGATATTGTAGATGAGGTCACTTATTCGCCGACAGAAGGTAAATATAAGGTCTATATCATCGATGAGGTGCATATGCTTTCCAGCAGCGCTTTTGCGGCATTGCTTAAGACACTGGAGGAGCCGCCGGCTTATGTGATGTTTATTCTGGCCACCACCGAGGTGCACATGATTCCCATCACAATCCTGTCCCGGTGTCAGCGTTATGATTTCCGGAGGATATCCATTGATACGATTGCGGCGCGTCTGGGAGATCTGATGCAGCAGGAGCAGATTACCGTGGAGGATAAGGCGCTACGCTATGTAGCGAAAGCGGCAGACGGTTCCATGCGTGATGCACTCAGTCTGCTGGATCAGTGCATTGCTTTTTATCTGGGCGAGGATCTGACTTATGACAAGGTCTTGCAAGTTCTGGGTGCGGTGGATAATGAGATTTTCAGTAAATTATTGCGCTGCATTATTCAGCGAGATGTGACAGGCGCCATAGCGATGCTGGAAGAAATGGTCACACAGGGACGCGATCTCAACCAGTTTGTCATTGATTTCACCTGGTATATGCGGAATCTGATGCTGGTCAAAAGTGATACTTCCATGGAAGATGTGCTGGAGGTATCCAGTGAGCAGATGGCACTTTTGCGGGAAGAGGCATCCATGGTGGATGATGCCACATTGATGCGTTTCGTCCGTATTTTTTCCGAATTGACCAATCAGATTCGTCAGTCGGCACAGAAGCGGGTGTTGATTGAGATTGCGTTGATTAAGTTATGTCGTCCACAGATGGAGACCGATTACGATGCAATCGTGGATCGACTGGAAGTGGTGGAAGATCAGATGGAAAAGGGGATACCGGCGGTAGCAGTGGCTGCATCGTCGCCGGCGCAGGTAGCAGCGGGTGCGCCGGAGCCGGTCACCAAGAAAGAACTTCCCCCTGCCATGCCGGAAGATGTGCAGCAGTTGTGTCGGGAATGGAAGCAGATTGTAGCTGCATCCAGTGGACTTCTGCGACAGGCACTGGTCAGCGGCTATCCTACGGTGAATGAGAACAACGAACTGATGCTGGTTTATGACGAGCCCCCCGGCACCAAGAGTATCAACAGTTCGATTCTGGCGGCCGAGAGTACTATGGCGGATTTACAGGCGATGGTAGAGGAGCAGATCGGTAAACAGGTACCGATTGTGGTGAAAGTGAATACAACAGGAGCGGCAAGCAGCCAACTGTATACGAATGCAGTAGATTACTTTGCAAGTGTAGCTCATATTGAAATTGAAGAGGAGGATTTCTAAATGGCAAAACGAGGAGGATTTCCGGGT
Source organism: uncultured Roseburia sp. (assembly GCA_945836255.1). Classification (GTDB taxonomy): domain Bacteria; phylum Bacillota; class Clostridia; order Lachnospirales; family Lachnospiraceae; genus Pararoseburia. The sequence goes on along the minus strand of CAMAKU010000031.1, from coordinate 1,119 downwards.
GGTGGAATGCCCGGCAATATGAATAATCTCATGAAGCAGGCGCAGAAGATGCAGCGTCAGATGGAGGAAGCATCTAAGGCACTGGAGGAAGAAGAACTGACAGCCACTGCAGGTGGCGGTGCTGTGGAAGTGACGGTGTCCGGCAAGAAGGAGATTACGAAGATCAAACTGTCCGAAGAAGTGGTAGACCCGGATGATATCGAGATGCTGGAAGATCTGATTATGGCAGCCGTGAACGAAGCACTGCGCCAGATGGATGAGAAAGCACAGTCATCCATGGCAAAAATAACTGGAGGAATGGGTGGAGGATTTCCATTCTAAGGTAGAGGCAGATGGAGTATTACAGCAAGCAGATCAGCAGACTGATCGCAGAATTGTCCACATTGCCGGGAATCGGTGCCAAGTCTGCGCAACGTCTGGCGTTCCATATTCTTGATATGCCGGTGGAGGAAGTGACCAATCTGGCAGATGCCATGGTCAGTGCAAGACAGGGCGTTCATTATTGTAAGCATTGTTTTACCTTAACCGATGATGAGGTATGTCCGATTTGCAGCAATCCCAACCGCAACAAGCGGCAGATCATGGTGGTGGAGGATACCAAGGACTTGGCGGCGTATGAGAAGACGGGCAAGTACGAGGGTGTCTATCATGTCCTGCACGGCGCAATCTCGCCAATGCAGGGAATCGGGCCGGCGGACATCAAGTTAAAAGAACTCATGCAGCGTCTGCAGGAAGATGTGGATGAGGTGATCATCGCCACGAATTCCAGTCTGGAAGGCGAGACCACAGCCATGTATATCAGCAAGTTGATTAAGCCCACCGGGATCAAAGTGTCACGGATTGCCAGCGGCGTACCGGTAGGCGGAGATCTGGAGTACATCGATGAGGTGACGTTACTGCGCGCGCTGGAAGGAAGAGTGGAATTATAGGGAACAACGACGCATTCGTGGGTAGGAGAGAGCCTATGATGCAAGAGAACATATGATTTTACCTACTAATCTCGCTAATTTGCGAATTAGTAGGTATTTTTTTGGGCAGGATGTGCAGAAGCACATTCTTTTTTGTCTGCGTCGCGGTTTCTACATTTTTTTCATGGCTGCTATGGTAGCGTGAAGAAAA
>CAMAKU010000030.1 GCA_945836255.1 uncultured Roseburia sp. | reverse complement strand
AAGGTATTATAAGGAGAACACACATGACAACAGCACAGATTTCTATTTTGGCTGCCGGGAAATAAATAACGGACGGATTCTAAAAGATTTCTAAACTGTTTCAAAAAATAATATAAAACGCGAACGGGTGGTATTGCTTTTGGGAAATAGGTAAAATATAATAGACGAAGGTATATCATACGGTCGTGGAGGATAAAATGAACGAAAATCAAAATGGTTCCCAGGGGGGGCCGAATCAGAATAATAACAATAATAATAAAAAAAATCATCAGCCGATTATGCTGTTTGTTTTGTTTGCCCTGATTGCCATGTTTATCACAAGTTTGTTGTACAGTAGCGCAGGTTCCAGTACCACGGAGGCTATGACCTACACGCAGTTTCTGGAACTGGTGGAGGCAGATCAGGTGGAGAAGGTGGTCTTTGATGGCGACCAGATTCATATTACCTTGATTGAGGATACCACCTATCAGTCGAATTCCCAGCGGAATCAGGCATTGGCAGAGTACTACAAGCAGAGTACCGGTCAGAATATGACTATGACCTACTATACGGCGTACATTGCCGATGAGGAATTGCTGCCCCTGTTAAAGGCGCACAACGTGGAGATTGACGGCGAGATTTCCGACTCCACTGCGGTCATCATCTACAATGTCCTCAGTTTTGTGATTCCTTTGGTACTGCTCTGGGTACTGTTCTCCTTTTTGATGAAGCGTATGGGCGGCGGTGCCATGGGTGTTGGCAAGTCCAATGCCAAGGTCTATGTGGAGAAGAGTACCGGTGTAACGTTCAAGGATGTTGCCGGACAGGATGAGGCCAAGGAATCTTTGCAGGAGGTGGTTGATTTTCTGCACAATCCCCAGAAGTACACGGCCATCGGTGCCAAGTTACCCAAGGGAGCGCTCTTAGTGGGACCGCCCGGAACCGGTAAGACATTGCTGGCCAAGGCGGTGGCAGGAGAGGCGGGGGTCCCGTTTTTCTCCCTTGCAGGTTCGGACTTTGTAGAGATGTTTGTGGGTGTGGGTGCTTCCCGTGTGCGTGATCTGTTTAAGGAAGCGCAGAAAGCAGCGCCCTGTATTATCTTTATTGATGAGATTGATGCCATCGGTAAGAGTCGTGATTCCCGCTATGGCGGTGGGAATGACGAGCGGGAACAGACCTTGAATCAGTTGCTGGCGGAGATGGACGGCTTTGACACTTCCAAGGGTCTGCTGATTTTAGCGGCCACGAACCGGCCGGAGGTGCTGGATAAGGCACTGTTACGTCCGGGACGATTTGACCGTCGTATCATTGTAGACCGGCCGGATCAGAAAGGACGTCTGGAGACACTTAAGGTACATTCCAAGGATGTGGCTATGGATGAGACGGTGGATCTGGACGCATTGGCATTGGCATCGGCCGGCCTGGTAGGTTCCGATCTTGCCAATATCATTAATGAGGCAGCCATTATTGCGGTCAAACATGACCGTAAGTTCGTCAATCAGAATGATCTGTTTGAGGCGTTTGAATTGGTGGCTGTGGGCGGCAAGGAGAAAAAGGACCGTGTCATGAGCGACAAGGAGCGCAAGATTGTCTCTTACCATGAGGTGGGGCATGCGCTGGTATCGGCACTTCAGAAGAATACAGAGCCGGTACAGAAGATTACGATTGTACCGCGTACCATGGGTGCGCTGGGATATACTTTGCAGACACCGGAAGAGGAGAAATTCCTGGAGACCAAGGATGAATTGCTGGCTAAGATTACCACCTATATGGGCGGTCGTGCAGCGGAGCAGTTAGTCTTTGAATCTCCCACCAGCGGCGCTTCCAATGATATTGAGAATGCCACGAATATTGCCCGCAACATGGTGACACGTTTTGGTATGTCGGATCGCTTTGGCATGATGGGGTTGGCCACGGTGGAGAGCCAGTATCTGGAGGGCAGAGCGTCCATGACTTGTGGGGAAAAGACAGCGGCTGAGGTGGATCAGGAAGTGCTCCGTATTATTACCCAGTGTTATGATGATGCCACTCGCATGCTGGAGGAGAATCGGGATATTCTGGATCAGATCTCCGATTACCTCTATGAGCATGAGACCATCACCGGTAAGGAATTTATGAAGATTTTCCGGGAACTCAAGGGGATTCCGGAAGAAGAGGAGAAGACGACAGGGTCGCCGGAAGAGACAGAGGGACTGGAAGATCACACAGACCCGTCGGAAGATTTATTTGAAGAAGAATAACAGACTCATTGATGGAGGTCCCAGATGGAAGCAGAACGGAATTTCTCTATCGAAGAAGAATTAACCAAACTCCCGGATTCTCCGGGAGTTTATATCATGCATGACAAGAATGATGTGATTATTTATATTGGCAAAGCCTTGTCTTTGCGCCATCGGGTACGTCAGTATTTTCAGCCGAGCCATGATGAGGGCATCAAAAAGGCACAGATGGTTCGCCAGATTGCTTATTTTGAATACATTGTCACCGATTCGGAATTGGAAGCATTGATTCTGGAGTGCAATCTAATCAAAGAGCATCGTCCCAAATATAATACGATGCTCCGGGATGACAAGACATATCCATACATCAAAGTGACACTGGGAGAGGCATATCCCAGGGTCCTTTTTTCACGTCAGATCAAAAAAGATAAATCTAAATATTATGGTCCCTTTACCAGTGCAACAGCGGTCAAGGATACCATTGATTTGATTCAGAAACTCTATCATCTGCGCACCTGCAATCAGAAGTTCCCGGACAATTTCGGCAAGAACCGTCCCTGTCTGAATTATCATATGAGGCAGTGTCAGGGGGTCTGCACCGGACAGATCAGTCAGGAGGAGTATGCAAAAAGTGTGCAGGGAGCCATGGATTTTCTGGGCGGTGCCTATCAACCGGTACTGCATATGTTGGAAGACAAGATGAATCAGGCGGCACAGGCCATGGAATTTGAGAAAGCGGCAGAGTATCGTGATTTGTTGCAAAGTGTCCGTAGCTGTGTGCAGAAGCAGAAAATGACCGATGCAGGTCAGACGGACGACAAGGATATCGTTGCCATTGCCCAGGAGGGAGAGGATGCGGTGATTCAGGTGTTCTTTATCCGAGGTGGCAAACTCATTGGCCGAGATCATTTCTTCATGAATGTACGGATGGAGGAGTGTCCGGAGGAAGTTGTAACACGTTTCATCCAACAGTTTTATGCCGGAACCCCGGTGATTCCCAAGGAAATTCACCTGCAGCAGCCCCTTGCAGATCAAGCCATCATCGAAGAGTGGCTGTCGGCAAAAAAAGGACAGAAAGTCTATCTGCGGATTCCACAGAAAGGCATGAAAAATAAACTGGTGGATCTGGCGTGCCGGAATGCCAAGATGGTGCTTCAGCAGGATCGGGAGCGAATCAAAAAAGAAGAGGGACGTACCATTGGTGCCCTCAAAGAGATTGCATCGCTGCTCCAACTGGAGGGCATCAGCCGGATGGAGGCCTATGATATTTCCAATATCAACGGATTTCAGACGGTGGGCTCCATGATTGTTTTTGAGAAGGGTCGTCCCCTGCGTAGCGACTATCGTAAGTTCAAACTGAAGACTGTGACAGGGCCGGATGATTATGGTGCCATGCGGGAGGTGCTGACACGCCGGTTTTCCCATGGCCTGCGAGAGCGGGCGGAATTGCGGGAACGAGGAGAGGACGATGCCCTTGGCAGTTTCACCCGGTTCCCGGATGTGATTATGATGGACGGCGGCAAAGGTCAGGTGAATATCTGTAAGGAAGTGCTGGAGGAACTGCATCTGGCGATTCCGGTCTGTGGTATGGTTAAGGACGATCATCACCGCACCCGGGCCTTGTACTTCGAGAATGAAGAGATTCCCATGGATAAGTCTTCGGCGGGATTTCATCTCATCACGCGGATGCAGGATGAGGCGCACCGGTTTGCCATTGAGTATCATCGCTCGCTGCGCGGCAAGAGTCAGACCCATAGTTTTCTGGATGATATCGAGGGCATCGGCCCGGCCAGGCGAAAAGCATTGATGAAACGCTATGATAGTGTGGATGCCATGCGGCAGGCATCGCTGGAAGAATTGGCCCAGACACCATCCATGGATTTGCGGGCGGCACAGAATCTGTATGACTATCTCCATGATACGAATACCGTTTTACAAACGCAGGAAAATGCCGTACAATAGATGAGGAAATTGGGCCGTAATAATAAGAAGTCGTACGGTAAGACATAGAGATGTGATAGGAGGTTAGGATGGAGGCAATCGAAGCAAAACTTTCCGAATTGGCGGACAAATTAAAACTGGTGAACTTCACGGACCGCTTGCAACTGGAAGACAACAGGGTCAGTGTGGCAGATGTGAACCGGCCGGCTTTGCAGTTGAACGGATTTTATGAGCATTTTGAGGCGAACCGTATCCAGATGATCGGTATGGTGGAGCAGGCGTATCTCAATAGTAAGACAGAGCAGGAACGTCAGGATATTTACCGGAAGCTGCTCAGTTATGATATTCCCTGTCTGATCTTCTGCCGGGGATTTGTACCGGAGGAATCACTGATGGAGGTGGCTTATGAGCGACAGATTCCCATTCTTGGGACAGAGCGTGGCACATCTGAGTTTATGTCAGAACTCATCTATGAGTTGAATGTCCTCTTGGCACCCAGCACCACGATTCACGGCGTGCTGGTGGATGTCTATGGCGAGGGACTTCTGATCACGGGGGAGAGCGGCATCGGTAAGAGTGAGGCGGCGCTGGAGTTGATTCATCGGGGACATCGTCTGGTGGCAGACGATGTGGTGGAAATCCGCAAGACAAATGCTCATACGCTGATGGGCAGAGCACCGCAGATTACCAAGCATCTGATTGAATTGCGCGGTATCGGCATCATTGATGTAAAGAGTCTGTTTGGCGTGGAGTGTATCAAAGAGAGTCAGAAGATTGATTTTGTGGTGAAACTGGAAGATTGGAAAAAGGAAAATGACTATGACCGTCTGGGCTTGGAAGATGAGCATATGAATATTCTGGGTATTGATGTGGTCTGCCATTCCCTGCCAATTCGTCCGGGGCGTAATCTCGCCGTTATCTGCGAGACGGCGGCGGTCAACCATCGCCAGAAAAAGATGGGATATAACGCGGCGCAGGAATTATATCGTCGGGTTCAGGATAATATTAGTAATGGACAGAACAAATAAGAATATATTGTAGTAAGGAGTGTTGGACAATGGAAAGAACAAATGCATGGAAGAAGTACACAAAGGAGGAAGACAAGAAGGTTGTCTTTGATTTCGCGGAAGGTTATCGCAAGTTCTTATCAGAGAATAAGACCGAGCGTGAGTGCTGTTCATTTTTTGAGGAACAGGCTCGGGTTGCTGGTTTTCAGAAGTTAGAGGATGTGATCGCAGCAGGTACGGCATTAAAGGCCGGTGATAAAGTTTACGCGGTCAACAAGAAAAAGGAGATGGCTGCCTTTGTCATCGGTAAACGGCCTTTGTCTGAGGGGATGCATATTCTGGGCGCCCATATCGATTCGCCGCGGTTGGATCTCAAGCAGAATCCTCTCTATGAAGATACGGATATGGCGATGCTGGACACCCATTACTATGGCGGTGTGAAGAAATATCAGTGGGTAACACTTCCGTTGGCACTGCACGGTGTTGTGGTCAAGAAAGACGGCAGCGTGGTAAATGTCAATGTGGGTGAAAAAGCAGATGATCCGGTCTTTGGTGTCAGCGATCTCTTGATTCATCTTGCCGATGAACAGATGGAAAAGAAGGCAAGCAAGGTGGTCGAAGGAGAGGACCTTAATGTGCTGATTGGCAGCATCCCAGGCGCCGGTGAAGAGGAAAAAGAACGGGTCAAAGCCAATATTCTGGAGATTTTGTGTAAAGAATACGATATTGAGGAAGAGGACTTCCTTTCTGCTGAGATCGAGGTGGTTCCGGCAGGGGAGGCCCGGGATTACGGGTTTGACCGTTCCATGATTATGGGATACGGCCATGATGATCGTGTCTGTGCTTATCCTTCTTATAAGGCAATTGAGCAGAGCACGGATGTGGAATATACCAGCGTATGTCTGTTGGTGGACAAGGAGGAAATCGGTTCTGTAGGTGCCACCGGTATGCATTCCCGTTTCTTCGAGAATACCGTAGCGGAACTGATGGCACTGACCGGAGAAACTTCCGATTTGCAGTTCCGTCGTGCACTGACCAATTCCAAGGTGCTGTCTTCGGATGTTAGTGCTGCTTTTGATCCGAATTATCCTTCTGTAATGGAAAAGAAAAATGCTGCATACTTTGGAAGAGGACTGGTATTTAACAAATATACCGGTGCCCGGGGCAAGTCCGGTTCCAATGATGCCAGTGCGGAATATGTGGCAGAACTTCGTAAAGTTATGGATGATGCCGATGTCAGCTTCCAGACATCAGAATTGGGTAAGGTGGATGCCGGCGGCGGCGGTACCATTGCCTATATTCTGGGCAATCTGGATATGCAGGTCATCGACAGTGGCGTTGCGGTATTGAACATGCATGCACCTTGGGAGATTATCAGCAAGGTGGATCTGTATGAAGCATATCGTGGATATGTTGCTTTTTTGGAGAGTAAATAATGAATATTCAGGAAGCATTTCCTCACATACCATTTTTACAGAATGAGCCTATGAGCCGTCATACCACATTTCGGATTGGCGGCCCGGCACAGTGGTTTGTACAGCCACGACTCAGTGAGTTACGGCCGCTTCTTTCTTATTGCAAAGAGGAGCAGATACCGGTGACAGTCATCGGAAACGGCAGCAATCTTCTGGTAGGCGACAAGGGGATTCGGGGGCTGGTGATAGCGTTAGGACAAAAGGCCGCCGAACTCCGGGTGGAGGATCGTTGTATCCATGCCCAAGCCGGTGCGCTGTTGTCTCAGGTGGCAGCGGAGGCACTTGCTCATAGTCTGCACGGCTTGGAGTTTGCAGCCGGAATTCCGGGAACCTTGGGCGGTGCTGTCCTGATGAATGCAGGGGCCTACGACGGTGAGATGCGTGATGTGCTGGTGTCAGTAGATGTGTTGCGCACGGACGGACAGATCGAGACCTGGCAACGGGACGAACTGGATTTGTCTTATCGTCACAGCCGGATGATGGATGAGCATGTGATCGTGCTTTCGGCGGTGATGCAATTGGAACCGGGGGATGCCTGCGAGATTCGTGGACGGATGGATGAACTGCGCGCCAGACGTCAGGAAAAGCAGCCCCTTTCTTATCCCAGTGCCGGGAGTACTTTTAAGCGGCCTGCCGGACATTTTGCCGGCAAACTCATCATGGATGCCGGACTGGCCGGTTATCAGGTGGGTGGCGCGGCCGTGTCCGAAAAGCATTGCGGCTTTGTGATTAACCGGGGGGATGCCACGGCGGCAGATGTCCGTCAGTTGATGGAAGATGTGACGCGTAAGGTCTTTGAACAGTCCGGTGTGCGTCTGGAGCCGGAAGTGCGTTTTGTAGGAGATTTCTAGGAGGCATGATTTGATATGAAGCTTCTGATTTTGACAGGAATGTCGGGGGCAGGAAAGACAACGGCATTTAAGATGCTGGAAGACTTGGGCTATTATTGCGTGGACAATCTGCCCATTCCTCTTTTGAAGAGTTTTATTGATCTGTCGGACCAGCCGTCAGCCCAAGAGCAGAAAGTGGTGGTGGGGATTGATATCCGCAGCGGGGAATCCCTGCATCTGCTGGAGGCGGTGCTGTCGGAATTGCGGCAGGACGGCAAAAAATACAGCATTCTTTTTCTGGATGCAGAAGACGATGTGCTGGTTAAGCGCTATAAGGAGACGCGGCGAAATCACCCGCTGTCCGGGACAGAGCGCATTCAGGCGGGCATCGTCAAAGAGCGTGAGGCAGTGCGTTTCCTGAAAGAAGAAGCCGACTATATCATTGATACGTCGCATCTGCTCACCAGAGAATTAAAAGAAGAATTACAACGTATTTTCGTACAGGAAGAGGATTTTCAGAGTCTTTTTGTCACGGTGATGTCCTTTGGTTTTAAATACGGCATTCCGGCAGATGCGGACCTGGTCTTTGACGTGCGCTTTTTGCCCAATCCCTATTATGTGAGCCAGTTGCGCCCGAAGACGGGAAATGATATGGAGATTCAGCGGTTTGTCATGGGTTATGAGGAAGCCCATATCTTCCTTGATAAGTTGGAGGATATGATTAAGTTTTTGATACCTAATTACATCAAAGAAGGAAAGAACCAGTTGGTTATCGCCATCGGTTGCACCGGTGGTAAGCATCGCTCGGTGACGCTGGCAAACCAGTTGCATGAACGTCTGATGGATCAGGATGCTATCGGACTGAAGATAGAACACAGGGATATCGGAAAAGATGCACTTCGTGGCAAATAGGAGGTCGTCATGTCTTTTTCCATGGAGGTAAAAAATGAACTGGCAGAACAGATGAGCAGGAGCCGTCATTGCCAGTTGGCCGAGTTGTCGGCATTGATCAGTCATGAAGCGGGACTTTGTGTGCGAGATGGGAAGACGGTACTACGATTTGAATCTGATAATCCCATCGTACAAAAAAAGTACTTTACTTTATTAAATAAAACAACTAGTATATTTGAAGATGGGTTATCGCTAGAACAAGAGGATGCAAAAGAAGTCCTGACCACCGTTAAGATGTGGAAGGAGACGGATGTCGGTCCACAGATTTGCATGGATGTGGTGGATGGGCTGTTGCTACAGCAGACCTGCTGTAAGCGTGCATTTATCCGGGGAGCCTTTCTGGCATCTGGTTCCATCAGTGATCCCACCAAGAGTTATCACTTCGAGATTGTCTGCAAAAGCAGGGCGCAGGCTGTGCAGATGCAGGAGATTATGACCAGTTTCGAAGTCGATGCTAAGATTGTAGAGCGAAAGAGACATTACGTAGTATACTTAAAGGAAGGCGCTCAGATTGTTGACATGTTGAATGTCATGGGAGCTCATGTGGCTTTGATGAATCTGGAAAATGTCCGGATTCTGAAAGAAATGAGAAATTCTGTAAACCGCAAAGTGAATTGTGAGACGGCCAATATCTCCAAGACGGTCAGTGCGGCTGTTCGGCAGGTGGAGGATATCCGGTATATTGAGCAGAACATGGGTCTGTCATCCCTTCCGGATCACCTCAGAGAGATTGCAGAGATTCGGCTGGCACATCCCGATATGCCGCTGAAGGATCTGGGACAGATGCTCAGTCCTCCGCTAGGTAAATCCGGTGTCAATCACCGCTTGCGGCACATAAGTGAGATTGCAGACAGGCATAGGGTATAGGAGGAACAATCATGAGAAAAGACGTTACAGTCAGGATGACAGATAGTATGGAGGCAACACCGATTGCGCATCTGGTACAGTTGGCGAATCAGTTTGGCAGTTCCATTTATTTTGAGATGGATACCAAGAAGGTCAATGCGAAGAGCATTATGGGCATGATGAGTCTTGTTCTGACCACAGGCGATGTTGTGACAATAGATGCAGAAGGAGACGATGAAGCGCAGGCAATCACGGAACTGGAGAAGTTTCTGACAGAGTAGGAAGCAGAATGAAGAAAAAAATCTTATTTTTGTTTAATCCATATTCCGGAAAAGGAAAGATAAAAGAGAATCTGGCAGATATCGTGGATATTATGGTGAAGGCCGGTTATGAGGTCACGGTCTATACCACACAGTGTCAGGGCGATGCCGTACATAAGGCCCGGGAGGAAGCCGGCAACTATGACCGCATTGTATGTAGTGGCGGTGACGGTACACTGGATGAGGTAGTGACCGGCGTTATGTCCGCTGACCAGCGTGTTCCGGTAGGCTATATTCCGGCAGGCAGTACCAATGATTTCGGCAGTTCCCTGGGAATTGATAAAGATATGTTGCATGCGGCGGAGATTGCGGCAGGTGGAGAGCCGTTCTGCTGTGATATCGGTCAGTTTAATGACGATTATTTTGTCTATGTGGCAGCCTTCGGATTGTTTACGGAGGTCTCCTATCAGACCAGTCAGGACATGAAAAATATGCTTGGTCATGCGGCCTATATTTTGGAGGGTGCCAAGCAGATCTGGGATATTCCCTCCTACCGTATGCAGGTGGAATACGACGGCAATGTCCTCTATGATGAGTTTATCTATGGTATGGTAACCAACTCCATGTCGGTAGGCGGTTTTAAGGGGATTATTCCCGGGAATGTGGAACTTAATGACGGCGTCTTTGAAGTGACGCTGATTAAGATGCCCCGCAATCCCATTGAATTGAATGATATCATTGGTTTTCTCACCGGAATTACCAAAGAGTCGAATATGGTGTATTCTTTCCAGACAGCTGATGTGAAGTTTACAGCCAGTGAAGAGATTGCCTGGACGCTGGACGGTGAATTTGGTGGTGATCACAGCGTGGCACAGGTGACCAACCGTCATCAGGCACTGGAAATTATTGTTGAATAGATGACAGATTTGAGATATAATGACTCATGGAGTGAATATTTAAGAGAATGGAGGAACCGCTATGTTGGTATCTGCAAAAGAGATGTTGGACCAGGCGAAGGCTGGTCATTATGCTGTTGGTCAGTTCAATATCAACAACTTAGAATGGACAAAGGCTGTATTATTAACTGCTCAGGAGTGTAACTCTCCGGTCATCTTAGGAGTGTCTGAGGGTGCCGGTAAATATATGACAGGTTACAAGACCGTAGCAGCTATGGTGAAGGCAATGATTGAGGAACTGGGGATTACGGTTCCGGTTGCTTTACATTTAGATCATGGTAGTTATGAAGGCTGCCTGAAGTGCGTTGAGGCTGGATTTTCATCCATTATGTTTGACGGTTCTCATTATCCGATTGATGAGAATGTAACAAAGACAAAGGAATTAGTTGCACTTGCACACAGCAAGGGCATGTCAATCGAGGCAGAGGTAGGTTCTATCGGCGGTGAGGAAGATGGTGTCATCGGCGCCGGCGAGTGTGCTGATCCGAAGGAATGCAAGGCAATCGCTGATCTGGGCGTGGACATGCTTGCAGCCGGTATCGGCAATATCCATGGTAAGTATCCGGAGAACTGGGCCGGACTTAGTTTTGAGACGCTGGATGCGATTCAGCAGTTGACCGGTGAGATGCCGTTGGTATTACATGGTGGTACCGGAATCCCGGAAGATATGATTAAGAAGGCGATTTCTCTGGGCGTTGCCAAGATTAATGTCAACACAGAGTGCCAGTTATCTTTTGCGGCTGCAACCAGAGAATATATCGAGGCTGGCAAGGATCTGGAAGGCAAAGGCTTTGATCCTAGAAAGCTTCTCTTACCAGGAACAGAGGCTATCAAGGCAACAGTTAAGGAAAAAATGGAATTGTTTGGTTCCGTTGGCAGAGCTTAATATTTTTGAAGGTACAAAGGTGTTCCGTATGTTTTTCATACAGGGGCACCTTTTTGCTTATAAGCAGGGACTTCCGGCAGTCAAAATCGTATATTTGTCGGGGAGTTCCACAAGATAACATGAATGAAGGAAGGAAAGAGTCAAGATGAATGAACAGGAATATTTCAATGTAGCTGACATTTTTGGCGAGAACGTATTTAATGACGCAGTGATGCGGGAACGTTTGCCAAAGAAGACTTACCAGAAGATGAAGGAAGTAATCAGCCAGGGACGGGATCTGGATCTTGAGACCGCAGATGTGGTGGCGCATGAGATGAAAGAATGGGCCATTGAGAAGGGTGCAACACATTATACCCACTGGTTCCAGCCGCTGACCGGTGTAACGGCAGAAAAGCATGATTCCTTTATTACAGCCCCCATGTCCAATGGTAAGGTGCTGATGAGTTTTTCCGGCAAGGAATTAATCAAGGGGGAACCGGATGCTTCGTCATTCCCCTCCGGCGGACTTCGTGCCACCTTTGAGGCAAGAGGTTATACGGCGTGGGATTGTACCTCACCGGCGTTTGTGCGTCAGGATGCAGCCGGTGCAACCCTGTGCATTCCTACCGCATTCTGTTCCTATACCGGTGAGGCGCTGGATCAAAAAACGCCGTTGTTGCGTTCCATGGAAGCAGTCAGCAAACAGGCAGTCCGTCTGTTGCGTCTGTTTGGCAACCAGACTTCCAACCGTGTTACCTCTTCGGTAGGTGCCGAGCAGGAATATTTCATTGTGGACCGGGAAAAATATTTGCAGCGTAAAGATTTGATTTATACAGGTCGTACCTTGTTTGGCGCAATGCCTCCTAAGGGTCAGGAGATGGATGATCATTACTTTGGTGCCATCCGTGAGCGCATCGCTGCCTATATGAAGGATGTGAATATCGAATTATGGAAACTGGGCGTCTCCGCCAAGACACAGCACAACGAGGTGGCTCCGGCACAGCATGAACTGGCGCCGATCTATGCGGAGGCTAATGTGGCAGTGGATCATAACCAGTTGATTATGGAGACCTTGAAGAAAGTGGCAGGTCGTCATGGACTGCAGTGTCTGCTCCATGAGAAGCCTTTCGCAGGAGTCAACGGTTCCGGTAAGCATAATAACTGGTCTCTGGTGACCGACGACGGCATCAATCTGTTAGATCCGGGCAAGACACCTCATGAGAATATCCAGTTCTTACTGGTGCTGGCCTGCGTCCTTCGTGCCGTAGATGAGCATGCAGATTTGTTGCGTGAGTCTGCTGCAGACGTTGGTAACGATCATCGTCTGGGAGCAAATGAGGCACCGCCTGCGATTATCTCTATTTTCCTTGGCGAGCAGTTGCAGGATGTCTTGACACAGTTGATTGATACCGGTGCGGCAACCCATTCCATCACGGGTGCCAAGTTGGAGACCGGTGTGAAGACGCTTCCTGATTTCATGAAGGATGCCACAGATCGTAACCGTACGTCGCCCTTTGCCTTTACGGGCAATAAGTTTGAATTCCGTATGGTTGGCTCACAGGATTCCGTGGGCGAACCCAATATCGTCTTGAATACCATCGTAGCCGAAGCGTTTGCGGATGCCTGCGATGTTCTGGAAAAGGCAGACGACTTTGATCTGGCAGTGCATGATCTGATCAAGAAACTGGTGACAGAACACCAGAGAATCGTATTTAACGGCAATGGTTATTCCGATGAGTGGGTAGCGGAGGCAGAAAAGAGAGGTCTTCCGAATATCAAGTCTATGGTAGATGCGATTCCGGCATTGACCACAGATAAGGCCATCAATCTGTTTGAGCGGTTTGGGGTATTTACCAGAGCTGAACTGGAATCCCGAGCAGAAGTCGAATATGAACTGTATGCGAAAGAAATCAATATCGAAGCAAAGACCATGATCGATATTGCCGGCAAACAGATTATTCCGGCTGTCATCAAGTATGCCACGGAACTGGGCAATTCCATCAATACCATTAAGAGTGCCTGTGATGCTGATGTGAGCGTTCAGACCGAGATGCTGATGGAAGTATCCGACCTGTTGGCTGAGACCAAGATGAACTTGGCAAGACTGGAGGATACCGTTGCCAAGGGACTGACCATGGAGGAAAACGAAGCCCGTGCAAGATTCTACCACGATGAAGTATTCCGTGCTATGGAAGAACTTCGTGAGCCGGTAGACAAACTGGAGATGCTGGTGGATAAGGAAGCATGGCCGATGCCGTCTTATGGTGATCTGATCTTTGAAGTGTAATGGGATGTTACTCGAAGATTGGCAAATAGCATAGTAGAAAGAAGACCTGTACTGCGAGAGCAGTGCAGGTCTTTTTATGATTGTAATTCATTTCATGTGAACATGTGAATCCGATGGTCACTACGGAGCCGGTGTCACAGAAGGACCGGTGCCGCTGCCGGAGCCACCGGTATTCGTCCCGGAAGATCCGCCTCCGGTGTCGGAGGAAGTATCCTCGTTGTCGGGATTGTCTGTGATAATACCATCAATGATAGGATTGGTGGTACTGCCGGATCCTCCTGTGGAGGTGGCATGGGTATGCACCGTACAGAAGGTGTTTAAGGCTTCATCTGTAATCAGGTATGGTTCGTCCTCTGTACCGAGACTGCCGCCCTTGATAAAGACTCTGGAGATCCGTTCCGCTGCCGGACAGTATTCATTTGCCAACTGCCCGGAGGAAGCACAGATATCCACCTTTACATGATGGTCACAGAATTCGGTAGGTACGTTATCCTTATCGAAGTATTCCGTATATACCATGGAACCTCGTGGGTCGCAGTCACATACCCCTTCCAGGGCCAGTTTGCCGGACTTTTTACATACGGTTGCAGTGACAATGCCGGCCGGCTGTGTGAAATCGCGGTAAGGCAGATCTTCGTGAATCCGCTCCATGACGGCATGCCAGATCAACTTGGAATATGCCGTGTAACTCTGCTCGGTATTATCGTCATAACCGCCCCATACTGCCGCTGTATAATAAGGTGTATAGCCGGCAAAGACGGTGTCACGATTCTTGGTGGTCGTTCCGGTCTTACCTGCCGTAGGCATATTGGAAAGCCCTGCACCGGAGCCGGTACCTGAACTGATAACATCCTGCATGGCGTTGGTGAGCAGCCAGGCAGTGGTATCTTTTAACACTTCCTTGGACGTATTGCCGGTATTGTCCAGAATCGGATTGCCGTCATGGTCCAATACTTGTGTATAGAAGACCGGTTCGTTGTAATCACCGCCGTTGGCAATGGTAGCATAGGCAGCGGTCAGTTCCAGATCCGTGACACCATTGGTGAGACCGCCAAGACACAGGGTCTGGTTGTTGTCTCCTGCCACCAGTGTGGAAATGCCCAGCGCTTCGGCATATTCAAACCCAAGACCGGTGCCGATCTGTGTCAGATTCTTTACGGTTACGACGTTCATGGAACTGATGATGGCATCCCGCACCGTGGTAAAGCCGCGGTAACGGTCATCGTAGTTGTGGAGTGGTGTACCGTTGGCGTAGTCGGTAGGACAGTCATCCTGTACCGATGCCAGTGTCAATCCGCCGGCATCCAGTCCTGCGGCATAACAGCCGATGATCTTAAAGCAGGAGCCGGGCTGTCTGGTAATATTGACGGCACGGTTTAAGGTTCGACTGGCGGTCTTGTCGCCGCGTCCTCCCACCAGTGCAACCACATGGCCGGTGGCCTGATCGATCACTGAGATGGCTGCCTGCGGCTGGAGGGTGTAGGTGATGGTCTCGCCGCCTTCGGCAATGGTATCGCCTTCCTCCATGATGTCCTCTTTGTATGCAGCGATTGCCTCGTCACATTCCTCTGTGGAGGAGAAATTGATATCGTAATTCGGATTGTTGGCCTGATAGTAGGTTAGCATGGTCTGCTCGCTGTAATTCTCGTAGGTGCCGTCTGCCTTGGTGACAGTCAGCCGGTAAGAGAAGGAATAGAGCACGTGGTCCGAGTAGTTGGCATTATTATTGACCTCTTCCTCACAGATCTGTTGGATGTGGGAGTCCTGTGTGGACAGGATTGTCAGTCCGCCACTGTATAATAATTGATAGGCCTGTGCCTCGGTGTAGCCTTTCTTTTCAATCAGATCCTCTGTCACCTGCTCGGTAAGGGCATCCACAAAATAAGAGGTGCTGGAACTGGAGGCATTCTGCGCATTCACGATCTGGATGCGGTCGTACACATTGTCCTCCAGAGCCTCGTCGTATTCTGACTGGTCAATATAGCCTTGCTCCAGCATATTCTTTAAGACTTTCTTGCGTCTTGTGGCATTCTCGTCCGGATTGCTGATAGGATTGTAGCGGGACGGATTCTGCGTGATGGCAGCAATGGTTGCACTCTCTGACAGGGTCAGTTCCGAAACGGATTTGTTGAAGTAGCGTTCAGAGGCTGCCTCCACACCCAGGGTATTCTGTCCCAGGTTGATGGTGTTTAGATAGTTCTCCAGAATGGTCTGCTTGTCCGTCACTTTTTCCAGCTGGATGGCAAGATACTGTTCCTGAATCTTTCGATTCACACTGTCCAGAAACGTGTTCTCAGAAGTCCAGGTGGTGAAATAATTATTCTTGAGCAACTGCTGGGTAATGGTACTGGCACCCTGCATGGAATCGCCGCCGCTTAAGATGCCGGTGAATACGGCACGGATGATACCGCGCATATCAATACCGTTGTGCTTGTAGAAGCGTTCATCCTCAATCGCCACAAAGGCATGCTGCAAATCCTCCGGAATCTCATCAATGGTCACATAGGAACGATTGGAGCCGGAAGAGGCAAGCGTCTCGATCTCATTGCCTTCTGCATCCAGTACCGTGGTGGAAAATCCGTTGGGCGAGATATCGATATCGGCGATATCAGGACATTCCCGGATTAACTTGACGGCATAGAGCCCGCCGCCCACAGCAGCGACGGCAATGATGCAGAGAATACATACCAGAACGGTCTTCAAAAAGGTAACGTAAAAACGTTTTTTATTCTTTGCACGCTTATTGGA
Source organism: uncultured Roseburia sp. (assembly GCA_945836255.1). Lineage (GTDB taxonomy): Bacteria > Bacillota > Clostridia > Lachnospirales > Lachnospiraceae > Pararoseburia. The sequence goes on along the minus strand of CAMAKU010000030.1, from coordinate 931 downwards.
TAGCTTAGCGCTTTTCTTCTGTGCATTTTTTTTACTGTAGTTCATGTCGTTCTCCTTTACATACCATGCAATGTGTATCGTTAAGATACACAGGATGGGTATTGGTCAGAATTTAAACAAATCTACTTTATTATATCAAATAAGTTGTATATAATAAAGGAAAATGTATGGGAGAGCATGACAGGCATGGAACATAGGAAAATCATCTATCAGGGGGGCGCAGGTGAGATCGTGGAGAAAAAATCACGATTCATCGCCACTGTGGCACCGGTACGGACAGAACAGGAAGCATTGGACTTTATCGCTGCCCGCAAAAAAGAATACTGGGATGCCAGGCACAACTGTTTTGCTTATATTATCGGCAGTCATCAGGAGACCATGCGGTGCTCCGATGACGGGGAGCCGGCACAGACAGCGGGAAGACCGATGCTGGATGTGTTGCTGGGCGAGAATCTGTACAATATTGTAGTAGTAGTCACACGCTATTTTGGCGGTGTCCTGCTGGGGACTGGCGGTCTGGTGCGCGCCTATCAGGGGGCTGTGAAAGCGGGGCTGGATGCGTGTGTACTGTTGGAGCAGTGCCAGGGTCGTATGCTTCAGATTGCGACAGATTATAATGGCTATGGCAAAGTATCCTTTGCGTTACAGGAACGTCAGGTGCCGGTGATGTCATCGGATTTTGGAGCGGAGGTTGTGTTACAGGTGGTTGTGGAGGATTCCCTTCGGGAGATCTTGGCCCGGGAGATTGCGGACAAGACCAGTGGTGATGCAATCCTTACATGGGGAGATGAGGTGAGTTACGGCATACATAACGGCGAAGTACTCCTGTTTCCCACTTGATGCGAAACTTTTACTGTGTTCCGGCAATAGTTTACAAAATAGGATTGTGATGCATTTTTATCTGACTGCTTTTCCTATCACAGAATGCAGC
>CAMAKU010000029.1 GCA_945836255.1 uncultured Roseburia sp. | reverse complement strand
CTATGATTGCTCCAGATAGCGCTTGACATACTGACCGGTATAGGATGTTGGGTGCTGCGCCACTTCCTCCGGTGTCCCACAGGCAACGACGGTACCACCACGATCGCCCCCATCCGGTCCCATATCAATAATGTAATCTGCCGTCTTAATCACATCCAGATTATGTTCAATTACCACTACCGTATTGCCACCCTCGGACAACTTACGCAAGATGGTAACCAATTTGTTCACGTCATCGAAATGAAGTCCTGTGGTTGGTTCATCCAACACATAGATGGTACGCCCTGTACTGCGACGGCTTAACTCCGTGGCCAACTTGATACGCTGTGCTTCGCCGCCGGACAGTGTGGTGGACGGCTGCCCCAACTTCACATAAGACAGACCCACATCATAGAGGGTCTGAATCTTCCGCTGGATGGATGGCACGTTTTCAAAGAAATGCAGTGCCTCCTCCACCGTCATATCCAGCACATCGTAAATGGACTTGCCCTTGTATTTGACCTCCAGCGTCTCACGATTGTATCGCTTGCCACCACAGACTTCACACGGCACATAGACATCCGGCAGGAAATGCATCTCGATCTTAATAATACCGTCTCCGGCACATGCCTCGCACCGTCCGCCTTTGACATTGAAACTGAAACGACCCTTACTATACCCTCTCGCCTTGGCATCGGCGGTGGCCGCAAACAAATCACGGATCATGTCAAAAACGCCGGTATAGGTCGCCGGATTGGAACGGGGTGTCCGTCCGATGGGGGATTGATCGATATCAATAATCTTATCCAGTTGCTCAATCCCCTCAATATCATCATGTGCACCGGGAATCTTATGGGCGCGATTCAGTTCCTTGGCGAGACGCTTGTACAGAATCTCATTCGTCAATGAACTCTTGCCCGAGCCGGACACGCCGGTAATACAGGTCATCACGCCAAGAGGAATCTGAACATCGATGTTCTTGAGATTATTCTCCCGGGCGCCGCGAATCGTGAGATACCCGGTGGGCTGACGCCGTTCGGCAGGCACCGGTATCCGCATTCTGCCGCTGAGATAAGCACCTGTAATGGAATCGGGATTGTCCATGATCTCTTGCGGTGTACCAATTCCCACCACTTCGCCGCCATGCTTGCCGGCCCCCGGCCCGATATCCACCAGACAATCTGCTGCCAGCATGGTATCCTCGTCATGTTCCACGACAATCAGCGTATTCCCCAGATCACGAAGTCCCTTCAGTGAAGCCAGCAACTTATCATTATCCTTCTGATGCAGTCCGATACTGGGCTCATCCAAAATGTAGGCAACACCGACCAGTCCGGAACCAATCTGGGTCGCCAGACGAATACGCTGTGCTTCCCCGCCGGACAAGGTCCCTGTCGCCCGGGACAATGACAGATAGTCCAGCCCCACATCCACCAAAAAGCCCACTCGTCCGCGAATCTCTTTGAGAATCTGGTGTCCGATCTTCTGTTGCTGCTCTGTCAAGGATATCTGTTCCAAAAATGTCTGGAGATCACGAATGGGCATCTCCGTCATTTCAAATATATTCTTGTCTGCTACCGTAACCGCCAAAGAGGACTGCTTCAAGCGCTGTCCTTTACACAACGGGCACTTACAGATATACATATATTCTTCGTATTCTTTTTTAACGATATCCGAGTGGGTCTCACGGTATCTGCGATTCGCATTGGCAATCAACCCCTCAAAGCAGACATCGTAAACACCCTCACCGCGCTGTCCCTTGTAGTGTACCTGTACACTGCGGTCAAATCCATAAATAAACTGATGACGAATGTCCTCCGGCAAGTCCTTATATGGAGTATCCAGCGAAAAACCATATTCCTTGGCCAGAGCCACCAGAATCGCATGGGTATAACTCTTCGGATCCGGCGCCGACTGCCAGCCCATAACCGTTACGCATCCCTCATTGAAACTCAATCGCTTATCGGGGATCATCAGATCCTCATCAAATTCCATCTTAAATCCCAGGCCAAAACATTCCGGACATGCGCCAAACGGATTGTTAAACGAGAAACTCCGAGGCTCTACTTCATCCACGCTAATACCGCAATCCGGGCAGGAAAATCCCTCGGACATCATAAAACTTTCTCCATCGATGACATCCACTTCCACCAATCCGGAAGTCAGATGTAAAATATTCTCAATGGAATCCGTCAGACGTTTCTCAATCCCTTCCTTTACAACCAGCCGGTCAACCACAATCTGGATATTGTGCTTGATGTTCTTGTCCAACACAATCTCCTCAGATAATTCATAGAGACTGCCATCCACAATCACACGAACATAGCCGCTCTTCTTCGCTTTGGCAAACAACTTCTCATGGGTACCCTTACGACCACGCACCACCGGTGCCAGCAACTGTATCTTCGTCCGCTCCGGCAAAGCCATAATCCGATCCACCATCTGATCCACCGTCTGCTTGTGTATCTCCTTGCCACACTGGGGACAATGGGGAATACCAATCCGGGCATAGAGCAGACGGAAATAGTCGTAAATCTCTGTCACCGTCCCTACCGTGGAACGGGGATTGTGATTGGTGGACTTCTGATCAATGGAAATGGCCGGCGGCAATCCCTCGATCTTCTCCACGTCCGGCTTCTCCATCTGTCCTAAGAACTGTCTCGAGTACGAAGACAGCGACTCCATATAACGGCGCTGTCCCTCGGCAAAAATAGTATCAAAGGCGAGGGACGACTTACCCGATCCACTCAATCCTGTCAACACGGTAAAAGAATCTCTGGGAATATCCAGACTGATATTCTTAAGATTGTGCACGTTGGCTCCTTTTATTTTGATGTACTTTCGATTGTCTTTCATGATTAACCTCGTATTCTATCTCTATCAGCAGCAATTCCCGCATCCGCAGCCTCGCCTGCTTACAAATCCCGCAGCATATTCTTTAACTCGATGAGACGGTCTCTGTATTCTGCTGCCGCTTCGAAATTCAATTCGGATGCCGCCTTCTCCATCTTTTTCTTGATCTTGGCAATGTGTTCTTCCAGTTCCTCTCGATCCATCTCCTCTGCCTCGCGTTCGAACTGAACTTCTTCCTTTGCGATCTCTTTGGAGATACTGATCAGATCCCGCACCGATTTCTCAATGGTCTTAGGCGTAATCCCATGGGCCTCATTGTACGCCTGCTGGATCTGACGACGTCGCGCCGTCTCATCCATCGCCACCCGCATGGAATCTGTGATCTGATCCGCGTACATGATGACATGACCGTCAGAGTTACGGGCCGCACGTCCGATGGTCTGAATCAACGAGCGCTCCGACCGAAGGAATCCCTCTTTGTCCGCATCCAGAATCGCCACCAGCGTAATCTCCGGAATGTCCAAGCCTTCACGCAGCAGGTTGATCCCCACCAATACGTCAAACACGTCCAGACGCAGATCCCGAATAATCTCTGCACGCTCCATGGTATCAATATCGGAATGCATATACTTGACGCGAATACCTAACTCCGCCATATAATCCGTCAAATCTTCCGCCATGCGCTTCGTCAACGTCGTAATCAGTACCTTGTGATGATCTGCGGTCTCCTTGCGAATCTCACCGATGAGATCATCGATCTGTCCCTCAATGGGACGCACCTCCACCCGGGGATCCAACAGCCCGGTAGGTCGAATCACCTGCTCGGCACGCAGCATCTCATGCTCCTGCTCATACTCCGCCGGTGTTGCCGACACAAATAAAATCTGATCAATCTTAGACTCAAATTCTGTAAAATTCAACGGCCGGTTATCCAAAGCCGAGGGCAGACGGAATCCGTAATCCACCAGCGTGGTCTTACGGGCCCGGTCACCGGCATACATGCCCCGCACCTGGGGCAGCGTAATATGTGACTCATCCACAATAATCAGAAAATCATCCTTGAAATAATCCAGCAGACACTTTGGCGGCTCGCCAGGCTTCTGACTCGTTAGATGTCGGGAATAATTCTCAATGCCACTGCAGAATCCGGTCTCCCGCAACATCTCAACATCAAAATTCGTCCGCTCCGCAATCCGCTGTGCCTCAATCAACTTGTCCTCACTCTTGAAAAAACGGACACGCTCCTCCAGTTCCTCCTCAATCTCCCGGCACGCCTGATTAATCTTCTCCTGGGGCACCACATAATGGGAGGCCGGAAATACCGCCACATGACTCAGTTCACACTTCACTTCCGCAGTCATGGTATCGATCTGTGTAATCCGGTCAATCTCATCGCCAAAGAACTCTACTCGATACGCATACTCCGAGGTGTCTGCCGGAAAAATCTCCAGCACATCCCCACGCACCCGGAACGTACCACGCGCAAAATCCATGTCATTGCGAAGATACTGCATATCTATCAACTGGCGAATCACCTCATCCCGGTCCTTGCAATCTCCCGGGCGCAGGGAAACCATCATATTCTGATAGTCATCCGGACTACCGATGCCATAGATGCAGGAAACCGACGACACGATAATCACGTCCCGCCGCTCCGTCAATGCCGCCGTAGCCGACAGCCGCAACTTGTCAATCTCATCATTGATGGAAGAATCCTTGGCAATATACGTATCGGTGGACGGCACATATGCCTCCGGCTGATAATAATCATAGTAGCTCACAAAATACTCTACCGCATTCTCCGGGAAGAATTCCTTGAATTCACCATACAACTGTGTCGCTAATGTCTTATTATGCGCAATAATCAGAGTGGGCTTATTCAATTGCTGGATGACATTCGCCATCGTAAACGTCTTACCCGAACCGGTAACGCCGAGAAGCGTCTGACACTGGTTGCCTTCCCGGAATCCCTGTACCAGTTCGGCAATCGCCTCCGGCTGGTCGCCGGTGGGTTCGTATTCGGAGTGTAATATAAATCGATCCATGATTCCCTCTTTCCTTTTACATGATTATAGCAAATGCATTTCTAAAAGTACAGGAAAATTCGAACTTTTGTTCTATTGTTATTTTGAGGTATTTTGACATATAATAAGCAACGTACGCAGCCAATGATTTTACGCTGCATAGAACAACAACAAACCACTTATTTTCAGGAGCGCGTGGCATGGCATCTCTAACATTTCACGCGAAATTACATATAATAGGAGTAAGAAAATGTATCGAATGAGTAGAAGAGCAAAAGACGTGATAAAACTGTTGATGATCATTGTCGGCAACATTATGGATGCCGCCGGCTTTGTACTGTTCGTCTCGGGTTCCGGTCTGATTACCGGCGGAACTTCCGGTATCGGACTTTTCTTCTATCGACAATTTGGCATTCCCACCTCCATCTTTGTTTTCATCGTCAACGCCATCATGCTGGTTGTGGGATTTTTCCTGCTGGGAAAACGCTTTGCACTCTCCACCATCGTCAGCACATTCTGTTATCCGCTGGCCATGGGTATCATGGAGCACCTCATGGGTGGACGTGTGGTAACCCATGATATTTTTCTGTGTACCATCATGGGCGGTATCCTGATTGGTGTGGGCGTCGGTCTTGTCATGCGTGCAGGTGCCTCTTCCGGTGGTATGGATGTGCCGTCACTCCTGTTAAATAAATATCTGCGCATTCCTCTTTCCACCGCCGTATATATGATCGATATTCCTATTCTGGCGCTTCAGGCCATCCAGACGCCCGGCGACAACGTCCTCTATGGCGTCATTCTGGTACTTGTCTATTCCATGCTGATCGACAAACTGAGTCTGATTGGTAAAAGCCGTGTGGAAGTACAGATTGTATCGGATCGCAGCGATGAAATCCGCCAGATGATTCTGCGCGATCTGGACCGGGGTGTCACCATGATGAAAGGTCGTTCCGGCTATCTGGGCAAAGATGTGGAAGTTGTGATGTCTGTCATTTCCAGCCGGCAGTTAAGCCGTATTGAACGTATTGTGCACGAAATGGACCCCACCGCTTTTATGGTGGTCAATCGTGTAAGTGCCGTCGTGGGTGAAGGCTTCACCTATCCGCCCAAACCGGACCCTGTAGTGGAGGAAACCAGCGCGCCCTAAGCACCATTTCGCCATAACACTATTATGATTTCTTACGGTCCGGCAGCGCCGACACGAGGATAATTCCCAGTGCGATCGCTGCCGCCGTTTCAAATGTTTCTACTCCCATTTGGGAAAATCGTTCCCAATCCCCCATAATTAAGAAATAAGACGTATAATAAATCCCTGCTCCCGGCACCAACGGGAAAATTCCGGGCAGCAGGTAAATCGTCGCCGGTTGACGTCGAAGAATGGCAAAAAGTTTTGCCAACAATGCTAACACGACGGTTGCTCCAAGCACGGCAAAGGCGAAATGAACGTTTTTCGACTTGAGAAATTGATAGGCCATCCAACTGACAGAACCGCCCAGTCCACAGAAAAACCATTCATTGCGCGGTGCTGCGAACAACACGCAGAAACTGATTACCGCCGCAAAAATAATGCATGTCTCCACAAACATTTGATAGCCCCCTAACACAATGAGATGACAATTCCTACACCTGCTGCAATGCACAGTGCCGTCAAAAGCGCATCCACAAAATGAATCACCCCCGACAGATAATCGCTGTTGAACAGTTCCCGGACCGACGTGGTAAAGGCAATCCCCGGAAACAGCGGGATGATTCCACTAATCACGACCCGATCCTGCGACACGGCAAGCCCCATCCACAGTGGAAGAAAACTCAACAATGTTACCAGCATACTGTTAAACAGGCATTTGGCAAACCGCGCCATGGAAAGGCGTTCCTGCCAGTTCATGTGAAGACCCAGCACCATACCGATCACACCGGCACACAACGCATCCGTCATACTCCCACCAAATAAGAGGCAGAATGCACTACATCCAATCCCTCGACAGAGCACAGCCATTCGCTTGTGGGGAGGCGGCAATTCCTGACACTGGCGGAGCCGTTCCCATCCCTCCGACACCGAACAATTCCGCGCTGCCAAGTCCCGCGCCAGTTGGTTCATTGCCGCAATTTTTCCCAGATGAATCGTTCCCAGGGGAACGGAACGAATCAAACTACAACCATCCCCGCCCACATTGGAACTGGCAAAAATCCCGTTAGAAATCACATAAACATGCGAATCCTCCAATTCATAAGTCTGCAGGATGCGCTGCACCGTCTCCTCGACGCGATAGATCTCCGCCCCACACGCCAGCATCGACTCTCCCAGAGCGACCGAGAGGGTCAACACATCCTTTGTCGCAATCGTTTCCACATCCGCCCTCCAAACATCCCTATCTTGCTATAAATAACGTCTCCCCAAAATGTATTTTTTATGCAGAAAATCCCATATGGCAAACACGCTTCCTCCATGTGATAGGGGGAGTGTCCGCCATATGGGATTTCATTTGTCATCATCTTCGTTCATTGCCGCTATTTTCTGCCGCAACACTGCTTATATTTCAAGCCGCTACCGCAGGGGCAGGGATCGTTGGGATAGACTTTCTCGCTGGCACGGCGCTTTGGTCCCTTGGTCGCCGACTCATCCTTGTTGGTTCCGGTAACTTTGGCAACCTCCTCACGCTCTACCTTCTTCTCGATGCGCACACGATAAAGCATCTGTACCGTCTCGGTGCGGATGGCATCATTCATCGCATCCAGCATATCATAACTTGCCATCTTGTACTCATCAATCGGATTACGCTGCGCAAATGCCTGCATGCCGATTCCCTGACGCAACTGCTCCATGTCATCGATCTCTTCCATCCATTTGCGGTCAATCACACGCAACAGAACAACACGCTCAATCTCGCGGAACGCATCCGGCTCCGGGAACTCAGCTTCTTTTGCCTCGTACAGTGCGTTGGCTTCTTCCGTCAATTTATCCGTCAACTGTGCCGTATTCTTGATACCCTCTAACGTATCCGGCGTAATCGGTGCGAGAGGAATCACAGCACGCATCACGCGGTTCAACTCATTGAGATCCCAATCCTCAGGAGCCACGTCATCACTGCAACACATTCCCACCGTCTCACTGACCTTATCTGCGATCATGGACAGAATCTGATCTTTCATGTTCTCGCCTTCCAGTACACGGCGGCGCTGTGCATAAATCAATTCTCTCTGCTCATTCATCACCTGATCGTACTCCAGCAGGTTCTTACGGATTGCAAAGTTGTTGCTCTCGATCTTGGTCTGTGCCTTTTCAATGGCATCACTGAGCATCTTATGCTGAATCTGTTCATTCTCCGGCACACCCAGAGAATTGAACATGGTAATTAACTTCTCCGAACCGAACAGGCGCATCAAATCATCTTCCAGCGAAATAAAGAACTGTGACTGTCCCGGATCCCCCTGACGACCGGCACGTCCACGCAACTGATTGTCGATACGACGTGACTCGTGGCGCTCCGTTCCGATGATCTTAAGGCCGCCGGCTGCTTTGGCCTCATCATCCAACTTAATATCCGTACCACGACCTGCCATGTTCGTTGCAATGGTAACTGCTCCATGGCGTCCGGCATCGGCGACAATCTCCGCCTCCTTTTCGTGGAACTTGGCATTTAATACGTTATGGCGGATACCCTCTTTGCTGAGCAGGCGACTGATCTCCTCGGAAATGTCGATGGTAATCGTACCCACCAGCACCGGTTGCCCTTTTGCATGAGCCGCCTTGACTTCCTCAACTACCGCATGATATTTCTCTTTCTTGGTCTTATATACCGCATCGTTGAGATCCACACGTACCACCGGACGGTTCGTGGGAATCTCCACCACATCCATTCCGTAAATATCACGGAACTCCTGTTCTTCCGTCAATGCCGTACCTGTCATACCGCACTTCTTATCGTATTTGTTAAAGAAATTCTGGAATGTAATATTGGCCAGCGTCATACTCTCACGCTTCACCTTTACATGCTCTTTGGCTTCGATGGCCTGATGCAATCCATCCGAATAACGACGTCCCGGCATGATACGTCCGGTAAAACTATCAACAATCATAACCTGATCATCAGAAACCACATAATCCTGATCGCGGAACATCAAGTTGTTGGCACGCAGCGCCAGAATCACATTGTGCTGAATCTCCAGATTATCCGGGTCCGAAAGGTTCTCGATATGGAAGAACTCCTCCACCTTCTTCGTCCCCTGCTGCGTCAGACTGACAACCTTGTCCTTTTCATTGACAATGAAATCTCCTGTCTCCTCGCGCTCGAGTCCCATAATCGCATCCATCTTGGAGAATTCCGGCAGATCTTCCCCTCGCTGCAACTGCTTTGCCAGCACATCACAAAGTTCATACAACTTGGTGGACTTGCTGCTCTGCCCGGAGATAATCAACGGCGTTCTCGCCTCATCGATCAAAACAGAATCCACCTCATCGATGATGGCATAATGCAATCCCCGCTGAACCAACTGGTCCTCACGAACCACCATATTATCTCGCAGATAATCAAATCCCAATTCGTTATTTGTAATATAAGTAATATCGCACTGATAAGCTGCCTGACGCTCTTCCCGCGTCATGTCATTGAGGACAACGCCTACTTTGAGACCAAGGAACTCATGTACCTTACCCATCCATTCCGCATCACGCTTAGCCAGATAATCGTTGACCGTAACGATATGGACGCCCTGTCCTTCCAACGCATTCAGGTATGCCGGCAATGTGGCAACGAGGGTCTTACCTTCACCTGTCTTCATCTCAGCGATACGTCCCTGATGCAGAATCACACCACCAATCAACTGTACACGGAAATGTTCCATTCCCAGCACTCTGCGCGCCGCCTCACGTACCACCGCGAACGCCTCCGGCAAAAGATCATCCAACGTCTCCCCCTGTGCCAGTCGCTCTTTAAATTCCGGTGTCTTCGCCTGCAACTGCTCATCGCTAAGCGCAGCCATATCATCTCTCATGCTCTCTATCTTATCCACAATCGGATATATTCTCTTTAGTTCGTGTTCACTATGTGTGCCAAAGATCTTGTCAAACAGACTCATTTTTCTTCTCCTTCAAAAATTACCATTTGGCGTTATTGTACCACTCTTTTTGCGCAGAAACAACCACCAGCCCGCGCTATTGCAGCATAGAAAAAACACTCTTTTATTGTCTAACATAACTCGCACATCTTCTGTGTAAGTTCCATAATATCCTCCATGGCCACATCAGTTACATATAGACGTAACTGTTCAGCCATCGGCTTTAATTCCTCCGGAAGTTCGTAAGAATCAAGTTCCTTCATGGCATCATCTGCCGCATCAAGATCGAAGTTGTCCATCGCATCATGCAGACGAACCAGTGTCTGTTTTATTTTCTCTCCGGAAACCTGTACCTTATTTTCCTCCGTTGGTTTTGCAAATTGCAAAAGTTTATCCTTATAACTTCTGTAAAACTCAAGAAGTTGTGGCAGTTCCTGTCCAATTTCCTGCTGTTTTCCTTCATTTCCAAGCTGTTCCATTCGGTAAAACTGCTGTGATAACTCCATTGCACCAATCATTCTTGCATTGTGTTTGAGGGCATGCACTTCTATCGTATAATCCCGAAGCCTCCCTTCCTGAAAATACTGCTCCAATCTGGCACTTTTACTATCAATCAGCATGTAAAAATCGCCAAGGAGTTCCAACATTAGTTCTGTGGAGCCGCAATTTTTAATAGCCTCTTCGATATCAAGTCCTTCTATTTCAAGTCCATCTGTTTCCGTATCTTTATCAACTGTTGTCTCAGAATGATTTCCTGTATTTTCAGACACAATCTGAAGTTCTTTCGGCAACCACTCCCTCACGCAGGCTTCCAACTCCTTTTCACGAATTGGCTTTGCAATAAAACCATTCATACTCGCTTTTAGAAACATATCTTTTGCGTCCGAAGTTGCATTTGCAGACAACGCAATAATCGGAATATTCTGATAATAATCCCCCTCCAACTTTCTTATTTGAGCGGTGGCCTCAATGCCATCCATAACCGGCATCATATGGTCCATAAATACAATGTCATAATGCTTTTCCTTTACCATTTGCACGGCCTCTTCTCCATTCTCCGCCGAATCAATCTGCATCTGGTACGGAGCAAGCAACCCTCTTGCCACCTTTAAATTCATCTCGTTGTCATCTGCCACAAGAATCTGTGCCTGCGGTGCCGTAAATTTCAGTTCTTCCATTGAAGATCTGACAAATACCTGCTCCTCCCCATTAATAAGTTGACAGAAATTCAGGCTATATAGAGGCTTATTGATGACGATTGCATTTACGTTAGATATATTTTCCAGCATCGGATTCCGCAGTACACATACCTTTGCGTTTTCCGTGCCTGTTATATTATCAATATTATCTGTAATGACATAATCCACTGTTCTGTCAGTAGAATTGTCCATGGCAACACATTCCACCCCATACGCATCCGCCAATTTCATTAATTGTTCGCTTACTGCGGGACTTGTAATTTTATTTCCAATGCGAATTGTGTTCTCGAGCGTTCGTTTTATGCTTGTAGCCGGTGTTGCATCCACAATTTGCTGTATGATATAGAATGAGAAAATACTTCCTTGTCCATAAGTGCTTTCTACATTGATTTCACCCTGCATCAGTTCGACCAACTGCTTTGAAATCGCAAGCCCAAGCCCTGTCCCCTCTTTCTTATAATTTTTCTTTGTATCAACCTGTTGGAAGGAGGCAAACAATTTACCAAGATCCTCTTCTCTAATTCCCTGACCTGTGTCCTCTACGGAAAAGAATAACTTCAGTTCATTTTCCCCGATGGTCTCAACCTCCACTTTCAGGCGTACATATCCGCTTTCCGTAAATTTAATCGCATTGTTCACAAGATTAATGATTACCTGTCGCAGACGCTGACTGTCTCCATACAACTGAACCGGCAAATCCGAAGTAATATCATACAGAAGTTCCACCGGTTTTGCGCCTATACGGTTCAAAAAGATCATGGAAAGGTCATGAAGCATGGACATCGGCTCATACTTTTCCTCCACAATCTCCAATTTCCCGGATTCAATCTTGGAAAAATCCAATATATCATTGATGATTGTAAGCAGCGCATCGCCCGAGTTTTTAATATTGTTCAGATATTCCCTCATTTCCACAGGAATATCTTCTCTCAAAAGAATATCTGTCATTCCAACAATTGCATTCATCGGCGTTCTAATCTCATGAGACATATTGGACAAAAATAATGATTTTGCCTCATTTGCCTCATCCGCGCGCCCCTTCTCCACCCGCAATCTTTCCATCAGAAGAATATCCGGACTCTCCACCGTTAGGAAAAATGCCAGATTAATCAATGTGATTGCCATGCTGGTAATAAGCGCTGTCGGATATATGGACTGGTATACAAGAACCAATATTTGTACAGAAAATGCAAGCATGATAACATATCTTTTCTTGGGATTAATTTCGTTTCGGTGTCGTAGGATTATCCCCACAATGCAGAAAATATAAAATGCAGTAATTCCATGAACCGTCATTACTGCCGGTCCCCAGGAATAATTCCCCTTTGCAGTCTCAACATATTCTATGGGAAACGTAACCACTCCAAACCAGGCAATCCAAACGGGTACAGCCGAAATCCACAGCCTCTTTTTATTCGTTTTATTGCCATAGATTAAGACAACACTATACAGATAAAACAGAAACACTTCCATAATCAAACTGCCAAGAAACAGCGTATGGACAATCCGATTGACCCTCAAAGACACACTCTCAAGATGATTGACCGTGTAAACAGTTACCATATCAAACAGAAGGTTGAACATACAGGTTAGCAAAGATAATGAGAAAATAATGTGTGAATATGACCTTACTCTTTTCACTTTAAAATATACAGCTGCGATAAACATAATTATAACCATGCAACCAATTTGTAATTTTATCATTTTTATCTCCTGTGTGCACATATACAATTATTTATCTATCAGTATTATTTTACCACATCCACACCGGTGTCAAAAGCACTTTTGATGTCAAAATACGGCTTGCACCGGAGGGCATGATAAACATAATCTAACACATTTCCCTTTTGATTGACAAACATCGGCGGTCTTCCCTGGCATTTCGACTTGCCATCCGCATGCGGTGGACGTATAATCGAATGTGTATTGATTCTATTTATTTTAGGAGGTCATTATGAGTTATCTATACAAGACAAGAGGTACCTGTTCCACGCAGATCGAGGTCACACTGGACGGTGACATCGTCAAAGATGTGAAGTTCACCGGTGGTTGCAACGGCAATCTTCAGGCCATTCCCAAGTTAGTTCAGGGCATGACGGTGGATGAAGTGGAAAAACGTCTTTCCGGCATCTCATGCAACGGACGCGGGACATCCTGTGGCGATCAATTAGCCAAAGCACTGCGCCAAGCATACGAAGCATCTCAGGCGTAATGCATTTTTTCCGGCAATTTCTCATATAGTATTTCAGTACCTTATTCCATGAATTGTAATTGTATTGGAGGACTTATGAGTAGTATTGCCGGTTTTTTTTCGCCTGAATTCCGACAGGCGCAGCGTTTGCCCGCATTAGAGCAGACGGCAGAACATATGTTAAAGAGTCTTTCCCACCGGGGTCCCGACTGCGCTTACCGCATGACCACCGACGATGGGATTCTGATGTACAACGGTCTGTATACCAATCCACACAGCAGAAAAAATGCCCCTACGCAGGGCAAAGGTGATTTGTCCCATCTGCATATCGTATGTGACGACGGCATCTATAATTACGACGAACTGCAATCGCAGTTGGAGCGTCAGCAGATTGCCGCCCGGGAGTTGTCCCGCCCGGAAATTCTGTTGTCACTCTACGGACGCTACGGCGAGCAATTTGCCACGCTTCTGCGCGGCAGTTTTGCCATCTGCATTGCAGATACACAGTTGCAAAAGGTCATTCTGTTTCGTGATCCCCTGGGTGTCAAGCCACTATTTTATCATCAACAGGATGATCTCTTCCTGTTTGCTTCTGAAATCAAAGGCTTGTTCGCTCATCCCCAGGTACATGCCACCATGGATCTGCGCGGAATGCATCAGGTCTTTTCTCTGGGTCCGGCACATTGTCCGGGTGCCACCGTCTACAAAGATATCCATGAAGTACGTCCGGGCAGAACCATCGTGTGGCACCAGGGGCAGATCACAGAAAACACCTTCTGGCGCCTACAGGCAGCCCCCCACGACGAGTCCTATGAAGAAACAGTGGAGCACGCCGGTTTTTTGCTGTCGGATGCCTTGCACCGCCAGTATCACACAGACACCGCGCAGTGCTGTTTGCTCTCCGGCGGGTTAGATTCCTCCGTGGTCACGGCACTTGCCCATCAGGAGAATCAGGGAAAGGATTCCCCACTCATCACCTACTCCTTTGATTTTACCGATAGCGGAAAATATTTTTCTGCCAATGATTTTCAGCCCAGTCTCGACCGTCCCTACGTGGTGGCCATGGCAGAACATTTTCACACAGATCACACGTTTCTCGAGTGCAACAGTATCAGTCAGGCTTCTCTGCTCCGCCAGGCGGTAGTTGCTCATGATGGTCCGTGTATGGCTGACATTTCCTCATCCCTGCTGTATTTCTGTAAACAGGTCGCCGCCCGTTCCAAAGTCGCCTTTACCGGGGAATGTGCGGATGAGATTTTTTGCGGCTACCCCTGGTATCACAAGAAGCATATGCAAGATGCCACCACATTCCCCTGGACGATGGATCTGATGCCCCGGCGTATGCTGCTACGGGATGATTTTCTGGAGTATCTCCATATGGAGGACTATATTGCCCAAGTATACGATACCTCCTGCTCACAAGTCTCCTATCTGCCGGAGGATTCCATGGAAGATCGTCAGCAGCGACGCTTGTTCAAACTGACCACCGAATATTTCATGCAGACACTTCTGGACCGGATGGATCGAGCGGCGGCGCAAAGCGGCATGGAGGCCATCTGCCCCTTCGCCGACATCCGGCTGGTGGAATATCTCTATAATGTACCGTGGTCCATGAAGGCAAAAGACGGGGAAGTCAAACATCTGCTTCGGCAGATTGCCCGTCCGCTTCTCCCGGCTACTGTCGCGGACCGCAAAAAGAGTCCTTACCCGAAAAATTATCATCCGGAATACGAGCAGTTGCTCTGTCGCGAAATGAAACATTTGCTGACACAAGGACATCATCCGATTCTGGATTTTATCGACGCCGGCAAGACCTTCGACTTCTGTAATGCCCCGAAGGATTACGGGAAACCCTGGTTTGGCCAGTTGATGGCCGGACCACAGTTGATCGCCTACTATTTGCAGATCGATTTCTGGCTCCGGGAATATGGGGTGGATTATACGTTTTAGGATGAAATATTTCGAACCATAATATCTCTAAGGAGGGACGAATCTGAAATGGATCCGCCCCTCTTTTTTTATCGCAGAATCGGTTGAATCTGCCTGCCCTCCAGCGCTTCGACAATCGTATCGGGAATCAGTTCTGTCTTGGCGATCATGGAACTCGGTTTTGCCTTATAATTATCCTGGCCAAATGGTACAAAATAAATATTTTTCATATACATTAACGAACCAATATTTTTAAAATTCATTCCCAGCGCATCATTGGTCGAAATCGATATGATTAGCGGCCGATTGTTTCGCATGTGTGCCTTCGCCGCCATCAGCACCGGCGTATCCGAGATTCCCGCCTGCAATTTTGCAAGTGTATTGCCTGTGCATGGCGCAATCACCATGATGTCCAGGAAATTATTCGGTCCGATCGGTTCTGCCTGCCCGATGGTTCGGATTCCCTCATTCATTGTGATGTCAACCACATCCTGTACGAAATCCGCCGCCGAACCAAACCGTGTATCCGTGTGCAGCGTCTGGTATGAAAAAATA
The DNA here is from genome assembly GCA_945836255.1 of uncultured Roseburia sp. Lineage (GTDB taxonomy): Bacteria > Bacillota > Clostridia > Lachnospirales > Lachnospiraceae > Pararoseburia. The sequence goes on along the minus strand of CAMAKU010000029.1, from coordinate 1,592 downwards.
GGAATGACGTTTGCTCCCAGTTCTGTCAGCCTTCGTATTTCCTTTTTGATTTTCTCATGCGTACAAAAGGAACCCGTAATACCAAATCCAATGGTATATTTTGAAAAATCCATTTTCTTCCCTTTCATCTATGACTTCCATTTATCAGGTCGTGGCTTATAGCCGAAGGGCATCGCCTCCAGCAGAATTTCCGCACTTGTTTTCGGAGAATACAATCCCGGCAGTCCCAGCGCCAATTTGTAAGGAATTCCTTTTTGCCTGCAATATTCACCATCACATCCCCCGGGCGCTGATGCAATATCCAGAACCACGGCATCCTCCGACAACTGATCAATCTCTTTCTTTGTGATTACGGGTGCGGGTATGGTATTGATGACAGCATCCGCTTCATCGTAGGGTATCGCCGCATCCATGGGATAGTCCATGAAGCCAAAATAATGCGCCATGGAAAGCGCCTTTTCGCTTCGGGCAACCACCGACACATGGGCACCCATGCAATACAGTTTTTCAGCGATGGGCTTGCCGCACTTGCCAAATCCCATCACGATGATATTGGAATCTTCGATATTGACCGGCATCAGGTGACTTAATTCCGCCACACATCCTTCCGCCGTTGCTATGGCGTTCTTCCATGCGACTTCCGATTGTTCCAATACATCCATCCACGGAATCCCACATTCCTCCAGCATCGTCACCAGTGCTTCCGGAAAAACTCCTCCGATACAGAGACGGATCGTGTCCCGGTGCGACGCCAGACACAATTCCAGTTTTTCACGATCTCGGATACGGCTGACCGGCACCGGAAGAATGATGACACCGGCATCCCAGAACGAATCCTTGCACGATGGCATTTGCCCTTCCCTCGTATCCCATGTCAGCACACGATAACCTTTCTCTTCCAGCAACTGCGCCATGTAGGTCTGCCTGCCGTCAACCACCAGAATACCAATGACCGTATCTTTGCTGATCTGCATTCCATCCTTTGTGAAGGTCTTCTCATCTTGCTCCATAAGCCACCTCCATAATCTATCATATGCGGGCCGGGGTAGATGGTTCCAGCGGGGTTGCGGGGCGATTCTTGCGGAAGCGGTTCGCCCTGAAGGCAGTTCTTCCAGCAAACCTTTCTGCCCGCCCTAATTATCTGAATTTTTCGACATCTTGTAATTTTTTTATATTTTTTCTAATTTCTTGTTGACAAATCTGTTTTTGTGAGATATTATGAGATTACAAAAAAGAAAGAGAGACAAAGAGATACTCTTAACGTTCACAAGAGTTCATCGTAGTTCGGATACGAAATATAAGAAAGGAGGTACGGACCACCGGAAGCATAACGATTTACCCTAACCACTCTGATTGGTATAGATCAGAACTTATTTAGCATTTGAGATCAACTTTCAGACAGAGGCTGTTTAAGCCATAGTAGAAAAGAGACGAAGTGATGAATCGCAGGTATGTTAGATAAGAGTTACTCACACACACAGACGAATAATAGATAAATTGAAGAAAGAGAGGTACGGTCCTTTGGACAATACAACGACAGAACATTCTTGAAGGAGGATATCCACAGTAGATTGATGGGTATCCTCCTTTTT
>CAMAKU010000028.1 GCA_945836255.1 uncultured Roseburia sp. | reverse complement strand
GCAACTACGGCTGCGTGAGAGGTCATACCACCACGGACAGTCAGGATACCCTGAGAAGCCTTCATACCTGTGATATCTTCCGGAGATGTCTCAAGACGAACAAGAACAACCTTTTCGCCACGTGCATTCCAAGCCTCAGCATCTTCTGCTGTGAAGACAATCTTACCACATGCAGCACCAGGAGAAGCTCCTAAGCCCTTACCAAGTGGAGTTGCTGCCTTAAGAGCAGCTGCATCAAACTGTGGATGAAGCAATGTATCCAGGTTACGCGGATCAATCATTGCTACTGCTTCTTCTTCTGTCTTATGTCCTTCGTCAACAAGATCACATGCAATCTTCAGAGCAGCCGGAGCGGTTCTCTTACCATTACGACACTGAAGCATGTATAACTTCTTGTTCTCTACGGTAAATTCCATATCCTGCATGTCATGGTAGTGATTCTCAAGTGTCTCACATACCTGGATGAACTCAGCATATGCTTCCGGGAATTCCTTCTCCATCTGAGCGATCGGCATTGGTGTACGAACACCGGCAACTACGTCCTCGCCCTGTGCGTTGATCAGGAACTCACCCATCAACTTCTTCTCGCCGGTTGCAGGATCACGGGTAAATGCAACACCGGTACCAGACTGATCGTTCAAGTTACCGAATACCATAGGCATTACGTTTACTGCGGTTCCCCAAGAGTAAGGGATGTCGTTATCACGACGATATACATTGGCACGAGGGTTGTCCCAAGAACGGAATACAGCCTCGATTGCTAACTTCAACTGCTCTACCGGATCAGACGGGAAATCCTGTCCCAACTGATTCTTGTACTCAGCCTTAAACTGCTCTGCCAATTCCTTCAAATCAGCAGCGGTCAGTTCAACGTCATACTGAACGCCTCTTTCTTCTTTCATCTTGTCGATGAGCTGCTCGAAGTACTTCTTACCAACTTCCATAACAACGTCTGAGAACATCTGAATGAAACGTCTGTAAGAATCATATACAAAACGCTCGAACTTAGGATCAGGGTTACCAGCGATCATTGCTGCTACTACCTCATCATTAAGACCAAGGTTCAAAATTGTATCCATCATACCAGGCATAGAAGCTCTGGCACCTGAACGTACAGAAACAAGCAATGGATTCTTCAGATCTCCGAACTTCTTGCCGTTGATCTCCTCCATCTTCTTAACGCCTTCCATAGCCTGAGCCATGATCTCGTCGTTAATCTTGCGGCCATCCTCATAATACTGAGTACAAGCCTCTGTTGTGATTGTGAATCCCTGTGGTACTGGAAGACCGATATCAGTCATCTCTGCAAGGTTGGCACCTTTACCACCCAGAAGATTACGCATGGTCATGTCGCCTTCACTGAACATGTAGACCCATTTTTTTGCCATTTTAAATTCCTCCTAGATAAATATTGTTCATTAGTATCAATTCCTCCGAACTGTATACCAACGCTCCACTCATGTGCGTAGCCGCACATAGTTAATTCTAGCATAATTTCCAATTTATTCAATATCTTTTTCGCGATTATGTATCGATTTCGGTACAATTCTTTTTCAACTTGCAAAAGATTTCCATCCCCCGCGTCCTGCCGGAAACTTTTATTATACAGGGAACGATATTTCCGATACAAAAAACGGCAGGTAAACACCTGCCGCATGGATTCTTTCGACTGTCAGCCGTCTCTATTAAAAAGTAAACTTGTCTGCAAAATAAGCGTCCAAATCAGCGATTGCCACACGCTCCTGCTCCATGGTATCACGATCACGCACTGTCACGCAACCGTCCTCTTCCGAATCGAAGTCATAAGTCACACAGAACGGTGTACCAATCTCGTCCTGACGACGATAACGCTTACCGATATTACCTCTGTCATCAAATTCACAGTTATACTTCTTAGACAACTGGGCATAGACAGCCTCAGCGCCTTCATTTAACTTCTTGGACAGCGGTAGCACACCAATCTTCACCGGTGCCAATGCCGGATGGAAATGAAGCACGGTACGCATATCCGGCTTCTCCTCGGTGCCGATATTCTCCTCATCATAAGCGGCGCAAAGGAACGCCAGTAAGATACGATCTGCGCCAAGAGAAGGCTCGATGACATACGGAATGTAACGCTCGCCCTTAACGTCATCGAAATACGTCAAATCCTGACCGGACGTATTCTGATGCTGAGTCAGATCATAATCGGTACGATCCGCAATCCCCCACAATTCGCCCCAGCCAAAGGGGAATAAGAATTCGATATCCGTTGTACCCTTAGAATAGAAAGCCAGTTCTGCCGGATCGTGATCACGCAGACGCAGTTCCTCTTCCTTCATACCCAGAGAAAGCAGCCAGTCGCGGCAAAAACCTCTCCAGTACTGGAACCACTCCAGATCTGTCCCGGGCTCACAGAAGAATTCCAGTTCCATCTGTTCAAACTCCCGGGTACGGAAAATAAAGTTCCCCGGTGTAATCTCATTACGAAATGATTTACCAATCTGTGCGATACCAAAGGGAAGTTTCTTTCTGGAGGTGCGCTGTACGTTCTTGAAGTTTACAAAAATACCCTGTGCCGTCTCCGGACGCAGATAAACCGTATTCTTCGCATCCTCAGTCACACCCATGAAACTCTTAAACATCAGATTAAACTGACGAATATCAGTAAAATTATGCTTGCCACAGGTTGGGCATGGCACGCTGTTGGTCTTAATGAAATCCATCATCTCATCTGCGCTCCAGCCGTCCACAGAACTCTCCAGTTCTATGCCGTTCTCCTGAGCATAATCCTCGATAATCTTGTCCGCACGGAAGCGCTCATGACATTCACGGCAGTCCATCAGCGGATCAGAAAAACCACCCAAATGACCGGATGCTACCCATGTCTGGGGATTCATGATAATGGCACTGTCAATTCCCACATTGTAAGGATTCTCCTGTACGAACTTCTGCCACCATGCTTTCTTGATGTTATTCTTCAGTTCCACACCCAGATTGCCGTAATCCCAACTGTTCGCAAGACCGCCATAAATCTCTGAACCGGGATATACAAATCCCCTTGCCTTACATAATGCAACAATCTTGTCCATTGTCTTTTCCATAATCCTTATCCTCTTTCTTTTCTACTATAATTCCCCTGACTACAGGATATCTCCTGCCATCATCGGTTTTCCCTTACTGGTAAATAATATAGGTCAACTGTGTAGCATCCTGATTGCCATCCGGCTGAGAGATTGCCACCGTATCCTCATCCACCATGGTAGTACAACTGTCAGACACATAGAGTATCTTGCCATCCACCGTCACATTAATATTCTCTTTGACCACTGCGATCTTCAGGTCTTTCTGAGATGTAATATCCAGCGGCTCCACCGAAGCGCCTTTGACGCCGTCTGTCACACTGACAAAAGCATCAGAAAAATCGAATCCCTGCTCTAACGCCTCCTCAATGGTTCCCACGTACAGTCCCAGACTGGTAAAGTGGCTGTAATCTTCTGCAGAAGCATAGGTCACCTTGGCATATGCCTCGCCATCTTTGACCTTCACTTTATCTAACTTAACGCTATTGGCACCGTTTTCACTGGTATACGCTTTGATTTCTTCCTTCATGTATGATTTCAGCGCCCCCTTGGAATAAGCATCGTCCTCAAAGGATGTCACTTCCTCACAGATAACTTGCCCATCCTCGGTCAACGTCAGGGTGCTCACCTCTGCCGCCGCATCAAATACTCCCAGCAACTTGCAGATCAAGGCAATCACCAGTACCGCCGCCACGACGACTGCAATCACCAGGATCAACAGGCGTTTGCGTACGATCTCTGTGCGCTTTTCCCTGCTTTTTTCTGCCTTTTGGCGTCTTTTCGAAGCCGTTTGCTTGTTTTGTTCCATGCTTCCAGTCCTCCTTATGTCAGACACTGCTCCAAATTCCAACTGCTGCCACTGCCGCAACAGTAATTCACATCAAAACGGATTGAAATAACAATCCGCACTATTATACTATGTAACCGTGGTTTTTTCAAGACCGCTCTCTCGGAGAAATTCATCCCGGTTACAAAAATTCCTCGGATTTAAAAGAATACCCCACATAATGCATCCGATAGGACCGGATTAATTGTAGGAATTCCTCCTGCACCCCCGCGGACAATTTAAAGGTATACAGCCGCTCGATGGGCGTGGAGATAATAAACTGCATGGCGTAAAGGGTCGATTCCTGTAGCGGATTGCCCCCCACCTTGCTCTGGCACTCCCGGCAGACACAACCCCGCAGACGCATACTGAAAAAGTCGAGATGATCTTTTTTCCCACATGACAAACAGGCGAACACGTTAGGGTATTCGCCATTAATCGTCCATGTCTTCAATTCGTAAATCCCCCGGATCAACTCCATCGGGAACTTCCTGCTCTCTAACGCCCGAAGCGTCTGGTACAGCAACCGCAGCCGCTCCACCTCGTCTGCATTTTCCTGGGCATAATATTCAGCCATTTCCAAAAAATAGGAACCATAGCAGACCATATCATAATCTGCCGTCAATTCTCGGAAATAGTTGCTGATCTCCGCCCGCACCACCGTATATGTACTTTTGCCCTGATAGACCTCAAACTGTCCGAAGACAAAGGGATTGGCCGCAGCCAGCAACTGATTGTGGGCTCGTCTCGCCCCTTTAGCAAAAGCCGTGATCTTGCCCCGTTCCTTGGTAAGAACCGTTATTCTCTTGTCGTATTCCCCGATAGGAATCGCCGAAAGCACCATCCCCGTCAGAACAATATTGAATCCCATGGGACTCATCCTCCGTTTTGTTACAATACGCCAGATAATCACTGACCTTTCCACTGGCTGCAAATCTATCCCATAATTCATCCATCGACCATGCCCTCGCTTCTTGAATCTACTAATAGATTTTCCAAAGCAACCGGGAATCATACCAGCAAAAAAATGGAAAGTATCGGTTACATGTCCTCTTTCCGGTAACCGAAATTCTTGATTAAATAATCGCTGTCACGCCAGTCTTTTTTGACCTTAACCCACAACTTGAGATTCACCTTGGCATCCAGCATTTTCTCGCACTCATACCGGGCATTGCTGCCGATCTTTTTGAGCATGGCACCGCCTTTTCCGATAATAATTCCCTTGTGGGAATTACGCTCGCAGATAATGGTAGCATCGATATGATACATCCCCGGCTTACCATCCACCCATTTCATCTGATCAATGGACACGGCAATGCCGTGGGGCACCTCATCCGAAAGAGCATGCAACGCTTTTTCCCTGATGATTTCCGCCACGATCTGGCGCTGCGGCTGATCCGTCACCACATCCTCGTCATAATACGCCGGTCCATAGGGCAAATACCGAAAAATCTGTTGCAACAACACATCACAATTATTTCCTCGAAGTGCAGACACCGGAACAACCTCTGCAAAATCATACAACTTGCGGTAGGCATCAATCACACCATAGACGGCATCCTTATCCACGGAATCAATCTTATTAATGACCAGAATCACCGGCGTAGTCGTCTTTTCCAACTGCTTGACAATATGACGGTCTCCCTCACCAATATAATCAGACGGTTCTACCAGCCAGAGAATGACATCCACATCCCGCATGGTGTGTTCTGCCACATCCACCATATACTCTCCCAGTTTGGTTCGGGCCTCATGAATCCCCGGGGTGTCCAGAAACACAATCTGTCCTAGCCCCGGCTCGGTATATACCGTCTGAATCCGATTACGGGTCGTCTGCGGCTTATTGGAAGTAATGGCAATTTTCTGACCAATCAGATGATTCATCAGCGTTGATTTTCCCACATTCGGCCGTCCAACAATCGTCACAAATCCTGATTTGAAATTATCCTGCATTTCCTTCTCCTTTGTCTTATCCGTAGAGATTATCCAAGGTATCAAAACGTTCTTTCGCTGCCTCCAGAACATCCTCATTACCTACCACACAGAAATAATCCTGCTTCATGGTATCCCGCACCAGAGTTGCCAGTGCGCGGATATCTTCCACAGTGGCTCCCAGTACTTCGTCTCGACTTTGTTGTAACTCCTCAAAAGTGATATTACGCAGATAAGCGGACAATCCCCGCACACCGCGCTGGTATGGCGTCAACGGCGTGTCCATCTCGCTGATGGTACCGATAATATACTTGGTCATATCCCGCTCGTCGGCGTCAAACTGTTCGATATATTCCGCCGTCTTTTCAAAGACCTCATCCGTCTTCTCCAGATTCGGGTCCCGGTAAGAGACAAAGTAGGTGTCTCCATTTTTACCAAATGCACTGCGACAACCGTATGCGCCGCCCTTGACACGGACATTAATCCAGAAATAGTCGTAACTGAGTGCCACCTTAAGGATGTTCAGTGCACCGGTATAGCGGTAACCCGCCTGTCGAAAATTACCGGCACGGCATACATACTGTACCTGAGAGGCATCCTTGAAGCCTTCCTTCTTCTTCACCAAATCAATCTTGTTCTCACAAGGTGTAAAAGCATCCGTAAACAACTCGCCTAGGAAATCCGGCAGATACTCCTCCACCTGAGCATATGCCTGCTCGCCACCGGTGGTGCTGACCAGAAGATGTTCCGGCCGGAATACCTGATGCAACAGTGACGTACATTTGGCACGAATCTCATCCTTACGCTCCTCGTAATGTTCGTCTAAATCTCTCACAAAACGGTAATACGAAATACCGGAGATCCGGTCTGTAATATACGCCGGAACCGAGAAGCATGCCATCGCTCTGCCTGCCGCAAGCACATTGCCTGTGCTGCTCATCCGCATTTCCAGACGGGAACGCTGCAAGGCAACCATCTCACGGATACGGTTCTCATCGCTGAAATCAGATGTCAAAACCATCTCACGAATCAGCTCCATGGCGCGCGCCACATGATCATACAGGAATTTGGCACGAATCTCACACATAAAGCGATACTCTCCGTCCTCCGACGCATACACATTGAGGGCAGCGCCGATGCCACCGGTATAGATATTAATCTCATTGGCCAGATCCGCATATCCATAATGGGCTGTATCCACCAGTCCCAGCATCCGGCTCATAAGAGACAGATACCCCCAATCCTTCTGATCGATATCCTTGACATCAAACACCAGATTCAGATAATGAATGCCATTGCTGAATACATTGTGATGCAGTACCACCACATCCGCCACCTGCTTCTCCTCCAGATCCAGGGGGCGCGCCTCCTTGTCCAGATCCTCCCGGGTCAAAAGAGGCAGACATGCCATTTGCTCCTTAGTGGAGGGTTCCTGCTGGTGCTCCCGCAGTAATTTCGTCTTGCGAATCAGTTCCTGTAATTCCTCCTGGGAGAGACTCTCTTTGTATTTTCTTAATTCCTGTTTTAACTTCTCATCTTCTTCTGACGTCAATCCTTTTTTCGGTTCCACCATAAGCACAGCGGCATGGGTGTTGGCCAGCAGATAGGTCTCGATCAATTTCTCAAAATAGCCGGTATCCACCTTTTCCCGCAGCCCATCCAGCACCTGAATGCCGTGGAGATGCACAAACGGCTGATCCTCATCATACAGCCAACTGTCCATACACTGCAAACCAAAAATCAGGCCCTTCGGGAAATTGCCGAAATCCGCTTCCCGGAACTGGAACTGGGAAGCATTGATGCCGGCAAGCAGCGCTTTTCGGTCGATGCCTTCCACCACCTGATGCAGCAACACTTCCTGAATGGCATCCACAAATGCCTGCTTGTCCTCCGGATTGGCGCCTCGGGCCATAACAGAAAACATAGGCTGCAACATTCCGGTATCAAAAGAACCGATGATATCTTTGCCGATCCCCTTTTCCAACAACGCTGTGCGCACCGGTGCTCCGGGCGAACTGAACAACGCATATTCCAATACATCAAACGCCTGATATAATTCCTGATCCAGTGCGTCGCTGATCACGAAAGTGTAGGCCAGATAAGTGGCATCCTTCGTATCTTCTGCGGAAGAAATCGGATAGGTCTTGTTCACTTCATGGGGACGTGTAAAAGGCTCCTGCTTCTGAATCCGGGAATCCAAGTCGATCTTGTCATATTTAGACAGATACTCCCGATCCAGATAATCCAGACGCTCCTCCATGTCCATATTGCCATATAGATAAATATAGGAATTGCACGGGTGATAATAGCGCTGATGAAAGGCAATGAATTCCTCATAAGTTAAATCAGGAATTACTTTTGGGTCACCGCCCGATTCATAATGGTATGTGTTGTCCGGAAACAATGCATTTAAGATCTCACGGTTAACCACATCATCCGGGGACGAAAAAGCGCCCTTCATTTCATTATAGACCACACCATTAAGGGTCAGTTCATCCTCCTCGCTCTCCAATTCGTAGTGCCAGCCCTCCTGCATGAAGATCTCCGGGTCATGATAGATATTCGGATGAAACACCGCATCCATATAGACGTCCATCAGATTCTTAAAATCCTGATCGTTACAACTGGCCACCGGATACACTGTCTTGTCCGGATAGGTCATGGCATTTAAAAAGGTATTCATGGACCCTTTTACCAGTTCCACAAAGGGATCCTTGAGGGGATATTTCTCCGACCCACACAGCACCGTATGTTCAATAATATGCGGTACACCGGTAGAATCCATCGGCGGTGTCCGAAATCCCACATAGAACACCTTATTATCATCATCGTTCTCAATCAGACTGATATGCGCACCGCTCTTTTTATGGCGAAGTACATAACCAACCGAATTGATATCGGTCAATTCCTCTTTTCTGATCAGTTCATACGCTGCATGCATATGCATTTCCTCCCTATCCTCTCCGATTATTTCTTGAGATTGACATCCACCTGCTGGAACGGAATCGTAATGCCGGCTGCATCAAAAGCCTCCTTGATATCCTCCAGCATCTTCCATCGTACCGGCCAGTAATCATCTGTGGGAACCCAGAAGCGCAGTCCCAAATCCACAGAACTGGTATTTAATTCCTTCACAAAGACATGCACTTCCTCCGGCAGACGGCGGTTCTCTTTTTCCACGATCTGTGCCAGAATTTCTTTTGCCTTCTTGATATCGGCATCATAACCGATGGGAATCACCAGATCCATCTGTCTGCGGTCACTCTTGGTGGCATTGGTAATGCTGTTGTTGGCCAGCGCACCGTTGGGAATCACAATAATCTTATTATCGATGGTGTGCAGTTTGGTATAGAAGATACTGATCTCCGTCACCGTACCCTCATTCTTATTCGTGTCCTCGATAATATAATCCCCCACCGCAAAGGGATGGAGCAATAGAATCAAAACGCCACCGGCAAAATTGGACAGACTTCCCTGCAACGCCAAACCGGCTGTCACACCGAGAGAAGCCACCGCAGCCGCCAGGGACGATGCCGTAAAGCCAAACAAGCCCAGAATCAGCACAATCACCAGAATCCACAGAAAATACTTGAGCACCTGATCTGCAAACTGGCGCACGCCTTCTTCCACATGATTACGAACCATGGATTTGTTCATAATCTTTCGCAATATCTTAATAATCTTACCACCAATATACGCGATCAGCAGTGCTAATACAACACTCCAGAAAAAACTCAGTACCGACGGCAGCACAGACTCCAGCCAACTTTTTAGCACGCCGTCTTCCAGATTTGTAATCATTTTGTCTGATAACACTTGCGACAATACTATCATTTCCTTCTCCTATCAATCTAATGCATGAATAAACAGTCCGCTGCGAAGCTTTGGCTCAAACCACGTAGATTTCGGCGGCATAAGTCGTCCCGCATCGGCCACCGCAAATAATTCGGAAATATCCGTGGGATACATGGCAAATGCCGCCACCGCATCCTCGTGGCATCGCCGGGTCAATTCCTGCAATCCCCGGATACCTCCCACAAAGTCAATACGTGCATCCGTCTTCGGATCGGTAATCCCCAGCACCGGAGCCAGCAAAAGGTTCTGCAACAGCGATACGTCCAAGCCGTCCACCGGATCTGACGACATATCTTCCGGACGGATACGGCAGCGATACCAGACATCTTGCAACAACATGCAGAATTCCCCTTTTACGGCAGGACGCAGTTCCTCTCCACTCTGTTCTATGATAGCGAAACGCTTCGCCACCTCCGCAAGAAACTCCTGGGGTTGATAGCCATTGAGATCCCTGATAACACGATTATAATCCATAATCAGCAATTGGTCATCCGGAAAAAGCACGGATAGAAAATAATTGAATTCCTCCTCCCCGCTATATCCCGGATGTTCTGCTCTTCGCTTACATCCCACCCGCACCGCAGAGGCCGCCCGATGATGACCATCGGCAATATAAATCTCCTCCATAGCGGCAAAGGTCTGTTGTATCAAAGCAATGTCCGCATCTGCATCCACCACAAAAACACGATGACGCACCTGATCTTTTGCCACAAAATCATAGACCGGTTCCCCGGTTTTGATTCGCTCCATCAAATCATCCAGCACCTGTTTGGAACGATAAGCAAGAAAAATCGGACCGGTCTGGGCATTGCAGCAATCCACGTGGCGAATCCGATCCGCTTCCTTTTCTGCTCTGGTATTTTCATGCTTTTTGATGACACCCTGTTCATAATCGTCGATGGACGCACAAGCCACAATTCCGGTCTGGCTCCTCTGGTCCATGGTCAATTCATACAAATAGTAAACCGGCCGCTCCTCCTGAAGGAACCTGCCCTCCTCCACCCACTGCCAGAGCAAATCGTGAGCCTTCTGGTAGACACAATCCGCATAGGTGTCCACCGAATCATCGAAATTGGTCTCTGCGCGGTCAATGGCGAGAAAACTGTCCGGATGTGCCGCAACTTCTTCTTTTGCTTCCTGTCTGTTATATACATCATAAGGGAGAGCGGCAATTTGTGCCGCTCTCTCCTGCGATGGTCTGATTCCTCGAAATGGTATTATCTTTGCCATACTACTCCTACTTTACAACGCGTACTCTAATGACATCATCAATGGCATCCAACTGACGAATGACTTCTTCTGTAACCGGTGCATCAATATCCAGAAGCGCATAGGCATAATTGCCTCTGGTCTTATTGAACATATCGGATACGTTAATGTCCGCATCTCCCAAAATCTTGGTATATTGAGCAATCACACCCTTATTGTTACGATGCATAATGGCTACACGGCCTGCCGTCTGACAGATGCCCATGTGGCAATCCGGATAATTGACAGAGTGGGAAATGTTACCATTTTCCATATAGTCCATAATCTCATCCACCGCCATCACGGCACAGTTATCCTCCGCCTCAGCGGTGGATGCACCCAGATGGGGAATCAAAATCACACTCTCCTGACCTGCCGTCACCGGATTCGGGAAATCGGAGACATATTTACGAATCTTGCCCGCAGCGATCCCGTCCAATACCGCCGGTTCATCCACCAGCAAATCTCTGGCAAAATTCAGGATAATCACATCCTTTTTCATCATCTGGATGGCATCCTTGTTGATCATCTTCTTGGTTGCATCCATAAGCGGCACATGAATCGTGATAAAATCACACTCTCTGTATATATCCTCCACTGCGTTAATATGCTTCACGGAACGACTAAGGTTCCATGCCGCCTGAACGGAGATATACGGATCGTAACCATAGACATCCATCCCCAGATGTGTGGCTGCATTTGCCACCTTAACACCGATGGCTCCCAGACCAATGACGCCCAGTTTCTTTCCGGCCAGTTCCGTTCCGGCAAATTCCTTTTTCTGCTTTTCTGCCATCTTAGCAATATCGGCTTCGTCCTTCACGGATTTCACCCACTCAATACCGCCCACAATATCACGGGACGCCAGAAGCATACCGGCGAACACCAACTCCTTGACGCCATTGGCATTGGCTCCCGGTGTATTGAATACTACAATCCCCTGTTCTGCACATTGATCCAGCGGAATATTGTTGACACCGGCTCCGGCTCTTGCCACAGCCGCCAGATGCTCCGGCAACTGCAAATCATGCATAGCTGCACTTCTGACTAAGACTGCATCTGCCTCTTCCAAGGTGGCAACCTTCTTGTAATCCGTGGAAAAACGATCCAGACCAATCTCTGCAATCGGATTTAAGCAATGATATGAAAACATGTTCTCTTCCTCCCGTTTATGCATTCTCTTCTTCAAACTTCTTCATAAAGGCAACCAGTGCTTCCACACCTTCCTTCGGCATTGCGTTATAGATGGAAGCACGCATACCGCCCACCGTCCGGTGACCTTTCAGGTTCTCCAGACCGGCTTTCTTTGCCTCTGCCACAAATTTGGCATCCAGATCTGCATCCCCTGTCACAAACGGTACATTCATCAGAGAGCGGTCTTCCTTACGCACCGTGCCGTGGAACATCTTACTCTCATCCAGATAATCATAGAGGATCTTCGCCTTTTCCTCATTGTGCTGCTTCATCGCCTCAAGGCCGCCCATCTTCTTGAGCCACTTGAATACCTTGCCACAGATGTAAATACCGTAACATGGCGGCGTATTATACAGGGAATCATTGTCTGCCTGCGTCTTATATTTCAGCATGGTTGGTGTTCCCGGCAAGACATCATCACGAATCAGATCTTCACGGATAATCACGATTACCACTCCCGCCGGTCCGATATTTTTCTGAACGCCACCATAAATCAATCCGTACTTTGTCACATCCACCGGCTCGGACAAGAAGCAGGAAGAAACATCTGCCACCAGAATATGTCCCTTGGTGTTGGGAAGAGTCTTGAACTTTGTTCCGTAGATGGTGTTGTTCTCACAGATATAGACGTAATCCAAATCCTCCGGAATATCCAGATCGGAGCAATCCGGAATATAGGAAAAGGTCTCATCGGCAGAGGAAGCCAGTTCCACCGCCTCGCCATAAATCTTCGCCTCGGCAAAGGCTTTCTTTGCCCACTGCCCCGTCACAATATAACCTGCTTTCCGGTTCTTCATCAGATTCATGGGAATCGCAGCAAACTGCTGTGATGCGCCACCCTGTAAAAAGAGCACCTTATAATTGTCAGGGATCTTCATGAGATCTCTCAAGTCAGCCTCTGCCTCCTTGATGATATTATCGTAGACTTTCGACCGGTGTGACATTTCCATAACGGACATCCCGCATCCACGGTAATCCATCATCTCATCTGCTGCTTCCTGTAAGACTTCTTCCGGAAGCACTGCTGGTCCTGCTGAAAAATTATACACTCTGCTCATTTTAACTATCCTTTCTTTATCTCATATCTTTTTCGTCAAAGCACTCGCTAATCGGTGTACCGGGTGCCACCATGGGCCACACCTTGTCGTCACAGTCAATCACACAATCGATGACCACCGGTGTCTTCATGGTAAGTGCCTTTGCAAATGCTGCTTGAAATTCTTCCCTGCTGGTCGCCCGCATCCCTGTAGCTCCCATCGCCTCTGCCAGTTTTACAAAATCTACACTGTCATTTAAGACCGTGGAAGAATATCTTTTTTCGTAGAACAAGGTCTGCCATTGACGCACCATACCAAGCACATGATTATTGATGACCACTTCGATCAACGGCAGTTCTTCCCGCACCGCCGTCGCCACCTCATTCATATTCATACGAAAACACCCGTCTCCGGCGATGTTGATGACCTGACTGTGAGGATTGCCTACCTGTGCTCCGATCGCCGCACCGAGACCGTATCCCATAGTCCCCAGTCCGCCGGAAGTCAGCAGACGATGCGGATACTTATACTGATAATACTGGGCAGCCCACATCTGGTGCTGTCCCACCTCAGTTACCATAATGGCATCCCCCGCGGTCTGCCGGTAAATCTCCTCAATAATATACGGACCGGACAATCCCTCCGCAGGATAGACTGCCGGATATTGTTGCTTCATTTCATCGATATGTGCATTCCATTCCGAATGCTCCATCTGGGATAACATAGGATTGATCCGCTCTAAAATCTCCCGGATATCACCGATAACTTCCGCATTGACTACCACATTCTTATTGATTTCTGCCGGATCCACATCAAACTGTAACACCTGCGCCTGTTTGGCAAATTTATTCGGATTGCCCAGTACCCGGTCACTGAAACGCGTACCAATGGCAATCAGCAAGTCACACTCACTGACGCCGAGATTGGAAGTCTTTGTACCGTGCATCCCAAGCATTCCTGTATATCGTTCGCTGGTTCCGTCAAAAGCACCCTTTCCCATCAAAGTGTCACACACCGGTGCATCCACCAGCGACACAAACTCTGCCAGTGCCTCACTGGCATCACTGATAACGGCGCCGCCGCCCACAAAAATATAGGGCTTCTTTGCCTTTTGAATCATATCCACGGCAGTGTCCAACGCCTCCCGGGTGATGGTGCTGCTCACGCGCTCCACCTTCGTCGGCTCCTGATATGTATATTCCGTGCGGGCCGCCGTAACGTCTTTCGGAATATCCACCAGCACCGGACCCGGTCTGCCTGTTCGGGCAATCGTGAATGCCCGCCGGATGGTATCAGCCAACCGATTGACGTCCTTAACGATAAAATTATGTTTGGTGATGGGCATGGTGACCCCGGCGATGTCCACCTCCTGAAAACTGTCTTTGCCCAAAAGCGGAACCGTAACATTACAAGTGATGGCCACCATGGGAACGGAGTCCATCTGTGCGGTTGCGATTCCTGTAACAAGATTGGTGGCACCCGGACCGCTGGTAGCCAGACACACGCCCACCTTGCCGGTACTTCTTGCATAGCCATCCGCTGCATGGCTTGCTCCCTGTTCATGTGATGTCAACACATGACGGATTTCATCGCTGTGCTTATATAACTCATCATAAACATTCAAGATCGATCCCCCGGGATACCCAAATACGGTGTCGACCTTCTGCTCCTTCAAGCACTCTATAACAATCTGTGCTCCTGTCAATTGCATGATTCTTCCCCTTTTATCTCATTATTCTGGCTGTTTTAAAATCGCGCCCATATTCCCCGATGTCACCTGCGCGGCGTAGCGTCGCAGATAGCCTTCTTTAATCTTCGGCTCCCGCGGTTTCCATGCAGCGCGGCGTCTCTCCAGTTCTTCCTCGGACACTTCCATCTGAATGGAGAGTTCCGGGATATTGATGGAAATGATATCGCCCTCTTCCACCAGCGCAATAGGACCACCCACTGCCGCTTCCGGAGAAATATGTCCGATGGATGCCCCACGGGACGCACCTGAGAAACGTCCGTCCGTAATCAACGCCACCGTGGAACCAAGTCCCATACCGGCAATGGCGGAAGTGGGATTGAGCATCTCCCGCATACCCGGACCGCCCTTCGGTCCTTCGTAGCGGATGACTACCACATCGCCTTCTACGATCTTGCCACCCTTGATGGCAGCAATGGCATCCTCCTCACAGTCAAAGACACGTGCCGGGCCGGAATGTACCAGCATCTCTTCCACAACCGCAGAACGCTTCACCACACCACCGTCCGGTGCAATATTACCCTTGAGCACGGCCAGACCACCGGTCTTGGAATAAGGATTGTCTACCGGGCGAATCACCTCGGGGTTCTTATTCACTGCGCCTGCAATATTTTCACCCACCGTCTTACCGGTGACCGTCATACACTCCGTATTCAGCAATCCGATATCTGCCAGTTCCTTCATTACGGCGTATACACCGCCCGCTTCGTTCAAGTCCTCCATATACGTCGGACCCGCCGGAGCCAGATGACACAGATTCGGCGTGCGCTCACTGATGGGATTCGCATAGGAAATATCAAAATCAAAGCCAACCTCATGGGCAATTGCCGGCAGATGCAGCATGGAATTGGTGGAACAACCCAGCGCCATGTCTACCGTCAATGCATTGATAATGGCCTCCTTTGTCATAATGTCGCGGGGACGAATATCTCTGCGATACATCTCCATCACGGCCATACCTGCATGCTTCGCTAACTTAATACGCTCCGAATAAACCGCCGGAATGGTGCCGTTACCGCCCAGTCCCATACCCAGTGCCTCCGTCAGGCAGTTCATGGAATTGGCCGTATACATCCCGGAGCAGGAACCACAGGTCGGACATACTTTCTGCTCGTACTCCCGTACATCTTCCTCTGTCATGGTACCGGCCTCATAAGCACCCACTGCCTCAAACATGGAAGAAAGAGAACGCTTCTGCCCCTTTACATGACCCGCAAGCATCGGGCCACCCGATACAAATACTGTAGGTACATTGACACGGGCTGCTGCCATCAAAAGTCCCGGAACATTCTTATCACAGTTGGGAACCATCACCAGCGCGTCAAACTGATGTGCCAGTGCCATACACTCTGTAGAATCGGCAATCAAGTCTCTCGTCACCAGCGAATACTTCATTCCCATATGGCCCATGGCAATCCCGTCACACACGGCAATGGCCGGGAACACCACCGGAACGCCACCGGCTTCCGCCACGCCTAACTTCACGGCGTTGACGATCTTATCCAGATTCATATGCCCCGGAACAATCTCATTATACGAACTAACGATACCCACCATGGGCTTTTTCATTTCTTCTTCGGTAAATCCCAATGCATTGAACAGGCTTCGATGCGGTGCCTGCTGCATACCGCTCTTTACATTATCACTCTTCATAGCCATACTCCTTTTCCAATGTAGCTTATATATTGTTACAGATCAGATCACCCATCTGCGCTGTGCCTACACGGGTAATGCCTTCCATGCTCTCACCCTCCCGAGGCATAATATCAATGGTGCGGTAACCGTCTTTCAAGACCTGCTTTACTGCCGCCTCGATGGCATCTGCCTCCGCGTCCAAATCAAAACTGTACCGTAGCATCATGGCTGCACTCAGGATGGTAGCGATGGGGTTGGCAATTCCCTGTCCCGCAATATCCGGCGCGGAACCGCCGCTGGGCTCATACAGACCGAACTTCGTCTCGTTGAGACTGGCCGAAGCCAGCATTCCAATGGAACCGGTCACCATACTGGCTTCATCCGATAAAATATCGCCAAACATATTCTCTGTCAGAATCACATCAAACTGCTTCGGATCCTTGACCAACTGCATGGCGCAGTTATCAACCAGCATATGCTCGTAGGTAACCTCCGGATAATCCGCTGCCACCTCTTCCACAACCTTGCGCCACAGGCGGGAAGAATCCAGTACATTGGCCTTATCCACACTGGTCACTTTCTTACGGCGCTTCATAGCAATGTCAAAACCGCGTTTTGCAATGCGGCGAATCTCATTCTCATTATATGTAAGGGAATCACAAGCGGTCATCACACCGTCAATCTCTTTCGTACTGCGCGCTCCAAAGTACAGGCCCCCTGTCAATTCCCGCATGATCATCATATCGAACCCGTCGCCGATAATATCATCACGCAGTGGACAAGCCGCCTTTAGTTCCTCATACAGATAGGCAGGTCGCAGATTGGCAAAGAGGTTCAATGACTTACGCAATTTCAGCAGTCCTGCTTCCGGCCGCAACTCCGGCGGCAACTGATACCAGGGTGAAGTTGCTGTATTGCCACCGATGGAGCCCATCAGAACCGCATCCGAAGCCTTTGCCTGTGCAATCGCCTCGTCAGTCAGCGGAACACCCGTCGCATCAATGGAGCATCCTCCCATCAGTATCTGTTCATAGGTAAAAGTGTGTCCATACACTTCACACACACGGTCCAATACTTTCTGTGCTTCCCGCACCACTTCCGGACCAATTCCATCCCCGTAAATGACACCTACTTTGTAATTCATGTCCTATTCTTCCTTCCGTTTCCAACACGGGCTTCCCCGGTCTTCGATTTGGCTCTTCTCTATGAAAAAGTCTATACTTTACTATAATAAAGTATTTAGTATTGTATTTCAATAAAAACATTGCATAAAATAAAGGGAAAAAAGAGGCTTTTTCTTGGTTATGCGCACTTTTATACACGCCTGTGAATAAATAGGAATGTGCCTCTGCACATTCTCGCGCCGAGCGCGGTCGCTTGCGACATATTCCTTTTCGCGCGAGTGCGCATCCTGCCGGAGTTTTTTGTCATATAGGAAACGAAGTTTCCTATATGACAAAAACCCCCGCGATGGTTGAAAAACTCCTCCGGCTAACGCCGGAACGCCCTACA
>CAMAKU010000027.1 GCA_945836255.1 uncultured Roseburia sp. | reverse complement strand
GTCATATCGTACATGGACTGCGTATACCGCGCCACAAAATTGCCGTAACCCAGCGAAATACTGTCCTCTCCATTATTAATATCTACCAGCGTCGCATCCTCATTGATCCCACAACCGGACAACAATGTGGTTCCGGCAATGGCCAAGGTGAGCATTCCTGTAAGGATTGTTTTCTTTTTCATGGTATTATCTCCTTGTTATTCACTTCACTGTTGCTATTATAGCCATTTTCCGGCATTTCAGCAACAGGAAAACCCTTGAACTTTCTGTGTCCTATGACCCGATTTGGTTGGGCAGTTGCACCAACGCCTGAAGTTCTCCCACAAATTCCATAATGGTGTCCGGCACATCCTTTGGCCGGATGCGCGAATTCTTTGTGTAATAATAATGGAATGCCGGACGTTTGGCATCCGCGGTGAACTTGACATAGGGCTGATGGCGCTGTAACAACGCCGGAATCCCGGAGGGATCAATCGCCGCCCGTTCAAACATCGTCAAAATCACTTCGTCCTGCTTCTGTGAAATATCTACAATATACGCCTTGTGTGCCTGAGTGCGCAACATGGCAATGAACAACAAGTTCTGCACCGGCTTCGCCGGCTCACCAAAGCGGTCAATCAATTCATCCAGCATCTCATCGCGACTCTCCTCCGAATCAATCTCAGCAATCCGCTTGTACAAATCCAGTCGCTGCAATTCCCCTGCCACATAGGATTCCGGCAAATACGCATCAATGTCCAGATCGATGACCGTATCAAAAATCTCCTCGACAAATCCACCTTTTTCCCGTTTCACGGCTTCATTAAGCATCTTACAATACAGGTCGTATCCCACTGCCTCCATATGACCATGCTGTTCCTGTCCCAGAAGATTGCCGGCACCCCGGATCTCCAGATCACGCATGGCAATCTTGAAACCGCTTCCCAGATCCGTAAATTCCTTGATGGCGGCAAGTCGTTTCTCAGCCACCTCTTTTAACATTTTGTCCCGTTTGTACATCAAAAATGCATAGGCGCTGCGATTACTGCGGCCCACTCTTCCCCGCAACTGGTACAACTGGGACAATCCCAACTGATCCGCATCATGAATAATGATGGTATTCACATTGGAAATATCAAGACCAATCTCGATAATCGTGGTAGAAACTAAGACATCAATCTCCTGATTGATAAATTCATACATAATCTTCTCAAGACGGCTCTCCGACATCTTGCCGTGGGCATACGCTACATTCGCCTCCGGAACCAATCCCTCAATGCGCGCTGCCACATCTGCAATCTGATTCACCCGGTTAAAGACATAATACACCTGCCCACCGCGGGCCATCTCCCGCACAATTGCTTCACGTATCATCTCCTCATTATATTCAAAGACAAAGGTCTGTATCGGCTGCCGTTCCAAAGGTGCCTCCTCCAGCACACTCATATCGCGGATACCGATGAGACTCATATGCAGCGTCCGGGGGATGGGTGTAGCAGAAAGGGAAATGACATCCACATTCTTTTTCATCTGCTTGATCTGTTCCTTGTGATTAACACCAAACCGCTGTTCCTCATCGATGATCAGCAACCCCAGATCTTTGAAAGCAACGTCCTTGGACAACAGACGGTGCGTCCCAATCACGATGTCCACTTTACCGGACTTCAAGCCTTCGATGGTCTTTTTCTGCTCCGAAGCACTGACAAACCGGCACAGCAATCCCACATTGACCGGATAACGCGACATACGTTGTAGAAAAGTATGGTAATGCTGCTGCGCCAGAATGGTGGTAGGCACCAGATACGCCACCTGCTTGCCCTCCTGCACTGCCTTGAAGGCTGCACGCAGCGCAATCTCTGTCTTGCCGTACCCCACATCTCCACAGATCAGCCGATCCATGATCTTCGGGCTCATCATATCTTTTTTCACTGCCGCGATGGCTTCCAGTTGCCCTTCCGTCTCCTCATAAGGGAAGGTCTCCTCAAACTCCTGCTGCCATACCGTGTCCGGTCCGTAGACATATCCCTGATCCTGCTGCCGCAAAGCATACAAATCCACCAGTTCTTTTGCCACCACGCCCACGGCTGCACGCACCCGCTCTTTTGTGCGGGTCCAGTCCTGAGTGCCCAGTGTATTCAATTTCGGCCGCTTGCCATCCTGACTGCTGTATTTCTGTATGGCATCCAACTGTGTGGCAGGAATGTAGAGATTACCTCCCTTGGCATAGGAGATCTTGATATAATCCTTGACCACCTTGTCGACTTCCATCTTTTCAAAGCCCTGATAAATCCCCAGACCATGATTCTCGTGAACCACATAATCGCCCACCTGTAAATCGGAGAAATTGGCGATGTGTTCCCCTTCGTACTTGCGCACTTTTTTCTTTTTCTTATGGACGCGTCCACCAAAGATATCCTGCTCCGAAAGAATGACAAAACCACTCTCCGGGAACTCATAACCACGTGTCAGATTCCCAAAGGAGACCATGATCTCTCCCGGATAAATGGTATGGTCATAATCTTCCGTATAAAAAGCATTGAGATCCTGGTCCATCAGCAGTTCTGCCAGATGTCTGCCACGCGTCCTGGATGGACTAAGCAGCAGCACCCTGCTCTTTTTTGTCTTATACTGCTTTAAATCCCTGACCAGAAGTTCAAACTGGTTGTTGTACGTTCCGGCAGACACCACGCGTACCGCCGTGTGTCCTGCCAAAGGCAAAAGCCCCTCCCTGCTGTCTAACGTAGAAAGGACAATCCCTGCATAATTTTGCAGGCGCGCAAACACCTGCTTCGTAGTCAGAAGGGTCTGCAACTGCCGGGGCAGGCAATACCCCTTTTCCAGACGCTGGGTCATGCTCTCCGAGAACTCCTGCTCCACTACCTTTCCCTTCTCTTCCAGATGCCCCAATTCATCCAGAATCACTAGCGTATCCTTGGGAAAATACTGCAACAGACTCTCCGTCTTTTCGGTAAAATAGTTCAGATGGGTCTCCAATCCCGAAGCGAGCCCCCATTCTCTGGTCTCCTCCACCAACTGGGCAACACTGGTCTTGATCCGATGTGCTTCCTCCGTCTTCATCTCAGAACGATACCGGCGGTAAAGTTCCTCAGCGTCAGCCTCCATCTCTTTCAGCCCCTGCGCGATCTCCTCCGGGGTCAGCACCAGTTCCATGGCCGGATAGATCGTCACCTGCGTAATCGGCTCGATGGATTTTTGTGTCACTGCATCAAAATAACGGAGGGAATCAATCTCATCTCCCCACAACTCCATACGAATCGGATGTTCCTCCGTCAACGGGAAAATATCAACGATGCCGCCGCGCACGGCAAATTCCCCCGGGTGTTCCACCTGGGTCACCGCCTCATAGCCCAGCATGACCAGACGTTTTTTCATATCCTCCAGATCGATGGTATCGTCAGATGCGATGGTAAAAATACCCCGCTGATAATTCTCCAGCGGCGGCACCTGATTCATCAATGCGTCAACGGTAGTAACCACCGTCATCGGCCGTTCCTCCAACAGTGCCTGCACCACCGACAGACGTTCCCGCGTCAGGGCATTGCTATGGATATCTGACTGGTAGAATAGAAGATCACGGGCCGGATAATACAGGGTCTGTTCGTCAAAGAACTGATAGCCCTCCAACAACTGCTTTGCCCGCAATTCGTCAAAGGTAACAATCAACTTCACCGGGACATCATATCCGATTCCATAGATCAAATGGGGCTTCAGACTGTCGATCACACCGGAGATCTCGTATATTTGGTTGTCTTTTTTCAGATGTTCCCGCAGTTCTTCCATCTGCGGCATTTCCTCAAAAGGAATCAAAAAGGTTTTCATTCTGCTTGTTCCACTTTTCCGTTATAGAGATTCATTGCCTGATCAATCTGTCCGGCGACGATACAGGCCACTGCCTTAGCAGCTCTGTCATAGGATAATTCCATCAACGCACGATCCTGAGGTACCGGTCGGCCCAACACGTGCGCAATCATATCACCCTCTGCCGGAAGTTTGCCCACACCAATCCGAATGCGTATGAACTCCTCCGTATGACAGTGCGCGATAATATTTTTCAGACCATTATGTCCACCGGCACTTCCTTTTCTGCGAATTCGGACGGTGCCGGGTTCTAAAGACACATCGTCTGAAATCACGATAAGATCCTGCGTCGCATCCAACTTATAATAATGAAGAAGATCACCAACACTCTCTCCACTGAGATTCATAAAGGTCTGTGGCTTGACCAACAGAATCGGCTGCCCCTCGATGCGCCCTTTGCCAATCAGTGCCTTGTGCTTTTGCTCTCTAACTTCGATCCCATAAATCTCTGACAATAAGTCTATGACATCAAAGCCCACATTATGTCTCGTTCCCGCATATTTTATGCCCGGGTTGCCCAGGCCAACAATCACATACATATTGATATCCTCATCTTCCCAACTGGTCATCAGCATTTCTTACGCTGCCACCTTTTATTCTTTCCGTATTGTACCATGATTTTGCAGCGATACCAAGTAGGAAAAGCGTATATCAGCGCCATAACCAAAAACCAGACCGGAAGTTCTCCGGTCTGGCTGTTCTTACATCATATCAAATGTCTGTGTCCGCAAAAAATCATTCCTCCGCTGTGTTCAGCAATTCCTCCTGATACTTCTGCAGGATCAGATTCTGAATCTGTTCCCTTGTGGAAGACTTGATGGGATGTGCAATGTCTTTGTACTCTCCCTCAGCGGTCTTACGACTGGGCATCGCGATAAACATACCTTTCTCCCCTTCGATAATCTTGATATCATGTATCACGAATTCGTCGTCGATGGTAATGGATACCACCGCTCTCATTTTGCCCTCTTTTTCAATCTTGCGAATACGAACGTCTGTAATCTGCATATGCTAACCCTCCCCATTCATCTGCTGTACTTCGTATCTCTTGTTCCTTTCTGCAACGATTCGGATGCCATCTTCTCCGATATAGGTACTTCCGCTCAAAAGTGTCTCCGAACTCTCCACAATGCAATTCTCAATATGTACGTTATCCCCAATGTACGCTCCATTCATAATAATGGAATTCTTAATCACACTGTTATTGCCCACAAATACCTTCTTGAAAAGCACGGAATTCTCCACTTTACTATTGATGATACAGCCACTGGCAATCAGGCTGTTGGTCACACCGGAACCCGTGTTATATTTGGCCGGCGGCAGATCGTATGACTTGGAATAAATCTGCGGCTCCTGGTGGAAGAAATAATCCCGGACATCCTTCTTGAGGAAATCCATATTGGTACGATAATAACTCTCCACCGATGCGATATTACTCCAATACCCTTCCAGCATATAACCGTAAATCTTTTTCAGGCCTTTCTGGCGGATCAATACATCCGTCACAAAATTATACCGACCCTCCTCATTGCACTGCTCCAGCAATTCAATCAATGTCCTGCGTCGAATCACATAGACACCGGTAGATACAATATCGGAATTGGCTACCATAGGCTTCTCATTAAAGTCAATGATCTTCCCCTCCATGTCCAGTTGTACAACACCAAACCGCTTGGGGTCTTCCCATGACGGCAACTTCGCACAGACAACGGTGATGTCCGACTGCTTGGCAATATGATAATCCAGGATCTCATTGAAATCCATCTTTGAAACACAATCACCACTGGCAATGACTACATATGGTTCATGACGCTTCTTGAGAAAATCAATATTCTGCCACATGGCATCTGCCGTCCCACGATACCACCAACTATTATCTACGGTCACCGTCGGCGTGAATAAAAACAAGCCCCCCTGCTTTCTGCCGAAATTCCACCACTTAGAAGAATTCAGATGTTCATTGAGGGAACGGGCATTGTACTGACTGAGCACTGCCACCGTCTGAATATTGGAATTGGTCATGTTACTGAGTACAAAATCGATACAGCGGTAACTACATCCCACAGGCAAAGCAGAAATCGCTCTCTTCTCCGAGAGATTCTGCATTCTGCTGCTGTTGCCACCTGCCAAAATAATTCCTAATGCTTTCATGATGTTTCACCTGCCTTAATGATGTATCCGCCACTGGGTAACTGTGCATCCGGATAATCCTCATTTGTTGTCATTCCCTTGATTGCCGTGTTCTTTCCCACCTTGACGTGTGGTGGAATCACTGTGTTCTCACCAATCGTCGCAAGGCCAAAAGCATAGATGCTGGCATTCAGTTGGCTGACCGCCTCTTCTCCTACACCAATCTCATCACCGTCTCCAATGATACAATTCTCCGCGATGATTGCTTTCTCTATGTAGGCTTTCTTGCCAATATGTGTATTCTTCATGATAATGGAATCTTTGACCACGGTGCCTTCTTCCACCGTCACGCCTGCACCCAGCACACAATTGATCACCTGTCCGTAAATCTGTGCTCCGGCGCCAATAATGGAGCGCTCCACCTTAGCCCCTGCCGCCACATACTGCGGTTCGATAATATCCTGTTTGGTGTAGATCTTCCAATAATCTTCGTAAAGATTAAATTCCGGAATCAGATCAATCAGTTCCATATTGGCTTCCCAATAGGAACCCAGCGTTCCCACATCCTTCCAATAATCATTAAATTCATAGGCAAACAAGCGCTTGCCGCCATCGTGACAGTACGGAATGATATGCTTGCCGAAATCACAATTGCTCTGATCCCTCATGGCGATGAGTGAATCCCGCAACACCGACCAGTTAAAAATATAAATTCCCATGGATGCCAGATTGCTTCGCGGACGCTCCGGCTTCTCTTCAAACGCCGTAATCTGCTTCTCCTCATCCGTGACAACAATACCAAAACGACTGGCCTCCTCCATCGGAACCGGAATCGCTGCAATCGTAACATCTGCATTATTCTGCTTGTGGAAATCAAGCATGGCTTCATAATCCATCTTATAGATATGATCTCCGGACAGAATCAGCACATATTCCGGATTGTAACTCTCCATGTACTTCAGATTCTGATAAATCGCATTGGCTGTACCGCTATACCACTCACTTGTATCGCTCCGCTCATAGGGCGGTAGAACGGCAACGCCTCCGTTGTTACGGTCCAAATCCCACGGTATTCCGATGCCGATGTGCGAGTTGAGGACCAATGGCTGATACTGTGTCAGCACCCCCACTGTATCAATTCCGGAGTTGATACAGTTGCTCAGTGGAAAATCAATAATGCGATACTTTCCTCCGAAAGATACCGCAGGCTTTGCCACGTCTGAAGTAAGGACTCCAAGTCTGCTTCCTTGTCCACCTGCAAGAAGCATGGCAATCATCTCTTTGCGAATCATAGTCTGTCACCTCACGTCTTTCCTGATGTCTGTCAACTATTTTATACCCTTATCCAAACAAGGTGTAAATTTGTACATAAAGTATAGCATATCGACCATTTTTTCTGCAACAATATTCCTAAATTCTTGTAATTATCTGAAATTTTTTGGATACTTTTAACAATTTTTTGTTGGGGGGAATCCTATGTTGCAAAATGAAAGGATAAAGTTATAATAGAAATAGGTATGTTACAGGGAAATACAATATACCTAAATATAGAAAGATATGGATGGTCACACTATGTACAAAATAGATTTTTCAACACCGATTTCGGTTCATTTTATTGGGATTGGCGGCATCAGTATGAGTGGTCTCGCCGAGATTCTGCTCGACAAGCATTTTCGCGTATCCGGGTCTGACAGTCATGCCTCTGACCTGACGCATCATCTGGAGCAGTTGGGCGCACACATCTCTTATCCACAGGCGGCTTCCAACATCACAGATGATATTGATCTGATTATCTACACGGCGGCCATTCACCCGGATAACCCCGAATTTGCCAATGCGAAGCAGCACGGTCTTCCCATGTTGACGCGGGCCGAACTTCTGGGACAGATCATGGATCATTATGATCGTTCCATCGCCGTTGCCGGGACCCATGGCAAGACGACCACCACCTCCATGATTAGTCAGGTTCTGCTGACCGGTGCCGAAGATCCCACCATTTCCGTGGGCGGCATGCTCAAGGCGATTCAGAGTAACATCCATGTGGGCAACTCGGATCTATTCATTACGGAAGCATGTGAATACACAAATAGTTATCACTCTTTCTTCCCAAAATACAGCATCATTCTCAATGTAGAGGCAGAGCATCTGGACTTTTTCAAGGATCTCGACGATGTGCGGGCATCCTTCCATAAGTTTGCCGGCAACACCAAGGCAGACGGTGCCCTGATTATCAACGGAGAGATTGAGCGCTATCAGGAACTCTGCGAAGGGCTTGCCTGCAAGGTAATCTCT
This sequence comes from uncultured Roseburia sp., assembly GCA_945836255.1. Classification (GTDB taxonomy): domain Bacteria; phylum Bacillota; class Clostridia; order Lachnospirales; family Lachnospiraceae; genus Pararoseburia. The sequence continues at coordinate 9,885 of CAMAKU010000027.1, read as the reverse complement.
TTTGGATTTTCGGATGCTTTTGATTACTATCCGGCCGATATTTCCTATAATGAATTTGGCTGTGCCACCTTTACACCCATCTTCCATGGCGAGGCATTACCTCCCGTCACGTTGCATGTGCCGGGACTTCACAATGTCAGCAACGCCCTTTCCTGCATTGCGCTCTGCCGTGAAATGCAACTGCCCTGGGAGCAGATTACCGAAGGCTTGCGCCAATTTGGTGGCGCTGACCGGCGGTTTCAGTATAAGGGTGTTTTTCAGGGTGCTACCGTCATCGACGACTATGCACATCACCCCACGGAGATTCGGGCTTCACTGACGGCAGCCCAGAATTATCCCCATGAGCGCATTATCTGTGTTTTCCAGCCCCATACCTATACGCGGACGAAAGCATTTCTCAGTGATTTTGCCGATGCACTGTCTCTCGCAGACATCGTTGTGTTGGCTGATATCTATGCCGCCAGAGAACAGGATATCTACGGTGTCAGTTCTAAAGACATCCTCGCATTGCTTCAGGAAAAGCAGGTAGAGAGTTACTATTTCCCCAGTTTTTCCCTCATCGAAGAATTTTTACAAAAAAAATGTATGAACGGCGATTTGTTGATAACTATGGGCGCCGGAAACGTTGTAACCATTGGCGAAGATTTGTTAGAACAATAATCATCCACAATATCCACAATTCTGACGGATGAGATATCCCCACAGGATTGTGGATTCTTTTGTGCCCAAAAATGGCATATCCTGCCACTTATCCACAATTTTGGCATCCGCGAAAGCCTTGAAACTCCGCGGTTTTGGGGATTATTTTTTTCTTCTCATCACAATTTTTGTATGCTATAATCCAATGTGCTAAGAAGAGAGGTTTTCATATGACAGACATTACCATACATACCGAAGCAGAACACCAGACCACTGGTGTATCCAACGCTTTTATTGATGAATATATGCCGGACGCCAACGGGGATTTTGTAAAAATCTACCTGTATCTTTTGCGCGTTCTTTCTCAGGAGAATGCTCATTTTTCCATTTCTCAGATGGCGGACAAGCTTCATTATACAGAGAATGACATTCGTCGCGGTCTGGCTTATTGGGAGCAATTGCACCTGCTTCGGCTGGAGTACGACAATGACGCTCGACTAATCAGCGTCTGCCTTTTGACGCCGCAGCGCTTTTCACATCGCGCTGATGCCGTGTCACATCCGGCTATTTTAGAGGCTGTCAGCAATCACGATGTGCCCGTTGCTGCGATCACAGCGGCAGAACAGATTGCGTATACCGTGGTGGCAGAACCCAAGGATACGCCACAGACGAATCCGGCCACGTCCACCGGCAGTACGCCGCAGTACTCTGCCATGGACATCGCCTCCTTCAAGGAACAGGAAAATGTCTCCGAACTGCTCTTTATTTCCGAGCACTATATCGGCCACACACTGAACATGACCGAGATTAACAAGATTTTCTTCTGGTATGATCAATTACATTTTTCCGTAGATATGATTGAGTATCTTGTGGAATACTGTGTAGAGAAAGGTCATCCCAACATTCACTATATGAATAAGGTGGCTCTCAATTGGGCAGAGAGCGGCATCGCCACGGTGGAGGAGGCCAAACAGAGCGCCAACATCCACTCTCAGTCCTATTATGCCGTAATGAAGGCATTCGGCATCTCCGGCAGAAACCTGCTTGATGCGGAGATTGCATACATCCGCAAATGGACAGGCACTTACGGCTTTACACTGGACATCATTACCGAAGCCTGCGCGCGGACAATCCGCAATACCGGCAAAGCCAAGTTCGAGTATGCGGATTCCATTCTGACCAGTTGGCACAAACAGGGCATCCGTCATCTGGAAGACATTGCCCGTCTGGATGAGGCATTCGCTTCCAACAAGCCTGCCAAAACGACCAACAAGCCCGCTGCACGCACCACCAACAATCGTTTCCACAATTTCGAGCAGCGGTCCTACGACGACGATTATTATATTGCACTGGAACAACAATTATTGCGAAAGTAGAAGGATTTTCATGGCTCTTACAAATGCACAATACGATTCGCTGATGCGACAATACAACCATAAACAGATGCGCAACCACCAAATCGTGGCGCAACGGGAGCAGGAGTTATACCGCAAGATTCCTGCCCTTGCACAGTTGGATGATGAGGTCAGCCGCTTATCCGTCGCCAGCGTGGAGAAATTACTGGACGGCGATGCCAAGGCTTCCGCTGCCCTGAAGTCACAGTTACACGATTTGAAACAAAAGCGGGAGACCCTGATGCAATCAGCTGGATTTCCGGTGGATTATCTGGTGCCACCTTATGACTGTCCGGATTGCAAAGACACCGGCTTTATCGACGGGAAACGCTGCCACTGCTTTGTGCAGGCATCCATCGAACTGGTTTACAGTCAATCCCATCTGGACGATATTTTAGACCGTGAGAACTTCGATACTTTTTGTTTTGACTACTATTCACCGGACATCAAGGATCCCGGCATCGGTAGCACTTCTTTGGAATCTGCCAAGCAGGCCTACGATACGGCACTTAATTTTGTGCACCATTTTTCCACAGAAGGTGGTAATCTACTATTGTATGGGGATACAGGCACAGGTAAGACATTTCTTTCCAACTGTATTGCCAAGGCTCTGCTGGATCAGGGATATTCTGTTATTTACTTCACAGCTTTTCAGTTTTTTGACATCTTTGAAAAGGACGTTTTTCAGAAAGATGAAGAAGCCATGGAGGCACACGAACATATCTTCCAGTGTGATCTGCTGATTATCGACGATCTGGGCACGGAATTCTCCAATTCCTTCACTACATCCCAGTTGTTTTTGTGTCTGAATGAGCGGCTCCTCCGAGGCAAATCCACAGTAATCTCTACGAATTTGCCCATGGGACAACTGCGTGAGATTTATTCTGAGCGGACATCCTCTCGGATTTTCAGCAATTATCAACTCTGTAAACTTTTTGGTGACGATATTCGCATCAAGAAAAAATTATCCAATGAAAAAGGAGTATAAATTCATGCCAAACGAAGAAATTTTCCTCAAGGAAAGCACACCTGTAGGTACTTTAGGTATCATTCCTCTTGAAAGTTGTAAGGAACTGGGCGCCAAAGTCAACAACTATCTCGTCAAGTGGAGAGATGAGCGCGATCCCGAACACTATGACCACATCACACTTGCCGGCTACAAGAGCGATTCTTATATCGTAAAGGCTGCCGTTCCGCGATTTGGTTCCGGTGAAGCAAAGGGCTCGATTCTGCAGTCTGTCCGCGGCCTGGATATCTTTTTGATTGTGGATGTGACCAACTACAGCCTGACCTACTCTCTCTGTGGCCAAACCAACCATATGTCACCGGATGACCACTTCGCAGACCTGAAGCGTATCATCGCTGCCATCGAGGGCAAGGCAAAGCGCATTACTGTGATTATGCCATTCCTGTATGAGAGTCGTCAGCATAAGCGTTCTTCCCGCGAGTCCTTAGACTGTGCCATCGCTTTACAGGAACTGATTTCCATGGGTGTGGACAACATCATCACTTTCGATGCACATGATCCACGTGTCCAGAATGCGATTCCGCTGCACGGATTCGAGACGGTTCAACCGGCATATCAGTTCATTAAGAACATCTTAAAGAACGTTAGGGACTTACAGATTGACAACGATCATCTGATGATTATCAGCCCGGACGAAGGCGGAACCAACCGTGCCGTATATATGGCCGGTGTACTCGGCGTAGATATGGGTATGTTCTACAAGCGTCGTGATTACAGCCAGATTGTAGACGGACGTAATCCTATCGTTGCCCACGAATTTTTGGGCACTTCAGTGGAGGGTAAGGATGTCATTATCGTAGATGATATGATTTCTTCCGGCGAGAGTATGATTGATGTGGCAACAGAATTGAAGAAGCGCAAAGCCAACCGCATCTTCGTTGTCGCGACCTTTGGTCTGTTTACCAACGGTCTGGACAAGTTCGACAAGGCAGTGGAAGATGGCATTATCTACCGCGTGGTAACAACGAATCTGACCTACCAGACACCGGAACTTCTTTCCAAACCTTACTATATCAACTGCGATATGAGCAAATACATCGCATATATCATCGATACGCTGAATCATGACTGCTCCATCAGCAGCCTGTTGGATCCCTATGAGCGTATCCATAAAGTCGTGAATCGTTATAAGGCCGGCGAACTGTAAAACAAAACAGACACCAGTTGTTCATAATATGAGTCATACAAAAACGCATCCGCTTCAAACGGATGCGTTTTATTTCTGTATTTGTTTTGGAAGGTATTCCTTCCAACGCCATCATTCTACATAACTGATAAATACATTGCCTGCACTCTCAAAAAGCTTTGTGGCACTGTCATTGGTCATCTTCGTATAACGGTCCGTATCGGAATGATAGACAATGATATTAGATGCATCGTAACCAATAATCAAAAGCGCCTCGTTATCCCCGGTTCTCGCGTAGACCGGTGCACCCTGACTAACGTAATAGAGTACCTCACTTAAAGTACATCCGGTCAGATCAAGAACCAGATCCTCCTTCAACGCACTCTGTATAATCGCAATCGGTGTCTCCCCACGCTCCAACAGCGCATGCACTTCCGCACTGACATTCTTACGTTCCAGCATCGCACTGATACAACCTGCTGACGTGTTGGCCGATCGATCGGAATCTCCCACTTCCACGTCGCGGAAGGCATTGACATAAGCACTCTTTCCCCGCTTCCAGATATATCTCTGCCGGTTATCAATTACAATCCCCATATCCGCATCAGCGGCCGTAATCGCCTTGTTCAGATCCTGAGTCGTCATCGTCACACGGTTACCCACATAGACAAAATAGGTCTCCTCCTGCTGCGTGGTCGAAACCGAAATACTCTTTGTCTGATTAATCGTAGCCAACGTTGCCTGATGATCGGAAACACTTCGGATTGTCTTATCGTCAGAAAGTGTTGCCATCACAAACCGTGTCTCTGCTCCTTTCGTCTCACTGGCGACCTTTTCCACAGTTACTGTCTTATTCTGTTCCCCGGCACTATCCTTAATCGTATCGTCCTGAGCGTCCACAAAGGTGCCATCCTGACGCATCACACGATCCAAATACAACGTATAAGAATCCTTCGTAACACCAGTCACATAGAACCCTTCTTTATGGTAGGATTTCAACACTTCAAAATCTTCACTGAGGGTATCCACGATACGCACTTCCCACATGGGATACACCGCGCTGCCCGCAGCATCTGTGGAAATATCACTCTCATTGGCAATCCCGTACACAAAGTCTTCTGTCATAAATGCTAACGGCTTAATTTTTGTGCCTGCTTCCGCCTGAATCGTCCGAATCTTTTCCGATTCCAGATCCATCAATGAAATCTGGTCTGCCATTTCGTCCTCTGTAATCCATGCCACATATCTGCCGGAAGTAGAAACTGCATATTGTCCGGATTTCAGTCCGGTAATCATTTCTTCCGTGGAAAGATTGTCCAGACCGACTTTGGCAATGGTACCACCCAGCATAATATAGAAATCTCCCGATGCATTCTTATAGAGAAGATCGCTGAAACTGGCATTCAGAATCTGGTAAGAATGTGTGGTGGAAATAAATACCTGTTCCACAGCTTCCTGCTTGGTACTGTCATAATGGTACAGATCAATCCCACATTCACCCTCATGTGCGCCGCGGTTCATATAGCCATATACCACAAAATCCATATTTCCCGTCTCATCGATATTGAGAATCCGGATATTATGCTGCTGATAACGCTCTCTGGGATCGGTCAGATCGTCGATAAAACCGAACACTTTGGTAAATTTCTGCTTGTTCTGATTGTACTCAAACAGTTCCCCTGATTGCACAAAACTAACAATTGTCCCTGTCTCATTGGACAGATATTCCACCGTCCCCGCCGTAATCCCCACAGACAACACATTGTCCTTGGCGCTGACTGCGCCACTGTCTAAGATCTGCTCCATGGTTCTATGATAATCCAACAGATAAATCTGCAACGGGGTATAACGGATCTTGTAATATTCCTCCACATTGTAGTAGTTGATATGCCCGCCCGACTCTTCCTGCATCTGAAAAGAATAGACCAGCGACACATAGGTATCATTAATATCCGTTAACTGAATCACCGGATCTCCGATTACAGTTCCTTCAAATCCCTGCCAGCCAATCTGACCGATGGAAGAATCAATCCCCACGCTGCCCAGATCATCCTTATCGCTATCTGCTGATGTCTCCACATAAGAAGAAAGTTCCTCATAGCGATCACTGAGTGCCGTGTTGTGGAAATCTTTGGCAAATGTCAGACATTTATCGATATACTCCTCTGTGGGCATCATAATACGCGTATAGTAATAAATATTCTGGCTCTTTCCGTGCAAGGTCATGACAAATAGGTATTCTTCACCCTGCTCCACCAAATTCTCAATCTGAATATCTGTCGTCCATTGATTGCCTTCCTTCTGCCAGTCTGTCACCTGTGTATCGGCAATCTTACGTTCTGTATCCAGACTGCGGACTTCATATGACACGCTCTCCACGTTGTAACCATAGGTGTCGATGGCAAGTGTCATCTTACGATCTTCATCCAATGGAATAATCGCATCTCTCATATAGCACGCATCCATCTCTTTGACATATCCGTGCAATTCTCCCATAGTCGTGTCGTATGTCTCAATTGTAATCAGCGGCAACGACGCTTTTGCCATCTCTATCTTCTTCTCCGCCTCGCCCCGGTTCAGTATAATCTGAAAAATAACCAGCGCCCCCACGAAAACAAGACACAATATTCCGATTCTTTTCTTTGCCTGCTTCGACAGACCTTTTTCCCTAAAATATAACTTTGAAGCCATGTATTCCTAAACTTTCCTACTTTTACAAAATTACGATTACTTACCTATTATAACGGCACATTCCGTCTCTGACAACCCAAAGGCCACAACATAGATCACAAATCACATCCCGTCTCCTTCGCGATTCTTGCATTGTTTTCGGGAACATGATATAATTTTCGCCAGAGTGACAGGGGATTTATCACCTGTCCGACATGACCGGAGGAGGTAATTCCCATGGCAGAAACGCATGATAATCACCAGCATCCCGCTGATCATACACACGCGCATTCACATACACATACCCACTCACCGGAACACACCAAGGCTGTGGTTAATCGTATGAATCGCGCTATCGGACATATGGAAGCAGTGCGTACCATGGTCGAAGAAGGCAGAGATTGCAGCGAGGTTCTGATTCAGATTGCTGCTGTCAGATCCGCCATCAACAATATCGGCAAACTGATCCTAAAGGAACACATCAGCCATTGTGTTGTTGATGCCGTAGAGACCGGCGACGATCAATGCTTGGAAGACCTGGAAGACGCCATCAACAAATTCATCAAATAACCGGTTCTCTGGAACGCATATATTTTACCACTCTTTACCGAATGTGTCTTGCTACTTTCGTTACTTTCACATTTTTGTCACATTTATCCTTATACTTAGTATGTGGCACGGAAAGAGTGTTTTTCTTTGACATAAAAAAGTAGGAGGCAATATGAAATCTTTTATTTCAAAGGTGGGCAATTTTTTTAAATCGCTTCACAATAAATGGACATCTTTTACACAGAAGATTCCAACACCAAAATTCATTCAGAAAATTCAGAATAGTGAACGCATCCAGAAAATCAGCAAATGGCTGAATGACTATTCTCTGATCGAGCACATCCCGTTATCATTGCTCATGTGCTTTATCATGGAGTGGTTGTCACGTCATTCCTTTGTGGAAGCCTGCGGCTTTGTTGCGAACCATACCGGCGCATACCTTTATAATTCTTACCTGATTTTTGTATGCTATTCACTCTGCTACCTGATCAGCCGTCAGACTTTTATGCGTATGTGTATCAGTGCCGTTTTTGTCGCACTGGGTATCACCAACTGCATTATTCTGCTGAATCGTGTAACACCGTTTGGTTTTACGGATCTGTATATGATCGGTGATCTCTTTACCATGCAGAACACCAATTATTTCACATCACAGCAGGCAGCGCTTGCCGTGACAGCAATTGTGATTTACGGGCTTCTGATGGTACGACTGTTCATCAAAGGTAAGAAATTAAAGCCTCGTTTCCCTTACTGGGCTAAATTATTATTTATTGCTGCATGTTTTATCAGCGTGCCATTTACCACCTCCACCTTGCAGGGGCAGGGTGTACTGTCAGCCTATTTTGGCAATCTGGCACAGGGATATCTCGATTATGGTTATCTGTACGGATTTTCCACCAGTGTGTTTTCCCGTGGTATGTCAGAACCTAACAACTATAATCAGGAGACAATTTCTGCCATCGTAGACGACACCAATATGGGAGACTCCACCATCGATACCGAGGATATGCCAAATATTGTTGTCATTCTTCTGGAATCTTTCTACGATGTGGATGAAGCCAGTTTTATCGAGACATCCGAGGACCCGATTCCTTACTTCCACGATCTGGAAGAGAATTACTCTTCCGGTTACCTGACGGTTCCGGTTGTCGGTGCCGGCACCTGTAACTCCGAATTTGAGGTATTGACCGGTATGTCCTGTCAGTTTTTTGGACCGGGCGAATACCCGCAGAAGACGATTCTTAAAAAGACCGACTGTGAGAGTTTTGCCGGCGATTTGCGCAATCTGGGATACAGCAGCCACGTGGTTCACAATAACGGCGGTAACTTCTACAGCCGTGCCAATGCCTTTTCCATGATGGGCTTTGATACCTTCCAGAGCAAAGAGATGCTGGATATCACAGAGTATACACCGCTGGGTTCCTGGCCTACCGACGACATCCTTACCCCAGCCACGGTGGAAGCAATGGATACCACACCATCGCCTGATTTTGTCTACACCATCACCGTCGAAGCACATGGTGATTACCCGACTTATCAGGTTTTGGATGATCCTGCCGTTACCGTCACCTGCGAAGGAAAGACGGAGGAGCAGACATATTCCTGGGAATACTACATCAACCAGTTGCACAATGTGGATGAGTTCATCCAGTCCTATATCGAAGCCTTGGATGCCCGGGGCGAAGATACCCTGGTTATCATGTTCGGCGACCACCTGCCCACCATGGGGCTGACGGAAGATGAAGTAGCAACCGGCGATCTATTTAAGACAAAATATGTCACCTGGAATAACTTCAATATGCCTAAGGAAGATCAGGATCTGACTTCTTATCAACTTGTGGCAGCTTACCTGAACCGCCTTGGCATCCACGAAGGCACCATGACCAACTACCATCAGAGTAAGATGGCTTCCGGTGTAACAGCCGGAACAGTTGACTACATGAAAGATCTGGAAGCATTGCAGTATGACCTGCTGTATGGTGATCGATACGCTTATGGCGGTGTTGACAAGTATCCTGCTTCTGATCTTGAAATGGGCGTATCCGATGTGGTAATCGACCGGGCATACTTCTTTGACGGCAAACTCCACATCTATGGTTCCAACTTTACCAAGTGGAGTAAAGTCTATGTCAATGGCGAAAAAGTCTCGACGACATACAACAGCGGTCAATGTCTGACGATCAAGGCATCCGCCGTAGAGAATGGTGATACCATAACGGTATGTCAGGTAGGATCCAGCAACACGATCTTCCGCGAATCCAATGCATACACGGTCATCAATCCCAATGCGATGGATGAAGAAATTCCGGAAAGTGATGATTCAAACAATGAAAACGAATCCGGTACGTAACATCACTGCCATTCGATACAAACAGAAAAGCCTTTCCTGCATCGGTAATCCGATGAAGGAAAGGCTTTTCTGATCTGTTTGACCGTCAGACTCACCGCAGCAAATCTTCCACACGACAATTCAACACATG
>CAMAKU010000026.1 GCA_945836255.1 uncultured Roseburia sp. | reverse complement strand
AAAACAGAAAGTTTTCCGAATAAAATTAAGCAATGCGGAAGATGGGACTTGAACCCACACGGTATTGCTACCACAAGATCCTTAGTCTTGCTCGTCTGCCAGTTCCGACACTTCCGCATATCATCTCGCGACGACCGTTATATAATAACAAATCCCAATAATTCTGTCAATATTTTTTGTTTATCTTTCGGAATTTTGTACCAGCCTTCGTTTAACACATTTTGTCGGTCTACCCAACTTACAATTTCTAACAAATAGAGCCCTTCTTACGAAGGACTCTATCTAAAGGGGGAATTTAAAACTATATTTCAAAATATCGCTTGGCATTGCGATAAGAAATACCTTCCACAATCTTGCGCAGTGATGCATCATCTGCCGGGTATTCACCATTTTCCACCCAGCCGCCAATCAACTCGCAGGCAATCCGGCGGAAATATTCATGTCTGGTATAAGACAGGAAACTTCTGGAATCCGTCAACATACCAATGAAATTGCCGAGCAGTCCCAGATTGGCAAGTGATGTCATCTGGTCCATCATACCGGTCTTATTATCATTGAACCACCATGCACTACCATGCTGGATCTTACCTACCGCCTCCGGTGACTGGAAGCAGCCGATAATGGTACCGATAGCTGCATTGTCAATGGGATTCAGCGAATAGATGATGGTCTTCGGAAGTTCATCCGTATAAGCCAACTCATTCAGGAAATCCGCAAGTTCATTGATGGGTGCACTGGTGGAAATGCTGTCGATTCCGGCATCCGGCCCCAATGCTTCAAAAATCTTGCGATTGTTGTCACGCTTCACACCATAATGCAACTGCATTACCCAGTTCAAGCGGTGATATTCTCTGCCCAGATGCACCAGAATACGCATCTTATATTTACCCACTTCTTCTGCGCTCAAAGATGCACCTGACATCTTCTTGGCAAAAATGGTCTCTACTTCTTCGTCTGTCGTATCTGCATAAGCCACATACTCCAGTCCATGATCGCTGACACAGCATCCGGCCTCTTTGAAGTATTCCATGCGCTTGGTCAGCGCTGTCTTGACATCTGCAAAAGAAGCAATCTTCATGTCAGCAGCCTCTGCCAACTTATCCATATAGGATACAAAATCGTCCTTCTCGATGTTCACTGCCTTGTCCGGTCTCCAGGAGGGCAATACTTTGACATCAAATGTCTCGTCTGCCGCAATCTGCTTATGCCAATGGAGATCATCAATAGGATCATCCGTGGTTCCGATCATCTCCACATTAGAATCCAGAATCAACTGTCTTGCCGACATGGTCTTAAGCTTGTCATTGCAGAGATTCCATACTTCCTCTGCCGTATCGCCATTTAAGGCACCATGATAACCGAAATAGCGCTGCAATTCCAGATGGGACCAATGATACAGCGGATTGCCGATGGCCATCTCCAGGGTCTCTGCCCATTTCTGGAACTTCTCACGATCCGAAGCATCCCCTGTGATGTAGCGTTCCTCCACACCGTTGGAACGCATCTGACGCCACTTATAGTGGTCGCCTCCCAGCCATACCTGGGTAATATTTTCAAAGTGCGCATCCTCCGCAATCTCCTGCGGGCTCAGATGGCAGTGATAATCAATAATCGGTAAATCCTCTGCAAAATCATGGAACAGATGCTTGGCTGTATCTGTCGACAGCAGGAAATCTTTATCCATAAATTCTTTCATAGTGACATCCTTTCTGTCCGCGACTGCTTATGCGTTCTTTACCAATTCTACAGCACTTCTTGTCATAGCCTCGATCTCATCGAACTTACCGGCCTTGACCAGATCGCCCTTTACCATCCAGCTTCCGCCTGCTGCAATAATCTTAGCATCTGCAAGATACTCTAAGATATTGGCTTCGCTGACACCGCCGGTAGGCATGAAACGCATCTGCGGGAAAGGTGCAGCCAGCGCCTTGATGGTCTTTAAGCCGCCGAACTGTGCAGCCGGGAAGAACTTAGCAACCGGAAGGTTGTGGTTAGCAACCATCATCAATTCTGTGGGTGTGCATACGCCCGGCAGAATCGGAATATTGTTCTCACAGCAGTAAGTAGTCACTTCCTCAGAGTAGCCCGGTGTTACGATAAACTTCGCGCCACAATCGATTGCTTTCTTACACTGCTCTACGTTGATAACAGTTCCTGCGCCCACCAGCATTTCCGGGAACGCTTCGCTCATTGCCTTGATGGCTTCCGGAGCGGCTGCAGTACGGAAGGTAACCTCTGCTACCGGAAGACCGCCATTGATCAGTGCCTGTCCCAGCGGAATGGCATCCTTTGCATCTTCAAGTACAACAACAGGAACGATTTTTAACTCTTCAACTTTATTTAATAATTCTTGCATTTCCATTTTGATTACCTCTTTTCAAAATATGATACGACTAAGTTCATCCATCGCCTGCGGCTCGGATTCACTAAGTTGCTTTCGGACTCGACTCGACTAGCGTTCTTGCTTCGCCTGCGGCTCGCAACAACTAAGTCTCCCTGAGGGCCTCGCACTAAGTTCATCCATCGCCTGCGGCTCGGATTCACTAAGTTGCTTTCGGCCTATACTCCTGAGTATGCAGAGAAGCCACCGTCAACCGGGAGAACAACACCTGTGATGAAGCCTGCGGCGTCGTTGTTCAGCAGGAACAGAAGACTTCCGATCAGTTCCTCAGACTCACCGAAACGTCCCATTGGTGTAGCAGCAAGAATCTTGCCGGTACGTGGGGTCGGTGTGCCATCTTCATTGAATAATAACTTGGCATTCTGCTTGGTTGAGAAGAATCCCGGTGCAATCGCATTAACACGGATGCCGGCCTTTGAGAAATGAACAGCCAGCCACTGTGTAAAGTTACTGATTGCAGCCTTTGCTCCAGAATAGGCAGGAATTTTGGTGAGTGGAGTGAATGCATTCATTGAGGAAACATTTAAAATGTTACATCCTTCTTTGTCTACCATATCCTGGGCAAAGATCTGTGTTGGAAGCAATGTTCCAATGAAATTTAGGTTAAATACAAATTCTACTCCGCTTGGGTCCAAGTCGAAGAATGAAATTGTATCTGCGTCGATATCACCCTTTTCGAAATATTCCTTATCTGTGGTGGCACGTGGGTTGTTACCGCCGGCACCGTTGATCAGGATATCACAGGTTCCAAGGTCTGCTACAACAGCATCATGTGTTGCGATCAGGCTCTCTTTCTCTAATACGTTGGTCTTGTATGCCTTAGCAATACCGCCATCAGCAACGATCTCATCAGCAACCTTCTGTGCTGCCTCTTCGTTCAGGTCAAGAACAGCAACCTTTGCTCCTGCCTGTGCCAAAGCCTGTGCGAACATACCGCAAAGTACGCCGCCTGCTCCTGTTACAACTGCAACCTTGCCTGAAAGATCTGTGTTAAGTGGTAAATTCATCATTTTTATTTCCTCCCAATTGAAAACTGTTATTATAATTGTTTCTTAATCTGTTATGTGATTTTCTTCCAAACTTCCGTGCTTATCTGGAACTCTTCTCTACTGCTTCCCATAAGCCGTTGATGTAAGTAGCACCCAGTGCTCTGTCGTACAAGCCATAACCGGCACGGCCTGTCTCACCCCAGATCATACGACCATGATCCGGACGAACATAACCGGTAAATCCGTTGTCGTGCAGTGCCTTTACAATCTCATACATATCCAGGCTTCCACAGCTGGAAAGATGTGCTCTCTCCTCGAAGCCATTGTCCAGTACCTGTACATTACGCAGATGTGCAAAATGGATACGTCCCATCTTGGCATACTTAGCAGCCAGACGAACCACATCGTTCTTTGCAGAACATCCCAGAGAACCGGTACAAAGGGTAATACCATTGTGGGGATCATCCACCAATTTCAGGAAGCGGTCCAGATTCTCCTCACAGGTGATGATACGGGGAAGTCCGAAAATACTCCAGCATGGGTCATCCTCATGAATTGCCATGTTTACGTCGCACTCTGCAGCCACCGGAATGATGCGCTCCAGGAAATACTGCAAATTGTTCCACAAATCATCCTCAGACAGTTCCTGATACTGTGCCACGATATCCTTCAACTCTTCTCTGGAATAGCTGGCATCCCAACCCGGAAGTGTCAAGTCGCTGTCAGACTCCAACGGATTTACCTTATCCACCTGCTCCTGATAATAAACCAGTGAAGTAGATCCGTCCGGCAACGGATGATCCAACTGCGTTCTCGTCCAGTCGAATACCGGCATGAAATTGTAGCAGATGCACTTAACACCAGCCTCAGCAACGCGGCGGATGTTCTCGCAGTAATTGTCAATCAGACGATCTCTGGTGGGCTTGCCCAACTTAATATCTTCATGAACCGGAATACTCTCGATCACTTCAAAATGAAGTCCTGCATCCTCTGTCTGCTTCTTTAACTTAGCGATGGACTCTCTGCTCCATACCTCGCCAACGGGTACATCGTACACAGCCGTTACGATTGAATCCATACCCGGAATCTGACGAATCTGCTCCAGTGTTACCTTGTCATCTTCTCCATACCAACGGAATGATAATTTCATGTAAAACCTCCTCATTAATTGATTTTGTTATCTTTAGAGTACATCATTGGATGTGCTCCTGTGCCTCAATCATCGTATCTATAATGTACCTTGTTTTGTCAGATAATAAAATCATAAAACTTGTTGTAAACATTGCAAAAGTTGTTGTCACGGTGTAAAATTGAACTACGTTTTATAAACAAGATAGGAGAAGTCCCATGGCAAAACATTACCACTCACAATTTGATGAACGGCAGGAGATGCAGACCACAGATTTTGAGATCTTTTATTATGAGGACAAGAACGTGGCTGATGTGTCCATGCACCGTCACGATTATTATGAGATTTACTTTTTTCTGGGCGGCGATCTCTCCTATCAGATCGGCAAGAATGTCTATCCCCTGAAATACGGTGATATCTGCCTGATACCGCCCGGTGTCTTTCACCGCCCACAGTTTCAGCACACGGACACCACATACCGGCGCATGGTGCTCTGGCTGTCTCCCGATTATTATGCCCGTTTGCAGGCATTGCATCCCGACATCACCTATGGATTTAATTATGGCAACCAAATCAGTTGCCACCACTTCTCCTGTGATTTTGCCAATGCCCAGATACTCTTTAATAAATTGATCGACATCATCGAGGAACGTCAGCGGGACATTCCCTTCCATGAACCCATGATTTCCTGCTATATCGCATCGCTGATGCTGAGCATCAACCGAATCATCTATATGGGAGAAAAGCCTGCCCATACCAAGTCCGAGCAGGATTCCCTGTTCACCCGTCTGTGCGAGTACATCAATACCCACTTGGACGAGGATCTGAGTCTCAATGCTCTCGCCCGGGAATTTTTTGTGAGCAAGTACCACATTTCCCATATCTTCAAGGAAAATATGGGAATGTCTGTCCATCAGTATCTGTTAAAAAAACGGCTCTATGCCTGCAAGAACAACATCCTTGCCGGCGAACCTCTGCGTGAAGTTGCCATGACCTATGGCTTCAAAGATTACACCAACTTTTTCCGTGCTTTTAAAAAAGAATTTGGTATCGGTCCAAAGGAATACAAAGAATCCTTCGGGCTCCCTGCGCAGACACACAAAGAGGCTACCGATACCATTGAACATGCTGTATTTGACGAGATCTGACCCTGAACCAAGTGTCTGTCCAGTTGTCAGTGCACTTGCAATTTCCTACGGCTTCGCAACAACCCTTAGAGATTCTCCTTGATGGCATCAATGATTGCCGCATACTCTGCATCCGTCAAATAGGTGCGTCCCGGATTCATGGCGAACACATCGCCCCACTCAAATTCGTCTTCGTACTTGGGCACCAGATGCATGTGCAGATGGCAGCCCGTGTCGCCATACGCACCATAGTTGACCTTCTTCGGTCCGAATGCCTTATGAATGGCATTGGATGCTTTGGCGATATCCTCCATGAATAATGCTCTCTCTTCCGGAGAGATATCTACCAGTTCACTGACATGATCCTTATATGCCACAATACATCTACCCTTATGGCTCTGTTCTTTGAACAAAATCAGCGAACTCACCTGCAGATCGCAGATAAAAATACCAAATGCGTCCAACAGTTCCCCTCTCATACAATAACCACAATTCTGATCTTTCATCGTCTCATCCTTTCTGTGTCAAACTTATACGCTCATGACACCATACATCCTTTTGATGTAATATAAAAAATGCGGGCAACAGGACTTGAACCTGCACGGTCTCCCACCAGAACCTAAATCTGGCGCGTCTGCCAATTCCGCCATGCCCGCAAAGTAACCGCGCGTCGCAGTTACTTGATTAGAATACCATAGTCATCTTTGAATTTCAATCCCGGATTCAACATATACTATTTTTGCCGCAAGACCACAGCCGGAGGGGTTCATGCGTGGGCTCCTTTTTACTACCCAAGTCTTATTATCTTTCTTCTATTACATCTGATATTCAACGAAAGAGGTAACTTCCCGATGACACAATTATCCTATGCTAATATGAGTGTACACTGGCACGTGTTACAAACTAGTTACAGAATAACAAAATACCCCTAAATTATTTGACCTACTTAGGGAAATGCTGACACCATCTCCGATATACCTTCCGAAAATATCCTCGATCATAGGAAAACAGTTCCGCAATTTCCTCCAGACTGTATAAATGTGCTTTGATCAGCACATCTGCCTCTTCCATTTTTACGTTGGTAACATACTCCATAATGGTCTGACCTGTCTCCGAATGAAATTTACGTGACAGATACGACGGATTCATATGCACTTGTTCAGCCAACATAGACAAGGTGATTTTCTCATATCGATTTCGATAAATGATTTCCATGCATTGGCTGATCGGATAAGAATATTTCTCAATATGATATTTCTTATAAGCTTCATGATATTGTTCCGTCGTGCGCAGGGTGATATTTCGCAATTCACCAATACTGTTTGCCTCAGCAATGGCAATAAAACTATGACGCTTAATCGAATTCATAATCTCATCCGGCATATTGTAATTACGCCCATATTCTTCCAAGAGGCAAATGCTTGACGCCATATATAGTTTCGCCAACTGCAGATTTCGTTCCAGCGAAAGCAATAGTTCTTCAAAATACACCTGATATGCATCAGTCACATCTGTCATTTCATAATCTTCCAAAGAAAAAATTTTGCCAAGCCACTCTGTTCGCATCTTCGTTGCAAAAATATCATATCTGGGAGTGCGGCTCTCATGTTCTTTGAAAATGGCATGTTCCTCTGTTAAAAGTGATGTTTGCGCCATAGTCTTCTCCCACTATTAGGTAAAATAATCTTCAAAATAGTAAAAATATTTCCCACTCATTATAACGTTTCAACGTATGATATGTCTATAATCATTTTTTAGGAGGTGCGCCATGAATTATTATTGCAATCCAATGAATTACAGTTACAAATATCAGTTCAACAAAAGAGACGATGGTATGGCCTGCGTATCAAGAGAAGGTGCCGATCCTTCCTTGATCTGTTTCAAAGGACGTTACTATCTGTTTCCCTCTATGACGGCAGGTTTTATTTACAGTGATGATTTATGCCATTGGTCCTTTCATACATCTGAACATTTACCTGCCTATGATTACGCGCCGGATGTACGCGTCTATGGAGATTATCTCTATTTCTGTGCATCCAATCATGAACACGGTACGTTCTACCGAACCAAAGATCCATTTTCCGATCTCTATGAGAAGATGGAAGGACCGTTTGATTTCTGGGACCCCAATCAATTTTTTGACGATGACGGTCGCATGTATTTTTTTTGGGGATCTTCGACAACGGAACCTTTGTATGGCATCGAATTAGACCCAAACACCTGTCAGCCCATTGGTGAACGCGTGGCGCTCTGTTCCATTGACGAATCCTTAAAAGGGTTTGAGCGCACTGCCGAGAACCACATTCCAGCGCGGTCAAAACAAGAAATCGAACAAATCATAGCGGGAATGAAGCAGCGCGGAATGACGGATGATCTGGTGGAATCTGCCATGGCATTTATCAAAGGATCTCCCTACATGGAAGGCGTCTGGGTCAATAAGCATAACAGCAAATATTATCTCCAATATGGTGCAAATGGTTCTCGTTTCAACGTATATGCAGATGGGTGCTATGTTGCCGATCAGCCTTTGGGGCCTTACACGTTGGCAACCAATAATCCTTACTCCTACAAACCGGGTGGATTCTGCCCGGGCGCAGGTCACGGTTCCACTTTAGAGGATCCAAAGGGGAACATCTGGCATGTGGCAACCAATAGAATCTGCGTCAATCACAACTTTGAACGCCGTATTTCCATGTGGCCTGCCGGCTATGATAACGATGGCGAACTATTCTGTAATCAACGTTTCGGCGATTGGCCAATTGCAGTCTCCGGTGAACATCGGGATCCGTGGCAACAGCCGCAGTGGATGCTACTGTCCTATGGAAAGACGGTAACAGCATCCAGCATTGCCACCCCCAAAACCGGCAGAATCAATCAGGAGCAAAAACCTATTCCAGACAGACACTATGATCCTGCACTTGTCATTGATGAAGATATCCGCACGTGGTGGAGAGCAGCTGAGGATGATGCATCTGCATGGATTCAGATTGATTTACAAAAACCATACGATATTCATGCCATTCAGCTCAATTTTGCCGACGATGAAATCATCCTTCCCTTGCCTGACGGAAAAGATTATGTAGGTGCCCTGCGTCAGGAACGATATATTGACGAGACACCCCATGTAACCAGATGGTTGCTGGAAGGTTCCGTTGACGGCAAGCACTATTTTGTCATTGAAGATAAGACGAATGCCATGACCGATCTCCCACACGATCTCATTGTCCGAGAAGATGGATTTTTGTGTCGTTTTGTTCGATTACGTCAGATCGAATTGCCATTCCATCAACCGGCAACCATTTCCGGCATCCGTGTCTTTGGGCGGGATCATGACTTATCCGCTCCTACACCGATTACTGCAGAAATGATTCACACCAGATGGGAGGGGGCACTGAACCTGATGGTTTCCTTTGCTGCCACAAATGCGCTTGGCTACGAAGTGGAATGGGGACACACCCCCGACAAGTTATATCACAGTTATCAGATCTTTGATACTCAAGTGAATATCGGCGGATTGGTTCTTAATCAGGATGTGTATCTGCGAATTACAGCCTTTAATGAAGGAGGTATTACCGAAGGTGAAATCCTCCATGTAGACCAACCACATAAAACGTGCTCATAAAAAACAAGAAGGGCAGTTGTCGTTATGACAACTGCCACTTCACTCTATGGCTGTTTTACAACCTTTTCACTATCGGATATCCCACTCTGCCTGTCTTGTATGAAGCAGTTCATGTGCTTTGTGGGATAACGGTTTCTCCAGAAAACGATCATAAATCTGAACGATTGCCGGATTCTCATGGGAGAACCGAAGCTGACTGGTCGCATCCAGCGCATATAAGCGCTGTCCACGCTCACATGCCAATTCCTCGCCATCATGGATCGGCTGACCGCCGCCTCCGGCGCATCCTCCCGGACAAGCCATCACTTCCACAAAATCATACTGAACTTCGCCCCGTTCCAGGCGCTCCATCAGTTTCCGTGCATTCCCTAATCCACTGACGATCGCTGCCCGTACTTTTGTCCCTGCAATCTCTGCTGTGGCTTCACGAATTCCATCCTCGCCACGGACGATGGTGAAGTCATCCGCCCCCGGATTCTTGCCGGTGGCAAAGTAGACGGCACTGCGCAGAGCCGCTTCCATAACACCACCGGTGACACCGAAGATTACGCCTGCACCGGTACCAAGGCCAAGAGGCTCGTCAAATTCTTCCTCTTCCAAGGTAGCGATATTGACCTGTGCCGCCCTCATCATGCGGACAAATTCTCTGGTGGTCAATGCCACATCCACATCTTTGTCGGCGCCGCTGTCATTCACCTGCGGCACATCACATTCATATTTCTTGGCAGTACAAGGCATCACGGATACACAGAAGATCTGATCCGGTGTCACGCCCAGCGTCTTAGCATAATAGGTCTTTGCCACCGCCCCAAACATCTGCTGCGGCGACTTTGCCGTTGATAAATGATCAATGTACTGGGGATACTGTGTTTTTACAAATCGTACCCACCCCGGACAGCAGGAGGTAAACATTGGCATTTTGGCTTCTTTTCCCTGTGCCACACGCTCTAATAATTCATTACCTTCCTCCATAATCGTAAGATCCGCAGAGAAATCCGTATCAAAGATATAGTCGAATCCAATCTGTCTCGCTGCCGCAACCATCTTACCTACAGATGCCTCTTCGCGGGACAAACCAAAACTTTCACCCCAAGCAGCCCGCACCGCCGGTGCGATCTGTACGATTACAATCTGCTCCGGATCCATAATCGCCTTCATCACCCGCTCGGTATCATTGCGTTCCCGCAAGGCTCCGGTCGGACAATGGGTGATACACTGTCCGCAGATGGCACAGTCCATCTCCTCAATCCGTTGCATTCCAACGGTACTGACGCTGGTGCGCTTGCCGGTATTGACAATATCCCAGATATTCATACCCTGAATCTTATCGCACACCTGCACACAACGCATACACTTGATACACTTTGCCGCATCCCGAATCAACGGGAAACTGTGATCCCACGGTTGATATTCAATCTCCGTCTCATAGGGAATCTCGATAATATTCAAATCCTTGGCAAGATCCTGCAAGTTACAATTGCCATTGCGTACGCAGGTGGCACAACGATAATCGTGCTGTGACAGAATCAACTCCACATTCGTTTTGCGGGCGGATTGCACCTTCGGGCTGTTGGTGAGAATGGACATACCTTCCTCCACCACATTATTGCAGGCAGCCACCAGATTCTTTTTCCCTTCAATCTCCACCAGACATACTCTGCATGCCCCGATTTCATTGATTTCTTCCAGATAACAAAGGGTCGGTATCTTATATCCCGCCATCTCGGCAGCCTTCAAAATGGAAGTGCCTTTGTCTACCTGAATCGCTTTTCCGTTAATCTTAGCATTTACCATCTCTCTTCTCTGCCTCCTCTCAATACGCCACAACCGTAATGATCACAGCGGAGGCATCGCGCCGCCTCCTGCACCGTCTCTTCACGGCTCATGGCATTCTCGATACCCTCAAAATCACATTTACGCTCGCTTGCCTCTCGTTCCGTCAGATGAATACGACCGCTAGGCAGTTTGTCGTTCATCAGAGGAGTCGGAATATCCACATCAACAGAAATCTCATGGTGGAATCCCAGATATTCATCAATATTGGCAGCCGCCACCTTGCCTGCGGCAATGGCCTTAATCACCGTGGCCGGGCCTGATACACAGTCGCCTCCTGCATAGATGCCATCCCTGCCAACCACCTTGCCTGTCTCGTCTGCAAGAATTCGTTTCCATTTGGTGGCGATGCCGCTTTCCTCAAAGTGTTCACTCTCAATCTCCTGACCGATGGCCACCAGAATGATATCTGCCGGAATCCGAATCGGCTCCTTGTCTGCTTTATTGGATTTCGGACGTCCGTTACGATCATACAGTCCACTAATCTGGGGCTGGGTCCAAAGGGCTACGGCTTTGCCGCTGGCATCTGCCTCCACCCGCAAGGGTGCCTGTAAGGTAAAGAGTTCGACGCCTTCCTCAATGGCACCTCGCACTTCCACCGGCGATGCCGTCATGTCTTTTTCCTGACGACGGTAGATGATACTGACCTTTTTCGCATTGGCCCGGACTGCTGTTCTGGCACAGTCCATGGCCACATTTCCACCACCGATGACGGCAACCGTCTTCCCGGAAAAGTCAATGGGCTGCTCCAATCCCACATCCCGCAACAGATGTACGGCAGAGATGACATTTTCACTCTCCGCGCCTTCAATATCAAAATTCTTATCCGTCTGCGCACCGATGGCAATGTATACGGCATCATATTCCCGCTCCAGTTGTTCCATGGTCAGGTCAACACCAATCCGAACCTGATGACGCACTTCCACCCCGGTTGCCAATATGTAGTCAATATCTTCCTGTAACCGTTCTCTCGGAAAACGATAATTCGGGATACCATACCGAAGCATTCCACCCAGTTTGGGCTTTTCTTCAAATACCACGCACTGATGCCCCATCAACTGTAAAAAGTAGGCCGCCGTCAATCCACTGGGACCGCCACCCACAATGGCGATACGCTTCCCCGTCGGCTCTGCTTTCTGTGGCACCGGAATGGATGCCAGATTCGCGCCATCCACCGCTGAACGCTTGATGCCGCGAATATTCACTGAACTGTCCAGCATATTTCTGCGGCAGCGTTCCTCACAGGGATGTTCACAGATCAAGGCACAGGCCGTAGGAAACGGATTGTCCTTGCGGATCAAGCGCACCGCATCCTCATATCTACCCTCTCCCGTCAGTGCTACATACCCCGGAATATCCACATGAGCCGGACATTGATCGATACACGGAATCGGCTGTTCAAACGCACCGATGCACTTGTGCTCCTTCACATGGGACACGTAGTCCTCATGAAACCCCTCGAAGCCTGCAAGTACCATCCGCGCTGCCTCAAACCCAATCGCGCAGTCCGCAGACATCTCGATATTGCGTGCGGTCTCCTCGATCAGCGTCAGTGTCTGCATCGTTGCTTTATTGTTCAGCACATCCTCCAGCAGATTCTCCAACTTGCCGAGTCCATCCCTGCACGGCACACATTTCCCACAACTCTGGGCATGACATACCTTGAGGAAGGCAAGTTGCAGATCCACCGGACACACCCCGGGAGGGCTTGCGATGATACGCTGCACAAACTCTTTGACCATAGTCTTTGTGGTGGAAGACGCACGGTCATCTGTGGTCACTGTTAGTCTGCTCAAATTGAAATCCCCCTTTATACATACAATTCTATTGACAAGTTATGTATATTATACAGGTGTGTATTAACAGTGGCAACAATTGATATTTTTTTCACACGATTTGCTTCTTTTTCTGCATCTTAGCGTAGAAAATCACGCAGATAGTCACAGACAGTACCGACCCGAATACGGAGGCCAGCCCCATAGGAAATAACGTCTTCGGGAACCATTGGGATGCCAGATAGGCTCCCGGTAGCCGAACCAGCACAATAGATATGGCATTGTGGATAAAGGAGAGTTCCGATCTTCCGTAAGCGCAGAAATATCCGCTAAAGCAGAAATGAATCCCCGCAAAGATACAGTCAAAAATATAGCCCCGGATATACTGGCCACCCAGGCAGATAACTCTGGCATTCTCCGAAAATAAACCAATCAACGGCTCTGCGACAAACTGCACCGCCACCGATACGATCACGCCAAATCCCACACAGATGCCAATGGCATACCACAAGGTTTTTCCTGCACGGTCATCTTTACCGGCACCAATATTTTGCGCTGCCAGCGCCGAAACCGATGACAACATAGACGAAGGCACCAGGAAAAACATGCCAATCACTTTCTCCACGATTCCCACAGCCGCCGCCTCATTGAGTCCTCGGGTATTGGCAATAATAGTCACCACAAGAAAAGCGATCTGTACAAAACCATCCTGTAACGCCACCGGTATTCCAATACGCAAGATTCTGCCCGCCGTTGGTCTGCAAAGATAAAAATGCGTCAGATGCAATGGCAATTTGGTCTTGTGTTTGCGGATGGCCGCCAGTGCCACAAGCACGCTGATGGTCTGAGAGATCGTGGTTCCCAATGCCGCACCTACACTACCCAATCCCATGATACCGATAAAGAAATAATCCAGCAGAATATTGCTGACACAGGCAATCCCGATAAAATACATGGGACTTTTCGAGTCTCCCAGACCACGAAAGATGGAACTGAGTACATTGTATGCCGTAATAAAAGGAACTCCCACAAAACAGATTGTCAGATAAAGTTCCGTTCCCCGAACAGCCTCTGTGGGTGTTGCCATGGCAGCAACAATCTGATGTACCCCCAGCACCAGCACTCCTGCCAGCACAAGGGATCCTGTCATAAACATCGTCACTGTGTTACCAGTCAGGTGCGCCGCATCTTCCTTATGGTCAGCACCAATAGCCTGTCCGATGGTTACTGTGGCACCCATGGCCAGACCAACAATCATCACCGTAATCATGTGCATCACCTGGCTCCCCACCGATACCGCCGTGATCTGATCGACACCTGCAAACTGCCCCACAATATACAGATCCGCCATGCCATATAATGTTTGCAAAAAATAAGATAACAAATAGGGCAGCGAAAAACGGATAATATTACCGAAAACGCTGCCAGAAGTCAAAGAATTCTTCAATTATAATACCTCTAGTTGTCCCTTGCACATTTGTACTGCAAATCTTCCCAGCGTCGGTCTACCTCCGCCTGGAACTGCACCAGTAAATCTTCATTGCCCGGTTTGAACAAATGCTTGAATCGACCCTGCTCCCGCAGGAAATCCTCGATGGGAAGTTTCTTCTTAGGTTCGTAAGTGAGTCTCCACTTGCCATGGTCCACCTCAAACATGGGCCAGTAACAGGTTTCTACCCCCAGTTTACAGATCTTCATCACCTCAGACGGATCGTAACGCCATCCTCTCGGACAAGGTGTCATAATATTTAAGAACGCAGCCCCCTCCGTATAGATCGCTTTCTCCGCCTTGGCATGAAGGTCTGAAAAGTTGCCGATCATGGTGGTCTGTGCCACGTAAGGAACGTCGTGATCTGCGATGATGGATGCTAAGTCTTTTCTGTTCTGCATCTTACCATTGGACTGACTGCCCACCGGTGTGGTGGTGGTGTCAGCATACATCGGTGTGGCAGAAGACCGCTGAATCCCCGTGTTCATATAAGCGCCGTTATCGTAACAGACATAGACCATATCATGGCCACGCTCCATAGCACCGGACAAAGACTGAAAACCTATGTCATAGGTACCTCCGTCTCCGCCAAAGGTGATAAATTTGTAATTGACATCCTCCGGCAGACGACCTCTCTTTTTCAATGCCTTATAAGCCGTCTCTACACCACTTAAGGTAGAACCGGCATTCTCAAATGCGTTGTGGATGTAACTATCCTCCCATGCGGTATAAGGATAGGTAAAGGAAGATACTTCCAGACATCCCGTGGCGTTACCGATGACTGCCTGATCTCCTTCATGCAGTGCCCGCAACACCGCCCGAACTGCGATGGTGGCACCGCAGCCTGCACACATTCTATGACCCGGAGCAAGACGCTCAGGCTTACTCATAACTTCTTTAAAATTATATTCACTCACCTTGCATCTACCTCCTAGTTCCGAATGCCCACATACGCATATTGTTCTACTTCCGTTCCGTTCTCCACCATATCAGATAACTGATGGAAAATCTGCATGGTGTGTGCAACGGTAAAATCACGTCCACCCAGACCATAAATATAATTGACCGTGTCTACCATGTACTTCTTCTGAAACAGACCGGCCTTAATCTCACAGCCTAGCACGCCGCCATTCCCATTGTAACTTTCCGCACGATCCATGATTGCTACGGCTCGGGCATTCTTTAATGCCTCTGCAATCTCCTCTGCCGGGAACGGACGGAACACGCGGATTTTCAGCACGCCTACCTTATGGCCTTCCTCCCGCATCTGATCCACCGCCTCTTTTGCTGTTCCTGCGGCAGAACCCATGATTACCATGATATAATCCGCATCCTGCGTACGATATTCCTCGAACAAACCATAAGATCTGCCGGAAATCTCCGAGAAATCCTTTGCCACATCCAGAATCACCTGCTTGGCATTTTTCAGAGCAATCAACTGGTTCTTTCTTGCCTCCATGACATAATTGCTCACCGCATAGGGGCCAACCGCCATGGGCTTTCCCGGTTGTAACAGATATTCTTCCGGTGTATATTCGCCCACAAATTTTTTCACTACGTCGTCTTCCAGCAACAGGATATTCTCCACCGCGTGACTGGTAATAAATCCGTCTTGACAAATCATAATCGGCAGACGTACGTCTTTATGTTCTGCAATGGGATAGGCCTGAATAAAGTTGTCATAAGCCTCCTGATTGTTCTCTGCATAGATCTGAATCCAGCCGGTATCTCTGGCTCCCATACCATCCGTATGGTCACAGTTGATATTCAAAGGTCCGGACAAGGTACGATTGACCAGCGCAAGGGCCACCGGCATACGGTTGGATGCTGCCAGAAGCAACTCCTCCCACATAAATGCAAGTCCTGCGGAGGAAGTAGCCGTCAGGGAACGTGCCCCGGCAGCCTCAGCACCAATGGCTGCACTCATGGAAGAGTGTTCACTTTCCACCGGGATAAACTCCGTATCAATCTCTCCATTGGCAATGTAGTTGGACACCATCTGGGGAATCTCCGTAGATGGCGTAATGGGAAAAGCCGGCATTACATCCGGGTTGATCTGTTTGATTGCGTAGGAAACTGCTTCGTTTCCCGACATACGTTCTCTGATTGCCATTAGTTGACTCCCTCCTTCATCTCAAGTGCGCCAAACGGACAATTTTTTACACAAATACCGCAGCCTTTGCAATGATCAAGATCGAAGGCTCCGCGCTTTCCATCCACCACGGGAATACAACTGTCCGGGCACACGGGAGCACACAACAGACACTGCTTACACTTATCCTCATGAAACACCGGCGTATTGTTTCGCCACTCTCCCGTATTAAAATATTTCGTCGTTCCACCCGCATAGATTTGAAGTCCTTCCGTCAATTCCATATACGGTGTGGATTCGTTGATTTGTGATACATCTGTTCTCATCTATTATCTCCTGTTCTCTACCGCATCAAAGGTCATTTCCAATGCTTTCATATTGCCTTCAATGACTTCCGGCTTCTTCGCAAATTTATGTTCATAGGATGCACGCATTTCATTTAAGAACACATCCTTAGGCATAATACCGGTGACAGCCACCACGGCTGCCAGCATGGGAGAGTTGGGAAAATATTTTCCAAGCGCTTCCTCAGAAATCTTCCGCGCATCAATGGTGACAATCTTACCATTATAAGGAGCCACCTGTGGTGCAATCTCCTCCGGGGTCTTGCAGGTGTTCACAATAATGGCGCCTGCCGGATTCAATCCTCTGGTCACATCCACCGTATGTAGTAAAGTTTCATCCACAACCACGACATAATCCGGATTATAAATATTGGAATGAACGCGAATCACCTGGTCGCTGATCCGGTTGTACGCTGTAATGGGTGCCCCCATACGTTCCGGGCCATACTCGGGAAATCCCTGTACCTGTTTTCCGATTTTAAATGCAACATCTGCTAAAAGCAGTGCCGCCGTCTTAGCACCCTGCCCGCCTCGGCCGTGCCAACGAATTTCGATTCTATCGTTCATTTGTTTTTCCTACCCCTGTTTAAAATTGCTGTGTGTAGACATTCCCTTGTCAGGTGTCCGCGTGGTGCGAACAGTTGTCTTTTGCACACTTGCTTATTATATCAATTCAAAGGAAAAAGTAAAGAGGAAAATGAAAGTTTTCTAGGCAAGTTCCGATTAGCAGGCTTTATTACAGCACGCTACTTTTGAAGTGCTCAATCAGGTTCTGCGGAATATGCAGCCCGTCACGCAGAAACGTATCAACATTTTCATATTGCGCATCCATAGCCGAAAAAGCGGCATTCAGATATTCTTCCTTTGCGAGAAAAACATCCCGTACCATTTCTGCTTCCGCCTCGGTTTTGCCAGACGCGAGCAGCATCTGATAATACTGTTCGGATTTGGCCGCGTTCACGCAATTCGTCAGCAGATAATCTTCCATAATCGTACTGCGCTCCACTCCAAGAGCCAAAAGCAGCACCACTGACAGCAGTCCGCAACGATCCTTTATAGGTGTTTGCGAATCTTTACAATTTCGTCAGCACACATAATCATATAAATCAGAATTATTCAAATAACAATTTCATGACAAATTTTACAGGAAAAAGACCGTTTTATAAAGAAAATCTGCGTTTCAAACAGTGTAACAAAAAACCGCTGTAAGCCTTGATTTTACTTGGCTTGCAACGGTTTTTCAACGTTTCTGCGAAAGTGAAGCACGGGGGATTCGAACCCCCGACAACCTGATTAAAAGTCAGGTGCTCTACCGACTGAGCTAGTGCTCCATGCAATAAAAAAAAAGAAGCTGGGCTAGCAGGATTCGAACCTGCGAATGCTGGAATCAAAATCCAGTGCCTTACCGCTTGGCGATAGCCCAACAGCGTTGTTCTGTTGCCCTACCGCAACAAAGGTGGATAAAGGGATTCGAACCCTTGGCCTCCAGAGCCACAATCTGGCGCGC
>CAMAKU010000025.1 GCA_945836255.1 uncultured Roseburia sp. | reverse complement strand
CCATAACAGAGACGAGATACGCTCCCGCGAATCTCGCTCTGATTAGCGGTCGTCAAATGGACGTATGTGCAAGCACAACGTCCATTTTCCTCGTCGCCATAACAAAAGACGACATGCCATGCATGCCGCCTTTTCTTAATCATGCTGTATCTCAATTTCCTGCTCAGATTTATATAAAAACTAAAAAAGGTACATTGAACACGGTCTGATTAAATGATAGGTAATTTAACCTACAACTGTAACATTAACTGCCTGTGGTCCCTTAGCGCCGTCTGTTACTTCAAATTCTACAGCAGCACCTTCCTCTAAAGACTTAAAGCCCTCCATGTTCAGTCCTGTGTAGTGTACGAATACATCATTGCCTTCTTCGTCAGAGATGAATCCGTATCCTTTCTGGTTATTGAACCACTTTACTGTACCCTTGCTCATGACAAGTACCTCCAAAAATATTATCTATATTGGAAACCAATATGTGGTTAGAATAGCATACCAACGCCCAAAAGTAAAGAAATTTGGAAGATTTTTCTATACGGTTTCCACCGCAATCTCCAACCGTTTCAAAAAGCCCGCGACCCACGCGTCCCACGCATTCTCCATGGCACGATCCATGGTAAATGTATGCAGCGTACATCCTGCCGTAATATATAATTCCTCATTTGCGTATTTGACATTCAATGTAAGATTTGCCACATCCTCCGGGCGCACAGCAAGTTGTCCCTGCGCAATGATTTGCCGGATACCGCTGCGCGGGCACAGAAAGGTAAAGCGAAAAGATGCCGGCTTACGTCTTCCTTTAATCACGTCAAAGCAAACGCCCCGCAGATGCCCATAGGGAATACACCCCTCCTCCGGAATGCTCTCCATACGCCTCTCCTCCTCCGTCAGATAACCCGGGGTCAGATGACCATCGATCTCGTAATGAATCTTTGTGGTAATCTGCGCATCTGACAGCAGCAGAAAGTCAAACGCTTCCGAAGCCAGCATAGCGTTCATGCATTTTTTCACATCCAATACCTTCCATACAAGCATGTTTTTTCTCTCCTTCGTCGAATATCTTCTGGTAAATTCGCGGGCGATTTTCGGCGCGCCCACGTAATCTTACTGATAAGATTGTTGAGCATTTTTATCTGTCTGTTTTTCCAATCACAGAATGCAGCAATGCTAACAGATACGGGTTTCTTTCGCCTATCAGGCCTGTCTTCGTAAGGTTAGACAGAAAGCATCCCACAGTTCGCCGGAATGCGGATGTGAATGCGTGCATTCGTGACTGCCTTAGTGAGCGTCTTTTTCGTAACGTCACGCCGCGCTGGTCGTGTCTGAGCGCATTGTGTAACGTTCTGGGAATATGCATGGTGCGAGTTTTGACAAGCGGCGTGTAATCACGTCCGAAAAAGCGCTCACTTAGGCAGACTAGAATGGTAAGCCCTGAGCATCCGCAACCGGCGGACAGTGGGATGCTCTCAGTCGAAGCCTACAAAGACAGTCCCACATCAAGAAACCCGCACCTGTAAGGATTGCGATACATTCTGCTCACAATGGAAACCCATCCAGATAAAAATGCTATAACAATCTGAACACTAAAAGGTATCGTGGGCGCGCCGAAAATCGCCCGCGAATGTCCCCTACAGGCGGCGGAAGGATTCGTACAAATCCAACGCTCCATATCCCCACTGCCGGTTGGGATACAAATCCCCGGCAAACTGCCGCGCACCCCGAATCATAAAGATTTTCACCTGTGTGGTGCTCACACTGAAATCACCGCGTTCATCGCACCATTGCAGATACATCGCCGCTGCACCTGCACCAATGGCCACCGCGGCAGACGTACCTGTTCGCATCACATACTGCAACTCCTCCAGCGACGTGCCACGCCCTGCCGACGCGCCCTCCACCAGATAAGCAGGTGCCGCCAGATCCGGTTTGATACGGCCGTCAATGGTATAACCCCGTCCGCTTTCCAGCAGGATGGCATTCTGCCGCTGATTATAGCCCGCAAAAGTCAGTACATATCCGGCGTTGCCCGGATTCATAATCGTGCTGTCCGGATTGGAGGCCAGAAAATAGACCCGCCCGCACATCAGACCGTACGATGGCAGAAACATATGAAAATTACCTTGCTGCCGATTTCTGGAAAACACCCGTACACGCCATACGCCGGGTGCCGGTGTAGTAAAACGATAGTAAACCAACTGATTGCCGGTGGTGGCTTCCGGATAACTGTAATCCAGTTCCAGAAGGGTGCCATCCAAAGTATATTCATACACCTGCCCGCCGGTGGTCTGGATTCCCACACGGGGATGCATCTCCCCGGAGGGCGAGATCACCGCCACCTCATACTGCGCCGGTGCTACCGCCCACTGCTCCATAATAAAGCCGCAGACATTGTTTTCCACCACAATCTCCACCTCGACATAATCCTGCGTCCGATCCGCCGTCCCGTCCAACAGGAAGTTATCATCCTGCCGGAGAACCAGTGAGCCGTAAAAATGATGACGGGATGCCGCTTCATTCCCGGTAGCGGTCACAACACAGCGCCGGTACACCACCGCAAGGGAATTCAGATAGTAGGCCAGGGCATTGTTGCCGCTATGGCTGCTCAGGGCACTCCCAACCGAGATACAGATCACCAGCGACTGATTGCGCATCCGGGCCAATTCATTAAGAAACTGCAAGCCAAAAATCAGATCGCTCTCTCCATAACAAATCGCATCATCCGGGATAAAGTAATAATCTCGCAAATGCTGCTTGACCTGCTTCAGTTGCACCATAGCAATGTCCGCCCGCGGCGCCGCACCACTGTGTGTCCCCCGATCAGACCCCGCCGCCACGCTGGCCACATAGGTTCCATGGCCGGTGGCATCCCGGTTGCCATATAGTGGAATCGTGTCTCCACTATACACTTGCCCATAATACACTTGGGGAACATCCGCCGAAGATACCGCTGGCGTACCTGCATTCTCCGAAATCCGCTGATTCTGATCCCACACCGCTACCACCCGTGAACGACCGGCCTCATCCAAAAATGCCGGATGCATCGTATCAATCCCTGAGTCCAGAAAACCAATCAATACCCCTTCCCCATCCAGATTCAGAGAAGGCGTTTCCCGTACCTGCAAGATGCCCGCCGCATCCAGAGCCTCCATAGAAAGGGGTTCATAGCAGTTGGGTAATGTATTGTGATTAAAATTACTGACACTGAGGGGACCGTATTTCGCCGCCGGTGCAAACAGCACGGTAAAATTATTACCGGCATCAAGCCCACAAATATCCGAGTCAAAGGATGGAAGATATTCATTGCTGCGCACAATCAGATCAAAATACTCATTACTGTAAATCATATCATAACAATTCATAGTTCATGATATGTCATTTTGTTATCTTTTATCCCAGATATTTCTTCAGGCAGTCATAGCCTTCCTCATAAGCGAAATCTTTCAGACAGGCTTCCAACTGTTGGTACAAGTGTTGTTCCTCCTCTGACAGTGCCATCTGCCCAATCGTCCCAAGCCTGTGTTCCATCTGTCCCGTATCATAAGCGGCAAAAGCCTCCAACAACGTCTGCCACAATTCCTGCATCTTCTCCCGATCCAACTGCTGCTTTTCTTCCACAGTCTCCTCTGTCTGGGGCACCTCCTGCATACAGGAAAGTTCCGTGCGCACTTCATCCAACACTTCATCCATCATTCGAAGGAATCCCTCCATATGACGCTCAATGTAGTTGCGATTATCCAGAATCGCCGCCATCTCCAAGGTCTCTGCATACTCGCTCAGCGCAATCTTCATCATCTGACGGCTGGCGCCTTTGACGCCGTGTATCTTGGAACGAAACATCGCCAGATCACCTTCTGCATACTCTGGTAATACCCGGCTCAACTCCTCCATCTCCTCCAGATAACTCTGTAACGTTCTGCAATATGCCTGGGTACGATACAACAGGCTCTCATATTCGCTCTTTAACACCGGAACTGCCAACTGGGGCGGTAACAATTGCTCCATATATTGCTTGAATTGTTTCATATCGATGGGTTTGCTCAAAAAACCGGCAAAGCCGTTTTCTTTTGCCGCCTGCATCATATCGTCCTGATCGTTGGCAGTCAGCAAAATCATAGGTGCCCCGGTCGCGTTGCGAATCTCATTTCCCGCTTCCAGCCCATTCTGTTCCGGCATGAGATAATCCAGAAAAATCAGGTCGTAGGATTTGCGATGTACGGCTTCCACCGCTTCCCTTCCATCCGAAACAACATCCAGTTGCACCTTCCATGGCAGGATCATATTGGCAAAAATCTGCTGATTAATCACCATATCATCTGCCAGCAAGACATGCGCCTCGGGAAAGGTATGTTCCGGTTGCACATCGTCCGAATAATGCACAATCTTCTGTGCCATGGAGCGTTGATTGATATCTGTCGGCTGTACCATCCCATCGCCCACACGATGGTGCAAAAACCGTACCGTCACCGTAGTGCCTTCCTCCGGCATACTTTCCACCCTGCAATCCCCCTGCATCAAGTCGCAAAGTTGTTTCACGATAGTCATCCCCAGGCCTGTCCCCTCTTTTCCATCGATGGCATAGGTGACATAATCATCAAAAATATGTGCCTGTTGTTCCACCGTCATGCCACATCCCGTATCCTCCACCCCGCAGGTGAAACGAACCACATCATCATCCAGCAGTTCTGCGGAGATCAGCATGCGAATGGAACCGGAACTGGTATATTTCACCGAATTTGCCAGAAGATTCTGCATCACTTCCCGCACCCGGTTCTCATCGCCCAAGACGGTTTGGGGAATCGGCGTAAGGAACGTTGCACTGCATGCAATCTGGCGTCCATGGAGATTATACAGCAACATCTGCATCTGTTCCAACACCAGTTGTTCCAGCGAATATTCATGTTCCTCCAACTCCAATCGCCCCGCTTCCATCTTCGAATAGAGCAGGATCTGATTGATCTTATCCAGCAGCATCTCACCGGAGCTGCGCACATATGAAACCAGTGTACGGTTCTTCGCCGAGATCACCGGATTGGCCATCAGGACATCACTGGCCCCGATGATTGCATGCACCGGACTCCGCAGATCATGGCTCATATTCGCCAGCATCCGGCTCTTCAAATCCGTCTGTAATTGCGCCTGTCTGCTCTGCTCCTCCAGACGCTCCATTTCCTGACGTTCCTCGGTAACATCGTTGACTGTAAAGATATGCCCAATCACCTTACCATGCTGATAGGAAGACGCCTGGTGACTCTCATAAACACGACCGCGATACACATATTCACCCACGCCGCCTTTTTCTTTATAAATCAACTCCTTATGTGTAAGAAAAAACTGATGAATGTCTTCCACATCACGAAATGTCTCCCCATCCAAAAAGATTGCCTGCGCTTTGCTGTTGGCAGCAATCAGTTCATAATTGGCATCAAACAAAAACTGCGCCACTGCGGCATCGGCAAAGGCATTCTGGTGCAGCACGATATCAGTGGCAATCAGTTGATTGGTAAAAATCAAAAACTGAATCAGTAGGCAACTGAAAAAACAGATGACCAGAAACAGAAAATGCCCCTGATCCGTCCGCACCTGCCAGGTAGCCCCTGCCAATGAGGGGATAAAAATGGCAATAAACACCAGCGTATTCGTCTTTCGGATCTGATAGGTGAACCTCTTTTTCCACAAAGAAATCAAACCGGCAATGAAAATAAATGTGGAGTTCATATCGGTGAACAGACGGAACAGGAACAGATAGATATCGGTATCACCCATACCTGCAAATGACATCAGCAAAAGAACAAGTAAATAAACAAATAACCCCGCATGAAGCATACGAGGCTGTCGGATTTGCAAATAATCCATTGCATAAAAAGAAGTCACTGTGGTAAGTGTCAGAATCAGCATATTCTCCAACAGATGAAAAACGCTGATATCCCCGGTGATGCTCAACACGATACGATAGAAATCAAATACGGCAATAATCCCCAGATACAGCGGCAACAGTCTGTGTTCTTTGGATGCAATCGGATGCTCAATGTAAGCAAAAACCGTAAAAAGCGTCACCAACAGACAACACACTTCAAACGCAAACAGCATCTAACTTACCTCCCATCTGCTTAATACACGCTGTATCTCCTCACGAATATAAACCGGCTGGTACGGGCGCACAATGTACCCTGCCACATCCAGTTCACGACAGGCCATCACGGTCTTGGAATCGCACAGGGCAGAGACAAAGAGGATCGGTACGGTCTTCTCTGTCATCTCAATCACCTTTTCTGCCGCCTCAATTCCATTCATCTGCGGCATGTCAATATCCAACAGAATCAAATCCGGTCGCGGGTTGCACTCCAGATAGCGTAGCAACTGTTCCCCGGACTTGAGCAGTGTCACCTTATAGTCATCCTTCAAGATGTCATACAGCATCTGAAGATTCGTCTTCATATCATCCACAACAATAATCTGCTGTTTGCGATAGCCATGCATCATCTCACGGCGTTCTTCCTCATCATTGATGGATACTTCCTGCTTGCCCCCTGGTGGCAGAATCGCCAGCGCAAGATTCTCCCGGCTGGACAGATCCAGTGTAGAACCATCCATCATCCGCAGCACCGGTCGCAGATTATGTACATCCGCATTCTCCTTCACAATACCACAGCGGCCATCCGACAGGCACAGTTCGGTTCCTTTGGGATACAGCGGAACCGCCTGAAGAAGCATCGTCACCACTTCACGCTCAAACAGAATACCGCAGCCACCCATCAGATATTCCGCCGCCTCACAGGGCGCGTAAGGCTCCTTATAGGGGCGTTTGGATACCAGTGCATCATAGACATCGGCCACATGGATAATCTTGGTAAACAGCGTCTGTTCCTCGCCCATAATCCCATTGGGATAGCCCGAGCCATCCACATTCTCATGGTGAAACAGCACGGCGACCTTCACCTGTGCAGAAATATCAAACCGATCCTTGATCAGTTCATAAGAAATCACCGGATGTTCCTGCATCCGATGGTATTCCTTCTGGGTCAGGCGTCCCGGCTTGTTCAGAATCTCCGGGGGAATGGATAATTTGCCCAGATCGTGCAGCATAGCTGCCATCACCAGTTGCGCCATCTCCTTTTCACCCAGACCAAATCCCATGCCAAGCACGCCGCTGATTACAGCCACATTCACCGAATGGGCATAAGTATAGTCATCATAGGAACGCAAATCCAACATATCCAGGGAAATCTTGCCCCGGGACAATATTTCCTCCACCAACTTCTCGGCAACCTCTTTACATCCGTCGATATCACCACTGCGGATCTTCTCCATGCCCTCCGTCCGAAGTTGAGGTGAAATCGCATCCTCCACCTCAATATCTTCCGTCAGGTCATCTACAATATAGACACCGGCAAACCCATACTCGATGAGTTTGTCAATGTAATTTGCCGTCAGCATAATATGACTGCCAACGAGTGTTCGTCCGTTGACATCATACAAATCCTTCGCCAACTGCATTCCCGGCTGCGCATCTGTCAGTGAAACATATCTCATAAGTTACTCCTCGCCCTTATCCCCTATCATGGGACAGCCACGCATGATAATCTGCGGTCCGCCCTTCTTCGTAACATAATCCTCGGTAATGACCACCTCTCCGATGTTGTCATCCTTTGGTATCTCGTACATGATATCTAACATAAATTCTTCGATGATGGCACGAAGGGCTCGCGCTCCCAGCGCACGCTGCTTCGCTTCTTTGGCGATGGCCAGTAAGGCATCATCGGTAAATTCTAATTTGACTTCATCCAGTTCCAATAACTTCTGATACTGCTTGATAATAGCATTCTTCGGCTCCTTGAGAATCCGTACCAGCATCTGCTCATCCAAAGACTCCAGTGAGAACAGAATGGGCAGACGCCCCAGGAACTCAGGAATCATACCGAAGTTCTTCAGATCCTCCACCGTCACCTTCATCAGGATATTCTCATCCTTGTCGTACTTATCCTTGAGATCTGCCATAAATCCCATGGAAGATGCCTTGTTCAAACGCTCCTTAATGATGCCATCCAGATCCGGGAATGCGCCGCCACAGATAAAGAGAATATTTCTGGTATCCACAATGGTCATGGGCACCATAGCGTTCTTGCTACTGGCTCCTACCGGCACCTCAACCTCTGCGCCTTCCAGTAACTTAAGCATTCCCTGCTGTACTGATTCACCGCTTACATCACGCTGGTTGGCATTCTTCTTCTTGGCCAGTTTGTCAATCTCATCGATAAAGATGATACCGCGCTCTGCCTTCTCCACATCGTTGTCCGCCGCAGCCAGCAACTTGGAAACCACGCTCTCAATATCATCACCGATATAGCCGGCTTCCGTCAAGGAAGTGGCATCCGTAATTGCCAGTGGCACATCCAACAGCCGGGCCAGCGTCTTGACCAGATACGTCTTACCACTACCTGTCGGTCCAATCATCAACATATTGGACTTCTCAATCTCGATCTCATCCATGGTGCCGGTGGCCACACGCTTGTAGTGATTATATACCGCCACAGACATAACCTTCTTGGCATACTCCTGACCCACCACGTACTCATCCAGTTCTGCCTTAATCTTGTGAGGTGGCGGAATGTTCTTGATATCTAATACCGGTTCTTCCTGCTTCTTTTCTTTTTTCTTTTTCTTTTTAATCTTTTGCGAATTGGGCATATTCGGCATGAAATCCGATAAATCCGACAGATTCACCATACTGATATTGGGCATTCTGGAAAAATCAATGTTATTCAAATTGGCATTGTCACCGCCGCCGAATCCAAAACTGCCCATGGAGTCAAAGGTCTTCTGCATACAGTCATTGCAGATGCAGATATTATTGGGTATATGAATCATCTTGCCGGCAACCGACTCCGGTCGGCGGCAGATATAACAGATATCCTCGTAATCATCCTTTTGATCCTTGTTCGGATCTGCAACGGTAGGATCTACCGTGGTATCACCTGTGACTTCGACCACCTCGGAATCCTTGCCGGATGTGTCTTCATCGACTACTTCTCTAAAATCATTTTCGTGTTCTGACATATTATTAACCTGCTTTCTTTCTATCTATAAGTATTCAAACTACATTATAGATGAAAAAGAGGGGAAACTCAACCGAGTTTCCCCATATTTGCATCTCTGTTATCGAATTTCTTCGATATAATGAATCGAATCATTTTGATTCAGTCCGAAAATAAACTGTGCATGGCTGCATCGCCTGTTCAGATTGATGACCACCATAAGCACTGCATCCTTCCCCTGTAAGGATTGTCGCTTCTGCTTGTCAATGGAGCAGATCTCATAACCATTCTGTTCTACATAATCATATAAAACATCGATGCCATCTGTCTTATCCACTTCCAGATATAACTTGATCTTGGTATTATGCTCATCTACATAATGGCTCAGGGAAGTCATTACCGTCATTACGAAAGCAATGAAAAAGAAAGCCATGATACTTCCCCAGATATAGCCTGCACCGATTGCGATACCAAGACATGCCGTCGTCCAAAGACTCGCAGCCGTTGTCAGTCCCTTAACGTAATTTTTACCGGTTACGATAATGGTACCAACACCTAAAAATCCGATACCACTGATTACCTGTGCCGCAAGTCTTGCCGGATCTCCCGTACCATATGTCACCACGAGATACTCATCTGTAATCATGGCTATGGCGGCTCCAATACAGACCAGCGCAAACGTACGAATTCCCGCCGGCTGTCCATGTGCGCCTCGTTCCAAGCCGATCAATCCGCCAAGGACCGTTGCAAGCGTCAAGCGTACAAACACAGAGAGCAAATTAAACTGCTCTAAATATTGTAACATCCCCATAGAATCCCCTTATACTTTCATGCGCCTACAACCTCTCGTGCCACATCCGGGTAATTGGTAATAATCGCATCTACACCGAACTGGCAGCACATCTGCATATACTCTCTCTCGTTGACCGTCCACACGTGAAGTTTCAGCCCTTTTTCCTTGCACTCTTTGACAAATCCATCATACTGCAAATTATAAAGTGCCGGATGAAGTGCATTGACACCATGCTTCACCCCATAAGACGGCATATCAATGGGACCATCTCCATATAGAAATCCCACTTCGGCATCTGGTTTTAATTCGTGAATCTTGGTCACGGTATAGTGATTGAAGGAGGAATAGCAGACACGGTCTTCCATGTCCATCTCCTTAACCAGCGCCAGTATCTTTTCCTCAATCTGTTGATAAAACACAATTCCTGTCTTGATTTCGATATTGATAAAAAGTCCCGTGGGTTTCAGCAGTTCCAATACCTCACGCATGGTGGGTATATCCGCATGGGAATACTCCGGCTTCGTGCGGTTAAAATTGAACTGCCGCAACTCCTCCAGCGTGTAATCCTTGACCCAGCCCTTACCGTCACTGGTACGGTCAATGGTCTCGTCGTGAATCACCACAATCTGATCATCCTTGGTCAACTGAATATCAAGTTCTACGCCATCTGCTCCTAACTCCACCGCTTTTTGGAATGCTTCCAATGTATTCTCCGGTGCATAGCCGCTTGCTCCTCTGTGTGCCCATACAAATGGCTTGTGTTCCATTCTTACTCGCTCCCTTCTATCAATCGTCTACATCAAAGGCTTCCAAGCCCTTCTTGATGCCTTCCTTGCTGTCTCCGTGCTTAACAAACTGCATCGTAATCAAGGCAACTGCCATGAAAAATGCGGCGTAGGGGAACAGTGTCTCGTAACTGATATGTTCCATCAGCGCACCTGCTACGATCGGTGTCACGATCTGTGCTGACATACTAAAGGTATAATAATATCCGGTAAACTTACCGATATCGCTTCCCTTACACATTTCCAGCACCATCGGCAGACTGTTGACATTGATGCAAGCCCAACCGATACCAACCAGCAGGAATAACACGAACAAGATTGGATTAAAGGTACTGGACATCAGTGAAAATCCATACGCAATGGCAAAGCATGCCAGCATCAGAATAATACCGGTAAGAATTGTCTTCTTACGTCCAATCTTGCTGGCAACGGAACCAACCGGTACATACGCCAGGATGGCACCGCCGGTAGCAACCGTCAGGCACATAGATGCCTGCCCTGTGGTCATGGCCCATACACTCTTAGCATAGGTGGTAAACCAGGTCTCCATGGCATTGTAAGCAAAGAACCAGAACGCCACCGAAAACAAAAGAAAGACAAGACTGCGCTTCACTTCCTTGGGGAGTTCCGCATTGCCGGAACCGTCGTCCACTTCCAGATTCTCCTCCGGGTGCTGTGCCTCGTATTCCCGCATCTTCTGATTGAGTTCCACCTCGTCAACGGTAATCATCACCAGCAGTACCGATACCACCATGATACCTGCAACGATCAAAAAGATCGGGAAGAAATTCTCATGCTCCTCTTTGGAATTCAGCGTCACGCTGGCAATCACCAGATACAGGATACCGCCCAGTGCGCCCATCAGATTGATGATGGCGTTGGCCTTGCTTCGCAAAGGCTTCGGCGTAATGTCCGGCATCAGAGCCACCGCCGGGCTCCGGTATGTACCCATGGCCACCAGAAGTGCCCCCAGCACACCGATAAATAACGCCTGCTTGGCCGTGGTGGGATTCGCATAGTAACTGTTATCGATCAGCGGAATCAGAATCATCAGAATCACCGCTGCAATCGTACCGAATAAGATAAACGGCTTACGTTTACCCCATTTACATTTGCACTTATCGGACAGGCCGCCAAACAACGGCAGCAGGAAAAGTGCCAGGACATTATCCGCCGCCATAATAGCACCGGAAATTGTCTCATTCATGTGGAATGTGTAGGTCAGAATAATTGGAATAATCGCATTGTACATCTGCCAGAACGCACAGATGGACAAAAATGCAAATCCGACCTGGACTGTCTTTTTGACATCAAGTTTCATTTGTAAAAACCCCCTTATTTTTGGTAATATAGGAAGATTGTAACATTTTGCCCCACGTGAGTAAAGTAAAAAGAATGTTAAAATGACAGCAAAAGAATGGAGTTGTATCTTTTCCGTCACAATGCTAGAATTTATGTCAGATATCAACGGATGACGCGCTGGCAGGTTGCGCATCATAGAAACGGAGAAAACAATGTATATCCAATTAAATGGTCAGGTATTATCCTACGAAAAGCAAGGCGAAGGCAGGCCTATCATCCTGCTGCATGGCAACGGGGAATCCCACAAGATCTTTGATGTTCTCACCAGAGATCTCTCCCGTAATTACACCGTATATGCCATCGACAGCCGGGGACATGGCGGCAGTGCCACGCCAAAAGAATATCATTACAACGATATGGCAGACGATGTGATACGGTTCATCGAAGCGCTCTCTATCTCCCAGCCTCTGCTATGCGGCTTCAGCGATGGAGGAATCATCGCCCTTCTGGTGGCGATGCAGCGCAGTGATCTGCTCTCCTCCATTCTGGTATGCGGTGCCAATCTGACGCCCCGGGGACTCACCGGAGCCACCCGCAGACAGATTAAGAGCCTCTATCGCAGCGATCCGAATCCCCGCATCCAGATGATGCTGCTGGAGCCGTCCATTCAGCCGGAGGATCTGGCAGCGATTCATGTTCCTGCCATGATTTGCGCCGGAAGCGACGATATGGTCAAGCCCAAGGAGACCCAGACCATCGCTACACATATTCCTCAGTCAGAACTACATATCTTCGAGGGGGCAACCCACGGCAGTTATGTGGAACACAGCGGTGCACTGGCACCGGTCATCCGCTCCTTCTACCCGGCATAAGATGCCGTTTCCTTACACCTACATCAGAAAAAACAGCGTAGCCGTCTTAAGACAGCTACGCTGACAAATCTGCGTCCCGGGATATTCTTCCCATCGAATTTTTATTATTTCGATGCAATCACATCTTTCATATCATAATACCCTGCCGGCTTACCCTGTAAGAACTTGGCCGCTTCCACCGCGCCCTTAGCAAAAACGTTCTTGGAATATGCCGTATGTTGGAAGGTAATCACTTCATCCGTGCCGGCAAAGATCACCTCATGTTCTCCGACAATATTGCCCCCCCGGACTGCCGAGATGCCAATCTCCTTTTTGTCGCGTTTTTTGCGCTCCTGACTGCGATCATAGGTGTAGTGATACGAATGATCCAGTTCTTCATTGATGGCATCTGCCAGTGCAATCGCCGTTCCGCTGGGTGCATCCAACTTCTGATTGTGATGCTTCTCCACAATCTCGATATCAAATCCCGCATCGGCAAAGACAGCCGTAGCCTTCTTCAACAAATCCATCAGCGTATTGATTCCCAGAGACATATTGGCAGAACGTAACACCGCTACGCGCCCGGATACTTCTTCTACCCGAGCTAACTGTTCCTCCGACAGACCA
Organism: uncultured Roseburia sp.; assembly: GCA_945836255.1. GTDB lineage: Bacteria > Bacillota > Clostridia > Lachnospirales > Lachnospiraceae > Pararoseburia. The sequence continues at coordinate 5,140 of CAMAKU010000025.1, read as the reverse complement.
GTGGTACACAGCACCAGAGGAATCTGTTTTGCCTCACAATAATCCAGCAGTCCGTCCACTGCCTTTGCATTGCAGAAATCAATCACCACATCCGCCGGGACATCGCACGCCTGCAGACTGGTAAATACCGGATAATCATTGGCAAACGTATCATTCAGATCAATGCCTGCCACGATTTCGATATTCTCATCCTCCTTACAAATCGCTGTAATCACCTGTCCCATATGACCATTACAGCCATGCATAATTGCTCTTGTCATTTCTATCCTCTTTTCTTTTGTACAGTATGCCCATCAAGCGGTCATTTATCCATGCTGTACATCTGATCTGCTACTCATCTTTTAATTGCAATCCGTAATCTCTCATGGCCTGTGCCAGCACTGCCGAGGTGGCATCCCCCATCTCACAGAGCGGCGACCGCATGGAACCCACTTCCATGCCCATCAGATTCATTGCGCGCTTCACCGGAATCGGATTCACCTCGCTAAAGAGTGCATCCACCAGCGGCAACGACTTCATCTGTAATTCCAATGCTTTCTCCCGGTCACCTGCCAGATAACTTGCCACCATGTCGTGGGTCTGCTCCGGCGCAATATTGGCAATGACGGAAATGACACCGATACCACCAATGGCTAACAACGGCACCACCAGACCATCCTCACCGGAATACAATTCCAGATTGCCGTCACACAGATACATCGTCTTGGACGCCTGCGCCATATTACCGGTGGCTTCCTTCAAGCCCACAATATTCTCATTCTGCTTCACCAGCGTGGCCACTGTCTCCGGCTGGATATTACACCCCGTACGTCCGGGTACATTGTACAAAATAATCGGTAACTTGGTCTCACTGGCAATCTGGCTGTAATGACTAATCAGCCCTGCCTGTGTCGCTTTATTGTAGTAAGGTGTTACGATCAGCGCACCGTCTGCACCGTCTTCCTCCGCTTCCTTCGTCAACTGAATTGCGGTCTTGGTACAATTCGAACCGGTTCCTGCCACCACCGGAATACGGTGTCTGGTAAACTCCACGGCTGCACGTATAACACTCCGGTGTTCCTCCATGGAAAGTGTGGAACTCTCCCCTGTAGTGCCGGCGATAATGATGCAGTCCGTATGATTTGCCACATGAAACTCGATCAATTCCTCTAATTTATCGTAGTTGACCTCCAGATTATCCTTCATCGGTGTAACGATTGCAACTCCTGAACCTGTAAAAATAGCCATGTTAATCTCCTCCTTGATACAGTATATGCGTTTGCCGGATAGTCGTCAAAAATGACCAGCCCATCGGAGCTGGTCATGAAATTCCCATCAATGATAGCTCCCCATCCCCTACGGGGATGACAGTCACAAGTCTCTTAAACTTGCGCCCAAGAAAACATCTGCAGAACAATGTATTCTTTCGGCGTGCCTCCCTTTCCTTCACATTCTACTGTGTCTGCCACATCCTGTGAATTACTGATGAATTACGCGACCTCTACCTCTTATATACTTTTCAACTATAGCATTATGACAATTTCTTGTCAATGCCTCCTGCTCCTGCGTCTTGTCATTTTTCCGGGACGATATTCAGGATATTGTCTGCCATGTCAAAAACAGCCGGCAGACGATCACGTCCGGTCAAAATCACATCCGTGAATAACGACTTGGCCTGAAGGATCTCCACAATCTGTTCTTCCGTAGCCATATGCTCCTGTACCAATCCAAGGATCTCATCCAACACCAGCACATCGCACTGCCCGGTAACCAGCGCTTTCTTGGCGAAATTAAGTCCGTTCTGGATATTCATCTTCTGCTCCTGCTTCTCCTCCTCACTCAAGGAATCAAAGCCCTCACTGCAGCGTTCAAAACGAAATACCTTAATCTCCGGTTCCAGACGATTCAAAAATTCCGAACCCAATTGTCCCTTCATAAACTGAACTACGTATGCGCTCTTCCCATTACTGGCCTTGCGGATGGCATTGCCCAAAGCGGCAGATGTCTTTCCCTGCCCTTCTCCGTAATAAATCTGAATAACACCCTTCTCCATAATCCCTCCTAATGCGCAAAACCACATTGTTTGGACATTTTACCACAGAATTCGGATAATGGCAACTACAGCTCTGACTAGTCAAGTTCCTCTATCTTACATACGGAAACCTCGTATGCAATCCTGCGCTCCGCCTCCTCTTCTGAAATCTTTTTTACATACTCTCTACTCTGGATTCTTCCGATGACTGAAACATGGCTTCCAATCTCAAAGGTCGTTGCATAGCGTGCATTTCTACCCCAGCAGATGCACGGTATATAATCTGACTTTCCATAAGAACGATTGACGGCAACCAGCAGATCCGCAATCTCCCTACCCAACGGTGTCTTGCGGTATACCGGCGCTTTGCACACATACCCGTCCAAGGTAATGTAGTTGCTCTTTCGTTCTTCCTCATCATTTTCCCAATACTCATCCACAAATTCAAGTTCCCTGACAAAGACAGACAGAATCAATCTGTTCTTTGTTTCTTCATGGCGGTTATACGAGCGGAACTGTCCGGTGACATGAATCTTTTCGCCAATATAACTCTGTGTCGTGTCGATTAATCTTTCAGATATCATCAGTGGAATGTAGTCTGCGTAGTTACTCAGTCGATTGACTGCAACTTCGACAACATAAAAACCTTCACCGTACACTTCATGACTGTACTGAAAATCTGAGACAATTTCACCTACAATTGATACCTGATTGTTTTCTAACACTTTATCTGCCATCTAACTAGCCTCTCCCTTCTTTTGGTTCTTAAATATGTTTTTCTTTTTAAAGTTTTATCATTTGCACTTCAAAAAGAACGGTTCTTTTTGTCGATAAACTTGTAAATCCCCAAAATTGTGGTAAACTAGCAGAGTATGTGATGTTAAATGATGAGAAACATTTTAATAAGAAGTAACCAATACGAGAATAGAAAGAAGGAAAACATGAAACAAGCAAGAGAAGACATCCGAAATATCGCAATCATCGCCCATGTCGATCATGGTAAGACCACCCTGGTGGATGAACTGTTGAAGCAGAGCGGCGTATTCCGTGCCAATCAGGAGGTGGCGGAACGGGTCATGGACTCCAACGACATTGAGCGGGAACGTGGCATTACGATTCTGTCCAAGAATACGGCTGTATTTTATAAAGATACCAAGATTAACATCATCGACACGCCGGGACATGCCGATTTCGGTGGCGAAGTGGAGCGTGTATTAAAGATGGTGGATGGCGTCATTCTGGTGGTTGATGCCTTTGAGGGAGCTATGCCACAGACAAAGTTTGTTCTGATGAAAGCGCTGGATCTGGATTTGCCGGTAATCGTGTGCATCAACAAGATTGACCGCCCGGAAGCGCGTCCGGATGAGGTAATCGACGAGGTACTGGAGCTATTCATGGATCTGGATGCCTCCGACGAACAGTTGGACTGCCCCTTTGTCTACGCCTCTGCCAAGGAAGGCTTTGCCCTGTTAGATCTGGCCGATGAGCGCAAAGACATGACGCCTCTGTTTGAGACCATTATCGATTATATTCCGGCACCTACCGGTGATCCCGATCTGGGAACTCAGGTGCTGATCAGCACCATTGATTACAATGAATATGTGGGACGTATCGGTATCGGCAAGGTAGACAACGGTTCCCTGCGCATCAATCAGGAGGTGGCTGTGGTCAACGCCCACGATCCGGAGAAATTGCAGAAGGTCCGTATCAGCAAACTCTACGAATTTGACGGACTGGAAAAGGTGGACGTGGACGTAGCCCGTATCGGTTCCATCGTTGCCGTATCCGGTATCGCCGATATCCATATCGGTGACACCATCTGCAACCCTGACGACCCCCAGCCGATTCCCTTCCAGAAGATTTCAGAGCCCACCATCTCCATGAACTTCATCGTCAACGACAGTCCACTGGCCGGACAGGAAGGCAAATATGTTACCTCCCGCCATATCCGCGACCGTCTGTTTAAAGAATTAAATACCGATGTGTCCTTACGCGTGGAGGAGACCGATTCCCCGGATTGCTACAAGGTATCCGGTCGTGGCGAACTGCATCTGTCCGTCCTGATTGAGAACATGCGCCGGGAAGGGTTTGAATTTGCCGTATCCAAAGCAGAAGTGCTGTACCACACCGATGAAAACGGCAAGAAGTTAGAGCCCATGGAGCGGGCTTATGTGGATGTGCCGGATGAATTCACCGGTGCTGTCATCGAAAAACTCAGCCAGCGCAAAGGTGAATTGCAGAACATGACACCCATTACCGGGGGATATACCCGAATTGAATTTCTAATTCCTTCCCGTGGTCTCATCGGTTATCGTGGTGAGTTCATGACGGATACCAAGGGTAACGGTATCATCAATACCATATTTGAGGGATACGAACCGTACAAGGGAGATATCGCTTACCGTAAGCAGGGCTCTCTGATTGCCTTCGAGTCCGGCGAATCTGTTACCTATGGACTGTTTTCTGCACAGGACCGCGGTACCTTGTTTATCGGACCGGGCGAAAAGGTCTATGCCGGCATGGTCATCGGTTCCTCCTCACGTCAGGAAGATATCGAACTGAATGTCTGCAAGAAAAAACATCTGACCAACACCCGTTCTTCCTCTGCCGACGAGGCGCTGACACTGGTACCGCCCCGTATCTTAAGTCTGGAGCAGGCGCTTGACTTCATCGACACCGATGAACTATTGGAAGTAACGCCGGAGAGTCTGCGTATCCGCAAGCGGATCTTAGACCCAACCCTTCGTAAGCGTGCCAGCATCAATCGGAAATAAACATGCGGGCTGCAAGCCCCACACGAAAAACGCATCCCGAGTTGGGATGCGTTTTTCTGTATACACGCTGTTCTGTTATATTCGAAATTGTTTCGCACGCATCATCAGACACATGATGCCCCCTTGACGCAGTCCTGAGCCGGAAGATTGTCCATCACATAAAAAACACTCCCGGCATAGTAAATGCTAAATCCTAAGATTTCCAATCCCTGCACCCAGATTAACATGGTCGGTGTGGTCGCAAATGCCGTGGCAAAGGCACGAAGCGTACAAAAAACCGCACAAATAATCATAAGATGATCCAGTTTAAATCGTTTGCGAAGTTGATAAAATCCAACTACCACAGGCACCTCTG
>CAMAKU010000024.1 GCA_945836255.1 uncultured Roseburia sp. | reverse complement strand
TTATTTTTGGAGCGTATGGCGTAGGGTATCAGCAGGTGGATTTGATTTATGCAGGTTTTTAAATTTTTTCAGACCAAAGCGGGAAAGAATACAGTGTTCTTTCTCCTTTTGTTTGCGTTGATCGTGGGCGCTTCCGGGCAGATCACCTATGCATCCATGCAAAATGATGATCTGTTGCAGAGTAGGAATAAAAGTTTGATACAGATACAAAAAGAGCCAAAGAACAGTATTGATGTCATTGTTGTGGGAGACAGTCTCAGTTACAGTGCGATCTCACCCATGCAGTTGTGGGAGACGTATGGTATTTCCTCCTATGTCTGTGGTCAGTACGGGCAAAAGATACAGGAGACATACACCATGCTGGAAACGGCCTTTGCACATCAAAAGCCCTCCCTTGTGATTATGGAAACAAATCCCATGTTCCGCGTTCGCGGGCGCACAGAAGAGGTAAAGTCCACGCTGGAAGAGCAGGCCAACCGCTATTTCCCGGTCTTTCGCTATCATAATATCTGGAAATCGTATCTGTTTGGCCCCCAGTATTGTGAGCAGGATTACAAAGGTTTTATTGTACGAAGCGAGGTTCAACCTTACGCCGGAGGTGACACCTATATGCAGCCTACAGAAGAGGTGGCACCCATCAATGACCTGATTCTTGCCTATATGCAAAAGATCAAGACCTTATGTGAAGAAAATGGGGCACAACTGATCCTGGTCAGCGTGCCGTCACCGTACAATTATAATTACAAACGACATAATGCGATAGCAACTTATGCAGCGCAGCAGGATCTGACCTATGTGGATATGAATCTGGCGACCGAAGAAATTGGTATTGATTGGGAGACAGATTGCCGGGATAATGGGGATCATCTGAATCTGAATGGTGCTCAAAAAGTCAGTGCATATCTTGGTAATTATTTACATATCTATGGCGGACTGAAGGATCATCGCGGGGAGGATGCCTACAAATCGTGGGAACAAGAGGCCAAAGCGTATGATCGGATGCTGGAACAGCAGGCAAAATAAGGTGCGTTCCTCCGTTTGTTTTCTTGCACTTGTTATTTGATTATACTATAATCAAATACGGTAACAGGTTGCAAAAAACATAAGGAGGAATGACAATGAAAGTGACGATTTCGGATCAAATAAAGTACATAGGAGTGGATGATACGGACATTGATTTGTTCGAGAGCCAGTATGTGGTACCGGAGGGGGTCTCATATAACTCTTATTTGATTTTAGATGACAAGGTTGCGCTGATGGATACGGTGGATGCCCGAGGTATGGAAGCATGGGAACAGAATCTGCTGGAAGCATTGGCGGGCCGCAAGGTGGACTATCTGATTATTTCCCATCTGGAGCCGGATCATGCGGGGAGCATCGGACGTCTGGTGGAACTGTTCCCGGATGTGACGCTGGTGGGCAATGCCAAGACCTTTCAGATGCTGCCGCAGTTCTTTGCCAAGGGACTGGATTCCTGTGGCACCTTGACAGTGAAGGAGGGAGACAGCCTGACGCTGGGAACGCACACCCTTTCCTTCTACATGGCGCCTATGGTGCATTGGCCGGAAGTGATGGTGACCTATGAGTCCAGCGAAAAGATTTTGTTTTCCGCAGACGGGTTCGGTAAGTTCGGCGCTCTGTCTCTGACGGAAGGGGAAGACTGGGCATGCGAGGCGCGCCGCTATTACTTCAACATTGTTGGCAAGTATGGCAATCCGGTACAGGCATTGTTGAAAAAAGCAGCAGGGCTGGATATTGCCATGATCTGTCCGCTGCATGGACCGGTGCTGAAAGAGAATCTGGGGTATTATATCGGATTGTATGATACCTGGAGCAAGTATGAGCCGGAGAATACCGGTGTGCTGGTGGCTTATGCGTCAATCCACGGCAATACAGCCAAGGCGGCAGAGTGCTTTGCAGAGATGTTGCGTCAGCGCGGGGTAGAGAAAGTAGTGGTCAGTGATCTGGCGAGAGAAGATATGGCAGAGGTCATTGAAGATGCATTTCGTTATGACCGCATGGTACTTTGCGCGGCAAGTTATGACGGCGGCGTTTTCCCATGCATGCAGGATTTCTTACATCATTTACAGTCCAAGACCTATCAGAACCGTACCGTAGGCCTGATCGAGAACGGTTCCTGGGCTCCCTGCGCGGCCAAGACCATGCGTGGGATAGTGGATACTTTGAAAAATGTGACGGTGGTTGAGCCTGTGGTTACGATCCGGTCGGTGATGAAAGAGACGGATCAGCAGGCGATGGAAGCGCTGGCAGATGCAATCGCACACGCATAATGGAAAAGGATATGAAAGCAGATAGTAAAGCGAGACAGACGATTGTAGTATCCTGATTCTTGTTAGTATCGGACTGATTATTCACGAGATTAGGATGTTCGGGTGGTCAAGGAAGTTACGCATCATATCGTTCGGTCGTTTGATCGGAACGAATGGTGGCGATGTAACGATACCTACGGTCACAAGATGCAGCAAAAAAATAAATGTTGACAATGGAACATATGAAGCAAAGAGATTATTTGTTTGACAACTATAAGGCTTTTCTCATCGTTCTTGTGGTGGTGGGGCATTTTATCGAGGTGGCCTCTGAAGACAACGTAGCCATGGAGACGACAAAATGGATTATTTTTTCATTCCATATGCCGGCGTTTGTCTTTATTTCCGGTTATTTTTCCAAGAAGGCCCAGGGGTTATACCGGCTGGTGCAGCAGTTGCTGATTCCCTATCTCGTGTTTGAGATTCTCTATTATCTGCTGTACACGGTGGTTATCGGGAAGGAGACACAGTTGGCACTATTGTATCCCAAGTTTTCCCTGTGGTATCTACTGGCCATGTTCATGTGGAAGATTATCACACCTTTGTTTCAAAAGGTCCCGGCTCACACATGGATTGCTTTTGCGGTGGGACTGGCGGTGGGAGCATCCTCGCTGGATGATAACTATCTGACACTGCCGCGGATGTTTACTTTTTACCCTTTCTTTCTGATGGGGGTTGATTTGGATCGGGGACTGATTGACCGGCTGCGTGAAAAAGTGACGCGCATGCAGGCGTTTGGCATCTTTTTGCTCATCAATGGATTGCTGGCATGGGTGGCTTGTAAGAGCACGCTGTCCGTGAAGATCTTTTACGGAAGATATGACTATGAATATCTGGGGTTGACGGACGTGCAGGGGGTAATTCTGCGCGCCGTCTGCTATTTGATTTCGATTCTGATGATTTTTATTGTGGCAGTGATGATACCGGGAGCAAAGCAGAATTTCTCGGGCTTGGGGCAGAAGACCATGAGCGTCTATCTGTTTCATGGTTTACTTTTTGCAGTGTTTCGATGTGGAGAAGCGTGGTATCAGAGCATGGGATATATCATCGAGGATACGATTATTTTTGAAGCATGTGCAGGAACCGTCTGGTTGCTTAGCAGGAAGCCGTTTGTCCGTTTTACGGATCGAATTACACATTTGCGTCTGCCTCTGTTGCAGCGGCTTTGTGAGAGCGGATGGGTGCAGCGGCTGGAGCAGATTCGGATGGGAGAATGTATGAAATAAAGGAGGATTATATGGAAAGAAATACTATTTGTGTACAGGGCGGTTATACGCCGGGAAATGGAGAACCGCGTCAGATACCAATCGTACAGAGCACCACGTTCAAGTATGATACCAGTGAGGACATGGGCAAGTTATTTGATCTGGAAGCGTCCGGTTATTTTTACACGCGATTGCAGAACCCCACGAATGATTATGTGGCGGCCAAGATTGCAGAACTGGAAGGCGGTACAGCAGGGATGCTGACCAGCAGCGGACAGGCAGCCAATTTCTTTGCCTTGTTCAATATCTGCGGAGCAGGGGATCATATTGTATCGTCCACCAGCATTTATGGCGGGACGTTTAATCTGATTTCGGTCACCATGAAGCGGATGGGAATCGATGTGACGTTTGTGGATCCGGATGCCACGGAAGAGGAACTGATGGCAGCCTTCCGTCCGAATACAAAAGCGATGTTCGGAGAGACCATTGCCAATCCGGCATTGACGGTTCTGGATATTGAAAAGTTTGCGAAAGTTGCCCATGCCAATGGAGTACCGCTGATTGTGGACAATACTTTTGCGACGCCGGTCAACTGCCGTCCTTTTGAGTGGGGCGCTGATATCGTGACGCACTCCACCACGAAATACATGGATGGTCATGGTGCCGGTGTGGGCGGTGCCATCGTGGACAGCGGTAAATTCGATTGGAAGAAATATGCAGACAAATATCCGGGGCTCTGCACGCCGGATGAGAGTTATCACGGCGTGACGTATGTGGAGCGTTTCGGTAATGAGGGAGCCTTTATTACCAAATGTACCACGCAACTGATGCGTGATCTGGGTTCTATTCAGAGTCCTCAGAATGCGTTCCTGCTGAATCTGGGACTGGAGAGTCTGCATGTGCGTATGGCTCGTCACTGTGAAAATGGACAGGCTGTAGCGGAATTTTTGGAAGCGCATCCCAAGGTGGCGTATGTCAACTATTGCGGCCTGCCTTCGGATAAGTATTATCCGCTGGCGCAGAAGTATCTGCCCAATGGCAGTTGCGGTGTTGTATCCTTCGGTCTGGTTGGCGGACGCGAAGCGGCCAGCGTATTTATGAAGAATCTGAAACTGGCAGCCATTGAGACTCATGTGGCAGATGCCCGCACTTGTTGCCTGAATCCGGCATCCAGTACGCATCGTCAGATGACGGATGAACAACTCAAGGAGGCAGGTGTGCCGCCAGAGTTGATTCGTATGAGCTGTGGTATTGAGGACAAAAAGGATTTGATTGCTGATCTGGCACAGGCGCTGGATGCTATTTGATGACGAATTTGATATAGGGTGCGAGGCGTGTGGTAGAAGGCACTTCGGACAGCGCACATTGAGAGTCGGCCTCTGAGGGCCGGCTCTTTTTTCGGGTTCGATGCACAAAGCCACAGGTGTGTATCGTTAATACACAAACATCAAAAAAATGAGGAACTGTATGGAAATTAAAACAAAGCGTTCAAATAAGTGAGGGGCGAAATGTGTTGAAAAATCATGCTTTTTACGCTATCATAGCATTAGGGACTCGCGTTCCTTTTTCATTTTTATTTGTCAAAAAAATAACAAATTATTCATACTATGGAATGTGAGTAAGATCGTATTGAGGAGGAGAATAAATGCAGGATTACAAGGTCATTGAAGTGAAGCGCAGCATCTTTGAAGACAATGATGCGGATGCGGCCCTGCTTCGTGACGAATTGAAACAAGAGAAGACGTTTCTTTTGAATCTGATGTCCTCGCCGGGGGCCGGTAAGACCACCACACTGCGACAGACGATTGCGCGCCTGAAGGATGAGATGCGCATCGGTGTCATGGAAGCCGACATTGACTCGGATGTGGATGCCGCTACCATTGCTGAGACCGGCGCGCGGGCGATTCAGATCCATACCGGCGGTATGTGTCATCTGGATGCAGACATGACGAGACAGGGGATTCGTGAGTTTGGCACGACAGATCTGGATCTGGTTGTGCTGGAGAATGTGGGGAATCTGGTCTGCCCGGCAGAGTTTGATACCGGAAGTGTCAAGAATGCGATGATTCTTTCTGTGCCGGAGGGGGATGACAAACCACTGAAGTATCCATTGATGTTTTCCATTTGTGATGTCGTCTTGATCAATAAGTGTGATACACTTTGTGTCTTTGACGATTTCAGCAAGGAGGCAGTGGAACAGCGTATTAAGCAGTTGAATCCGAATGCCCGGGTTATCTTTGTTTCCGCAAAGACGGGAGAAGGATTTGATGAATGGTGTGATTGGCTGCGTCAGGAAGTGGCTGATTGGACCAGGGAATAAATGTGAGAGTATAATAAAGGGAGGAAAAAACATGGCAGATCCGATAGGAAATTTCGTTCCGGATTACATTAAGGAATTGAAGGACGAAGATGTGCGTGAGCCGATTATTCGCTTGGGCACGATGATTACAGACCGCGCAAAGATTAAGTTGGGGTTACAGAAATTGACAAAGGAAGATCCGGAGTACTGGGGTATAAATGTTCTGGTACCAACGGATGAAATGGCTGAATTGTGCATGTTGATGGGAGGCATCCGCAAGCCAAAGACGTTCCCACAGATGATGGAAATCGTCAAGAATAACAGCGATAAGTTCTCCAGCACGGAGGAAGCGCATGTACAGGAGATGTTAGATACACTTTCTTACAATGGCGTTGTAGAATGGAATTATGAGAATCCGGAGCACGCGAAGCAGTGGTTGCTTCCTATGTATGTTCCGGGTAGTGCAGAGTTTGCAAACATGAATGCCCATATACTGGAGGAGCATCCGGAGATGGGACGTTTCTTTGAGCGTATGAGTCGTCTGCCACTGGAAGGATTGACCGATATGGTACCGCCAGGAGGCGCAGGTGTCGGCATGCACGTGATTCCGGTAGAAGAGGCAATCTCTATGGAGAATGAATCTGCATCTGTAGAGCATATTTCTCACTGGCTGGACAAATACGAAGGCAAGTATGCAGCAAGCCCATGTTCCTGCCGTATGTCCCGCAAGACATACGACGAAGGCTGCGGAGACGATGCAGCAGGCTGGTGTATCGCAGTGGGCGACATGGCAGATTATGTGGTTGAGACTGATAAGGGTGGACGTTACATTACCAGAGATGAGGTTCTTGAGATCCTCAAGAAGGCAGAGGATAACGGCTTCGTTCATCAGATTACCAATATCGATGGTGAGAATAAGATCTTTGCCATCTGTAACTGTAATGTGAATGTATGTTATGCACTGCGTACATCACAGTTATTTAACACACCGAATATGAGCCGTTCTGCTTACCGCGCACATGTGACAAAAGAGAACTGTGTTGCCTGTGGCCGTTGCGTAGAGCACTGCCCGGCAGGTGCATTGAAACTGGGACAGAAGTTATGCAAAAAGGATGGCTCCGAAGTTACATATCCGAAGCAGCCGTTACCTACTGAGGTAAAATGGGGCGAGCATATGTGGACAGAGGACTACCGTGATAAGAACCGTATCGAGTCCCATGAGACTGGTACCGCACCATGTAAGACGGCATGTCCGGCACACATCGCAATTCAGGGTTATCTGAAGATGGCAGCGCAGGGACGCTATACCGAAGCTCTTGCATTGATCAAGAAAAACAATCCACTTCCGGCAGTCTGCGGTCATGTATGTAACCGTCGTTGCGAGGACGCATGTACCCGTGGAACCATTGATGAGGCAATTGCTATCGATGAAGTCAAGAAGTTTATTGCGATGCAGGATTTGAATGCAGAGACAAGATACGTGCCGAAGAAGGTGATTCCTTCGCTGGATGACAACTTCTATGCAGACGCGAAGATCGCTGTCATCGGTGGTGGCCCGGCAGGTATTTCCTGTGCATATTATCTGGCAGAAAAAGGTTACAAGCCGACCATCTTTGAGAAGAATGATAAGTTGGGTGGTATGCTGGTCTATGGTATTCCTTCCTTCGTATTGGAAAAGAATGTGGTTCAGGCTGAGATTGATGTATTGGCTGAGATGGGCGTTGAGTTCAGAACCGGCGTGGAAGTTGGTAAGGATATCACGATTCAGCAGTTGCGTGATCAGGGATATCAGGCATTCTATATTGGTATCGGATGCCAGGGCGGACGCAAAGTTGGCGTGCCGGGTGAGGATGCCGAAGGCGTTATGACAGGTGTTGAGTTCCTGCATCTGACAACTGACGATGAGAATTATAAGTTAGATGGCGATACCGTTGTTATCGGTGGTGGTAATGTGGCAATCGATGTATCACGTTCCGCAGTCCGTTGTGGTGACGGTAAGATATCTCAGGTTTCTCTGGAGACACGGGATATCATGCCTGCTTCTGTGGAAGAGATTGAGATCGCTGAATCAGAGGATATAGCATTCTTTGGTGGATGGGGTCCGAAGGAGATCCTTACCGAGAATGGCAAGGTGACTGGTATTGTATTCAAGAAGTGTACTTCTGTAAAGGATGCAGACGGTCGTTTCAATCCGCAGTATGATGAGAATGATACTATGACAATTGCCTGCAGCAATGTACTTCTGTCAGTAGGACAGGGCATTGAATGGGGCGGTCTGCTGGACGGCGAGGATGTGGAATTCTGGCATGGCAATTATCCGGTTGCAGACAAGGTGACCTACCAGACAAGAGTGAAAGATATCTTTGTAGGTGGTGATGTTTATACCGGACCGAAGTTCGCCATCGATGCGATTGCAGCAGGTAAGGAAGGTGCGATTTCTATCCATAGATTTGTACAGCCGCATTCTTCTCTGACCATTGGACGTCATCCACATGCTTATCATGAACTGAACAAGGAAGATATTTCTGTTGAGAATTATGATAATACAGGAAGACAGATTCCGGGTAGAAAGGCAGATGTGGATAAGAAGTCATTCCGTGATGCGAAGTTGACCTTTACCGAGGAACAGGTGAAGAAGGAGACAGCACGTTGCTTAAGTTGCGGTGCTTCCATTGTCGATCTGAACCGTTGTATCGGTTGTGGTATCTGTACCACGAAGTGTGAGTTTGATGCCATTCATCTGCAGAGAGATCTGCCGGAATGCTCTGTGATGTATCCGAGTGAAGTCAAGTTAAAGAAGATTCTTCCCTATGGTATCAAGCAGAAAGTAAAACTTACATTCAAGAGTAAGAAATAGGTAATCAGAACTATGGTATGCCAGATAAACTGACATACCATAGTTTTTTTGTTTCTTAATTATGCAAAACGTGGTACAATAAGTTTGTTCATGTCGCGCAGGCATGTGTGATAACATTTGCGTAAGAACGATGGAGGTTTTTATCATGCCGGGTAATACTTGGGGAGAAATTCTCTATAATTTTATTGTCATTTATCTGGTGCTTTCGCTTGTGTTGACCTGTTATTCCGTGATTCGGATGTATGTGGTGAAGCATCGTTGTAATGGTGTCAAATATGGAAAGAAGCGCATCTTGGAACTCTCGGAGCAGGGACACTTCCGTCAGTTGCCGGTATACAGTCTGGATGAGATTCGCCAGGATAAGGATCTGGGCACTGTGCGCTTGAGTGTATTTCCCAACGACACGGGAGAACGGACAAAGTACATATTGATTCTTCCGGGTGGCGGCTATGCCCATTGTGTGACCCGGGAAGAGGGGTATCCGATTGCTGCGAAGTTCAATGAGATGGGTTACACGGCGTTCGTGTTGGAGTATCGTACGGGATTCCATTGTACCCCGTACGCGCCGATGCAGGATGTGGCTCGGGCCATTGCCCATATCGAGGAACATCAGGATGAGTACAATGTGGATACGAAGGATTACGCGCTGTGTGGTTTTTCTGCGGGAGGTAATCTGGCAGGTGTCTATGCCAGTCATAATCATGGCTATGAGACCTATCATACTGCCAAGCCGGCAGCGATTATGCTGGGCTATCCATGGACGAATATGCAACACTGGCTGGATCATCCCTACTGGAATATCTGGAAAGGAATCATGGGTATCTGGCTTTCCGAGCGTGGCTTTATCTATATGTTTGGCCGTTCCTCCGGCAATCGGGAGAAGCGGGAATCTCTGTGTGTGCAGAAACTGGTGACGGATGATTATCCGGCGACCTATCTGTTCTCCGGCGGCAGAGATGTGCTGGTTCCGGCGTCTCATCATGCGGAGGTATTGGTGGAGGCTCTGGAGGAACACCATGTGAATTATCGTTACCGCAGATATTTTTCTTTACCCCATGGGATTGGTTTGGGCCTTGGCACCAAGGCAGAAGGCTGGTTGAAAGAAGCGGTAGACTTCTGGGAACAGGCTGTGGAAGAAAAGAATCAGACAAAGAAAGAAGCATAATGGTACAACAAAGCCATCCGACTGTGGTATGCATCAGATTCCTGAAATCTGGCTCCACCGCGGATGGCTCTTTTTTATTTCTTCTTATAAAGTTCGCAGATAATATGGACGCAGGTCTCTTCCCCTAACTCGCCGCTGTCAAGTGCAACGTCGTAATTGCGGTAGTTGCCCCACTGCTGGTCGGTATAATATTTGTAGTAGGTCTTGCGCTGTTTGTCCTTCTTGGCAAGGCGCTTTTCGATACCTACATTCTCGATCTCGCCATAGCGTCGCAAGATGCGTTCCGTCCGATGCTTCATATCCGAATGGATAAAGACATTCAAGCACTTGATATCTTCCTTTCGTAAAATATAATCAGCACATCGTCCGACGATGACGCATGGCCCCTGTGTAGCGCAATCAAGAATGACGCGCTTTTGTGCGATGAAGATCTCATCCTGCGGGCTTTGGAAATACATGGCACTGGCGGCCGAAATGTCAAACCATTTATTGGCAGAAGAAGAGTACTCCCCCTGTTCTTCGATCAGTTCCTTGGCGTAACCACTTTCTTCCGCTACTCGGGTCACGATCTCGCCATCATAAAATGGTATGCCAAGTTCTTGGGCGACTTTCTCACCGATGCTATGTCCGCCGCTTCCGAATTCCCTGCTTATGGTAATTACTGGGTACATATGGCTTACCTCCCGTCTTTTTTTTCATTATATTTCAAATTGTCAGAAAAATCAATAAAGGAAGTTTTATTGCATGGCAAAAAAACATGCTGCTCGATGAAAGAAGCGCGGTTTTGCGGATAAGAAGTGGGGGTGGTCGCGGCTTTTTGAATCCTTTTGGACGCTGCAGGAAGCAAATAATAAAGAATATTTTATAAAAACTTAATATCATTTTCACCCAATTTTGTCATTAATTGGATATAATGAGACATATAATTGATGTGTTTGTAAGGGGGAATAACAATGGCTTCAATGGCGAGAAAGATGCGCCCGGACAAGATAAAAAAGACAACAGGGACGATGACAGAGGAGATGCGCGATCAGGAAGATGATTTGCGCACGGCACAGGTGCAGGAGCAGGAAGAGGACTGGCACACGGAGCAGACGGTAGAACAGACAGAGACCATTGAGGTCTATGAACTGGTCTCCACGGTGGTGACCACGGACGATGACATGCGTCGTATGGCAGATCTCAATGATGAGTTTACGCACACCATGGACCCAATTCTGCGGATGTATAATGCGGCCATGCACGTGACCGAGACACGTATGAATATCATCAAGGACGAGTTTAAATATCGTGGACTTCGTTGTCCAATTCACCACATTGACACGAGACTGAAGTCCATGAAGAGTATCGTGGGTAAATTGGAGAAAAAGAATCTGGATTTGTCCTTGAATGTGGCGTGCAACAATATTTATGACATTGCAGGTGTGCGGGTGGTCTGTCCTTATATTAAGGATGTTTATCTGATACGTGACCGTTTGCTTGCGCAGGATGATGTACATATTATGGAGATCAAGGATTACATCGCCAATCCGAAGAAGAATGGCTATCGCAGTCTTCATATGATTATCCGCGTGCCGGTGTATTTCATGAACAAGAAGCAACTGGTGCCGGTGGAAGTACAGATTCGTACCGAGGCGATGGATATGTGGGCCAGTCTGGAACATGATATCAAGTACAAATCGCTGTATCAGGACATCGGTGTGGATTTTACCGGTGAATTATTGGAATGCAGTAAATTAATCTATCAGGCAGAAGAAAAGATGGAGTACATGAACAACATTCTGGAAAATTAGTGGCATTCCATCGGTCATAGGGGTATAATACCTGTGATTGATAGGAGATGGATACCATGAAGACAAGCAATGTAAACAAAAGTAAGTACATCGGTATATTATATATTATTGCGGCAGCGTTCTGCTTCGCATTTATGAATCTGTTCGTCAAACTTGCGGGAGACCTTCCGGCCATTCAGAAGAGTTTCTTCCGCAACTTGGTGGCAGTATTTTTTGCTTTTGGCATTATGAAAAAGCAGCACATTCCCTTTGCGATTCCGCAGGGGACGTTTCCTTATTTATTTGCCCGTTCCTTTTTTGGAACACTGGGCGTCTTCGCAAATTTTTACGCCATCGGCAAATTGTGTATCGCCGATGCTTCCATGCTCAATAAGTTATCGCCGTTTTTCGCAATCATATTTTCCTTTTTCCTTTTAAAAGAGCGGATCAAACCTTACCAGTTATGTTGCGTGATTACAGCATTTGTGGGGGCGCTCTTTATTTTGCGTCCGGGCTTTGATAATGTGGCTACATTTCCGGCGTTGCTGGGCCTCTTTGGTGGAATGATGGCTGGTCTGGCCTACACCAATGTGCGGTTAGCCAGTCTGCACGGGGCACCGGGACCGTTGATTGTGCTGTTCTTTTCCGTGTTCTCCTGTGCCAGTGCGATACCGTTCATGATATACGATTTTCAGCCCATGAGCCGGATGCAGTTAATTTCTTTGCTGCTGGCAGGCCTTTCGGCAACAGGTGGTCAGTTCTCCATCACAGCAGCCTATTCTTATGCACCAGCCAGTGAAATCTCCGTTTATGATTATACGCAGATTATTTTTGCGGCCTTGTTGGGCATGATTTTCCTGGGAGAGATGCCGGATGTGATCAGTGTGATCGGATATGTTGTCATTTGCGGCGCCGGGGTTGTCATGTTTTTGATTCGCAGGCGGCAGGATGCCATGGAGGCGGCTGCCCGGCAGCCGGTGGCGGAGTCCGGTGACGAAATCTATATGATGCATATGTCCGGCGCTTATCTGCCCCAGAATTTTTTCCCGGATTCCGGTGTGGTGTTGGACTGCCGGGACATCGACGGAACCAATTGTTATTGCGATGATGCGGCAAAGGAGATGCTGCGGGAGCGGATTAAAGACTGCGATTATCAGGGCATCCATTTTCTGGACTCAGGGAATTATCACTATCTTTCCCTGCTTTGGATGGAAAAGATTCAGCGTCCCTTCTCGCTGGTGTTGTTTGACCATCACCCCGATTTGCAGCAGCCTTCCTGGGGGAAAATCACCTCATGCGGCGGCTGGGTCAGAGAGGCCTTGGAGCAGAATCGCTGGTTGCAGAGCGTCTATCTGGTGGGCGTGGATGAGCAATTGCTGGCGGAGTTGTATGAGGCCGATTGTGTGGCGCGAGAAGACATCGCTGATGGTGGGGATGTATCTTTGGTGAAGAAAAATACCGAAATCAGTTGTGACGGAACATGCAATGATAGGGACATCTGGAAGCGCGTACAGACGGGACTGCCGGATTTTACCCGCGTGAACGAGCCCCTCTATCTGTCCTTTGATAAGGATGTGCTGTGCGGGGAGGATGCATGCTGCGATTGGGATCAGGGAACGATGACATTGACGGAAGCATTGGAACTTCTGGAACGGATTTTTACGGAAGGTGATGTGCTGGGGATGGACGTGTGCGGCGAAGACAGTCAGTGGGAGCGTGCGGCCGCAACAGCGACCGGACAGATGGATGGGGGTACAACCGCATCCCGTATTTGCCGCGTAAATGAGAGCACCAACGCCCAACTGCTTGCCCTTTGGCAGCATAAAAAAAGAAAGTGATGCAACGCACACATCACTTTCCGTAAGGGGGAGTTATGAAAAAGTTATGTTCTTGTCTTTCGACATTATTTATATTACAGGGTAACTGTGACGAATCTGTGTTGCCTTTCTTAAAGAATCATGAACATTTCCATAATATTATCTAAACTGGATCGTTTTCCTTCAATTATTTAACACGATTAAAAAATTATGCTTGCAATTCCGTTTTCCTCGTCGTATAATTAATTAAAAGATTTAAATAATTATAGCAAGGGGGTATTCATTATTAAGATTGAACAGATTTTAAACATGGAGGTAGTGGTCGGTTTAGGGGAAAATCGATTTACCATGTCAAGGGGGAGTTTTAAGTATAAACAAACGTTTTTCAACAAGCGCAAGTTGGTTCAGAAAAGCAGAGAGAAAACGGAGGATGGCTACCGTCTGACGTATGTGGACGAAAAGGCAGCCGAGACCTATTTGTTTACGGTTAAGGAAACGGACAGCCGGATGGAGATTGCTTATGTGGGTAATCCCAAGGAAAATGTGAACCGCTATTGGCTGACTTTTGCCATGGATCCCAAGGAACACATCTATGGTTGTGGAGAGACCTATTCGGAATTTGACCTCAAAGGGCAGAAGGTTCGAATTTGGGTGGCAGAACACCAGAACACCGGTCGGATTTCCAAGAAGATCATTAAGGAGAAATTGTTTGGCAAGCATCCGCAAAAGACACTTGCCTTTGACCAGTATGAATCCTACTATGCACAGCCCACGTTTGTGTCCAGTGACCGGTATTTTGTTCATTGTGATGTGAATGCTTACAGCGAATTTGACTTCCGGCAGGCAGATCGCATGACCTTGTATTTTCAGGAACCACCGGTAATCATTACGGACAGTGGTGCAGATTTTACGGAAGTATCGGAGAAGTTGACCGCACTTCTGGGACGTCAACAGACCATTCCTGAATGGCTGTATGACGGCGTGATTCTCGGTGTGCAGGCCGGTACGGATGTGGTGGATGTCAAGATGAAACGGGCCAAGGCGGCAGGTGTGCCGGTGGTTGGTGTCTGGTGTCAGGACTGGTCCGGATGTAGACGTACCGGATTTGGTTATCAGGTGATGTGGAACTGGCAGTGGGATCAGGAATTATATCCCGGTTTGGATAAGAAGATTGCCCAATGGAAAGAAGAGGGAGTTCGTTTCCTCGGCTATATCAATCCCTTTATGGCTATCGAAAAAGAATTATATGCGTACGCATCCAAAAAGGGTTATTGCGTCAAAGACAGTGAGGGCAAGGATTATCTGGTAACGATTACCACATTCCCGGCGGCCATGATCGACTTTACGAATCCGGAAGCCTATGAATGGTACAAGAGCCTGATTAAGGAGAATATGATCGGGCTTGGCATGGGTGGCTGGATGGCTGACTTTGGAGAATATCTGCCGGTGGATGCGGTGCTGTATAGCGGCGAAGATCCGGCTGTCATCCATAATCAGTGGCCGGCAATCTGGGCGCGACTCAATCAGGAGGCGATTGCAGAGTGCGGTAAAGAGGGTGAGGTCTTTTTCTTTACCAGAGCAGGTCATACCGGCACGATTCGCCATTCCCATATGATGTGGACAGGAGATCAGCATGTGGATTGGTCTGTGGATGACGGACTGATTTCTGTGGTTCCGGCATCCCTTTCGCTTGCCATGAGTGGTTATGGGATCTCCCATTCGGATGTGGGCGGCTATACGACGATTATGCATATGAGACGCAGCAAGGAGCTGCTGATGCGTTGGGAAGAAATGAATGTTTTCTCGCCCCTGTTCCGTTCCCATGAGGGAAATCAACCGGTCAACAATGTGCAGTTTGATGATGACGACGAATTGCTGAAGCAACTTGGCCGATGCGGCAGGATGCATGTGGCACTCAAAGATTATCTGATGCAATGTGTGGCAGAGGAGACGAACCATGGTACACCGGTGATGCGGCCACTGTTTTATCATTATGATGAGGAGGCGGCATACACGGAAAAGACGGAGTATCTGCTGGGCAGGGATATTCTGGTGGCACCGGTCTATCAGGAGGGTGCTACTTCAAGAACCTGTTATTTGCCAAAAGATCAGTGGATTCATCTGTTTACCGGCAGGGAATATACCGGTGGCGTGGTAGATGTGGATGCACCTATGGGATATCCGCCGGTATTTATCCGCAAAGACAGCAAGGATTATGATGCGCTGATGCGTGTGGCACAAATATAATGCGCTGAAGATGAGAGCGTAATCAGAGGAATGAGAGAATAATTGAGCATTCAGGAGGAATAGAATTATGAAGTATTTTTTAGACAGTGCCAAAATTGATGAGATTCGTGAGGCATATGAGACATTCGGGATTGACGGTGTGACCACAAACCCAAATCACATTATGTTGTCCGGCAAGCCATTCAAGGAGGTCTTAAAGGAGATGGCCGCTTTTGTGGAGGAAAAGGGCATTCAGGGATATGAGAAGTTCCCCATCTCTGTGGAGATTAATCCGCATCTGGATGATGTGGATGAGATGGTTGCCATGGGTACCGAGATTGCCGGGCTGTGTGAGAACTTTGTCATCAAGATTCCGTGTACGGCGGCTGGTGTAACAGCAGCAAGGATTCTGGAGCAGAAGGGTGTCCGGACCAATGTGACGCTGGTGTTCTCTGCGTCTCAGGCAATCGTACCGGCCAAGAACGGTTCCCTTTTCGTTTCACCGTTTATCGGCTGGAAAGAAAACAGCGGCGAGGATTGCAAAGGTTATATTCAGGATATTGTGAATATTTACAAGAATTACGGCTTCTACGGCAAGACACAGATCATCTGCGCTGCGGTCAGAAATGGCAAGCAGTTTGTGGATTGTGCTACGGCAGGTGCGGATATCGTAACCGCCGGATTGCAGGTATACAAAGACAGTATGTATCATCCGTTTACGGATTATGGTATGGCTAAGTTCCAGGGTGCTTGGGATCAGACCATCACAGATTAGGAAAGAAGGAAGGTAGAACAATGAAAATCGGTTTTATTGGATTGGGAATCATGGGTGAGTCCATGTGTGAGAATATTGTCAAAAAGCATGACGACAAAGTGTATGTCTTCGACTATGTGACAGAAAAGGTAGAGCAGTTGGCAGCAGCAGGGGCCGTGGCATGCAGCAGTTCGAAAGAAGTGGCAGAACATGCGGATGTCATCATTTCCATGGTGCCTAAGTCAGAACATTCCAGAAGTGTTTATAATGAGGTGCTGCCGGTGTTAGACAGCACGAAGACCTGTATTGATATGAGTACCATCGATCCCAGCGTTTCGGTGGAGATTGCTGAGATGGTGAAAAAAACAGGCGCGCAGTTTATCGATGCGCCGGTAGTAAAGAGCAAGCCGGCAGCAATTGCAGGCAAACTGGGTATCTATGTGGGTGGCGACGAGGAAGTCTATGAGGCTATGAAGCCGATTCTGTTGTACATGGGTGAAAATGTAATCCGTATGGGTGACAACGGCAAGGGCCTTGTGATGAAGATCTGTCACAATGCTTTGGTATCCCAGATTCAGAACGGTGTCAACGAGACATCTGTACTGGCAGCGGCCAACGGAATTGATATTATGACCTTCGCACAGGCGATTTCTTACGGCGGCGGACAGAATTTCTATCTGGATTCCAAGAAGGAGGCCATCGCAAAAGAGGATTATACAACGGCATTTTCTGTGGAAAATGAATATAAGGACGTAAACATCTGCATGAATCTAGCAAAAGAGTGCGGCGTTGCCATGCCGGGTGAGCAGAATGCACTGGAGGTCTACCAGAGTGCCATGGATGCCGGCTACGGCAAAGAAGATTTCTGTGCAACCGTCAAGGTGGTCAGAGACCGGAAAGCATAAGACCGGGTTGGTTTCGATATAGAAATAAAATGCAGGGAAGCAAGGGTGATGGAGAATGAGTCTGTTAGACGAATTAAATCAATGTAATGATGTGAAGATTCGCGCTGTATCGGATGCGGCGTTTCGACCGTATGGAAGAGTGCTTGCGGGCTATGACTGGGGAGAACTGATTGCCTATATGGAACAGTCCACGGACATTCCGGCGGAGGGAAATTGTTATACGCCCTCCGTGGATGCCATGGAAGGCTGTGGCGTTGCCGCAACGGTTCGAGATGTTATCTATGGTGGTATGCCCATCCAGATTGGCTATTGCAACGGAAGAAATACGACGTATAATGGATTTGAATACCACAAAGGCAGTGAGATTAATGTGGCAGTCACGGATTTTATGCTTGTGCTGGGTCATACCTATGAGATTACGGATCTTTCCTACGATGTCTCACAGGCAGAGGTATTCTTTGTTCCCAAGGGGACAGCCATCGAAATGTATCAGACGACACTGCATCTGTCGCCCCTTCGCGTCGGTGACGAGGGATTTAAGGCTATTGTCATCCTGCCCCGGGGAACCAATACGCCGCTGGATGAAGGAGAAATACAGATGCGGTCACAACAGCGGGAGCAACTGCTTGCTACGGAAGACACTATGACCGCGCAGGACAGTGCATTGGCAGATCAGGAGACAATGCTTCTGTTACAGCGCAATAAATGGGTCATTGCCCATCCGGACCGGGAGCCGCTCATTCGACAGGGCGCCTATCCGGGTGTGACGGGGGAGAATAAGGAATTATACTATCCCCGCCACAGAGAGTCATAGGGTACGGGGAGTTGTAAGATGTCTGAGTTATTATTTTATGTGGTTATTTTCCTGGCCAATATTATTCAGGGAATTACGGGATTTGCCGGAACGATTCTAGCCATGCCCTTTTCCATCCATCTGGTGGGTTATGGTGTGGCCAAGCCGGTCTTGAATGTGCTTGGTATTATCGCGGGAATCTATGTGGTGGCCGGTGGCTACAAGAATATTAATCGAAAACAGTTGAAGCGTGTGACGCTCTACATGGGCATCGGCATTGTGGCAGGCGTGCTGTTGCGGCGTTGTCTCGCGGGACAGCAGCGCATTATGTATCTTGCCCTGGGCATTTTCGTGATTGCCATTGGAATGCGGGGGCTGATCTCTTTTGTCAAATATGCATGGGAAAACGGGTTTGGTATCATGGATAAGAGCCCGCGCAAAATCAAAGGTTCTGTGTTGGAGAGAGAGGACTATATCGAAAAAGGTACGACACCGGGGGCGCTGGTGCTGCTTTTGTTTGCAGGTGTGGTACATGGAATCTTTGTATCCGGCGGACCGTTGATCGTGACGTATCTGTCCAATCACACCAAGAGTAAGGAAGAATTTCGACGGACGGTATCTGCCGTCTGGATTGTGCTTAATACGCTGATTTTAGTCAGCGATTTGATGGCAGGAATGTACACGCTGTCCACCATTCGCGTGCAGTTACTATCGGTTCCGTTTCTGTTTGGCGGGATGTTTGTTGGGAGTATTTTATATAAGCGAATGAGTCAGGCGTTATTTACGGTGTTGACCTATGTGCTGTTGTGCATCGCAGGTGTAAGCCTGCTGTTTAAATAGATGAGCAAGCCTTACCGGTGGGATTTCCTTGCTGTTGGTTTGTCTTCGTAGGCTTCGA
>CAMAKU010000023.1 GCA_945836255.1 uncultured Roseburia sp. | reverse complement strand
AGCGAACGGAAATACAGTGAAACCACCAGCAAAACGTAACTGATGATGGCAATACAGATGGTAAACTTCTTATCATAATAAAAGATGCTAAACACCATAGCCAGCGTTGTGAGATACTTCATCACATTGATGGGCGCATTCAATTTGTAAGCAATTGTAGGGCCCGAGGTCACAACAATCGCAATCAACGTCAGCGGAATCAGATCTTTCACTTTGGACTGAAAAATTGCTCCTGCATAGACATCTCCTCCTCTGTACGCTCCCCGACAATGCTTCGCTTTTGTTTTGCAACGCGCGTTTTATATACTGATTTCAATATACATTGTTGGAAAATAGTTGTCAAGGTAACCACCGGGTTTTTCAGAGGGGCAGACTGTCCGCCGCACATAATTTTCCCCAACCTGTTTTCGGGGAAGGAATACTTTCCTGTCCGAGGCGCTGTGTACCACGTAGCAGATAGGCTTTTAATTTCTCGCCATAAGCATAGGGATCGTTGCCATTGACAATCCCCCACTGCATGATTAACGCTGCCGTTCCTGTTACAAAGGGGGTCGCCATGGAAGTGCCACTTCGGACGGTATACCCGCCACCCACACGGCAGGAAGTAATATCCACCCCCGGTGCCACCAGATCCGGTTTGATCTGATTTACGTCCCATGTATAGCCTCTGCCGGAAAAAGCGGCATACTGATTCCGCCGGCTGTCGTATGCCCCCACAGTAATCACTTTGTCAGCAGTGGCCGGTATGGTCATGGTCGTATCCTCCGACGGAAGCAGGAAGCCAGTGGTGTCATTTAAAACACCGCCGGAGGGTAGCCACAAAGCATAGGCTCCGTTTTTGATCTCCCGGGGCAACAGTCGAAGTTTCCAGATTCCGCTGTCAATATACAACGCCCGGGGAAGAAAGGAGAAATAGATTTCCTGGTATATGGTGTAGGGTGCCGGAAGTCCAAAGAAAATATGAATGTTCGTGTCCTGCCAGCGATAAGACAGCACACGCTCCTTCTGGGTCTGCGCCGTCGGCGACAGCCGTGCCACCTCCGAGCCGTCCGGCGCCAGAAGCAGGATCTCCATCTGATCTTGATAATTTTTCCATAATTGCAGATTCAGACTGCTCTCATAGGCTGCCACCGCCAGTTCAATCTCCTCTGCTGCGGCCCGGTTTCCTCCCTGTGCAGATGGCCCGGTCTGGGGCAGTCTTCCCTGTCGGTGCAGTGCCGTACTCCCCTCATTGC
Source organism: uncultured Roseburia sp. (assembly GCA_945836255.1). GTDB lineage: Bacteria > Bacillota > Clostridia > Lachnospirales > Lachnospiraceae > Pararoseburia. The sequence continues at coordinate 18,180 of CAMAKU010000023.1, read as the reverse complement.
CGGTGCCCACCACAAGGCTCATCTGCCACTGATCCGCCACCTGCGATAAATACGTCTCAAGGATGGATGTCCCCGTGTGAGCGCCGTAATTGTTTCCAAAACTGATATTGATGGCTACCGGTCGTCCTGCTTCCATCGCTTTGTCTTTGACGAATTCCACCGCGTCCATCAACTGGGTCGTCTTGGGAAATCCCCCCGGACGCTGGTTGCCCAGTTTCACCACGATCAATTCACTCTCATATGCCACTCCCCGATTGCTGCCATCGGATTCTCTGCCATTGCCCGCCGCAATCCCGGCCACATGCGTACCATGGCCGGAGGGGTCCTGACTCGGCACGACCCGCAGGCCCTGCCTGCGGGAAGGCTGCGCCAACGCCTCGTTAATCTGGGCCGCAGAATAAGTCACGCCGTCGTCGCGCAGCCACGCGATGCGTGTCGTGCCGTCGTCATTGCGAAAATCCGGGTGAAAATAATCAATCCCGGAATCGATGATCGCGACAAAAACACCCCGGCCGGACAAAATGCCCGCCGGGGTTATCTCTTGTTGCAACGGCCAGATGCAGGAAGCACGAATTCCCTGTGCCACCCCCGCATCCAGTCGTTTTGGTTGCTCCATATAAATTACAATGGGATTGTCCGCCACCGCCGTCAGCAATTCCTGCGGAATCACACCGATGACGTAACCACCACTCAGTTCTGTAAACGATGCCTGCGGAAAGGCATCCCGAAGCCTCTGTACCTCTCCTGCTATGCGCAGGATTACCTCCCATGTACCGGTACGCTCCGTAAATCCGGTAGAGAGCGCTTCTGATTTGCTGCGTTCCTCCTCGGGCAATTGGATTGCCAGATCCAGCGACGCGTCGATTTTTGCATTGTCCATCTGCTACATCTGGTGACGGACGATCAGATATTCATCATTGGACTGATAAAAAGGACACGAAGACGTATTCCCGGTCAAAAACCGAACCATGTCGTCTTCATCCAGATTCATATCGCAGACATAGCACTCATCTTCATCATCATAGATATAGTTGTTACACATCTCGCAATTCGAAACTTCTGCCATCTCATCACCTCATTTTCTTTTCTATAATCTATGCAACCAGCCCCTGCACTGCCACACGAAGAATGCCTCCCACCAGACATGCGGCAAGAACCGCTGCCAGCATGATGGCAAACTGATACTGCTCGTGCTCCCGTCCCCACTTCGTATGCATAATGATCAAATAGACACCAAGGCCAATGAAGATTGCAATCACATTTATGATTAAATTAAACCAATCCATTCTGTCCTTCCTTTCACTGCGATAAAATGTCCCCCAGCGCATCCATCAACTGCTGCATCTGCTCCCTGGTTCCCACCGTAATCCGCAGATAATTGTCAATGCGCGGCTTTGCAAAATAACGGACATAGATATCCCGTTGCTTCAACTGTTCAAAAATCTCAGATGCCGCCATGGTCTTATGTGTTGCAAAAATAAAATTGGTTTTCGAATCCGGGAAGGTAAAGCCCAGCGTAGCCAGTTGCTGCTTTGTCCATTCCCTGGTTGCCACGATCTTGCCGACACAGTCCTCAAAGTAAGATGCATCCTCAATAGATGCCTTTCCCAGCCGGATGGTCAACCGATCCATCGTATACGAATTGAAGGAATATTTACAATCGTTCAAATAACGGATCAGCCGGGCATTTCCCATAGCAAAGCCAATCCGGCTTCCTGCCAGTGACCGCGATTTGGAAAAGGTCTGTACCACCAGCAGATTCTCATACCGATCAATCAGGGGCAACACGGATTCTGCTCCGAAATCCACATACGCCTCATCAATGATAACAACCGAATCCGGATTCGCCGCCAGGATTCGTTCGATGTCGTCCCGTTTCATGGCGACACCGGTAGGTGCATTGGGATTGGGAATCACGATACCGCCGTTGGGCTGCTGGTAATCTTCCGGCGCAATGGTAAAATCATCCCGCAACGGTTGCGTCCGATAGGGAATCCGCAACAGATCTGCCCACACATCATAAAAAGAATAGGTGATGTCCGGAAACAAAATCGGCAGTTCACTGCCAAAAAACGTCAAAAAACTCATGGCAAGTACATCGTCGGAGCCTACCCCCACGAACACCTGCTCCCGGGAAAGTCCCTTGGCGGCAGCGATGGCATCCACCAGTTCCCTTGCCTCCGGGTCCGGATACAGGCGAAGTTGATCGCTGTCAAAAGCCGTCAATTCCCGCTGTACCCCGGGACTGGGCGGGTAAGGATTCTCATTTGTATTTAATTTGATCACAGGCCGCTGTGGCTGTTCCCCCGGAACATACGGTACGACCCTGCGCACATTCTTTTCCCAAGTATTCATGCTGTATCCTTCCTGTCATTCAAAGTTCTCGTGCTGTCTTACGGTGTCGCCTCCAATTCCTGTAACTGGGCCACAGCTGCATCCAACACCGCCTTATTCGTCACTTTGGCTTTGGCTCCGTCCGACAGTGCATCATAAGCACTCTTTGCCGCTTCCACATCACTCTTTCGCTCCAGCGTCACCGTTCCGATACCATCAATCAGAGCAATGACCCGGTTGGCATCTGCCTGATTCTGGGCATCCACCGCTGCGGCAATGCCTGTCCAGATATTGCTGTAGGTAGTCTCTGCATCCACCAGTGCCTGATAATTGTCCACTGCCATCTTGCCGGAATCTTTCAGACCGTTATACAGACCTCTGGCATTGGCAATAGCGCCTCCGCTGTCCGCCGTAACCACACCGATGGCATTAATGGCATTCTTACATTCATCCACAGACTTCTGGGTCAAGGAATCGATAGTCTCGGTCCCCGGCATATCATACAGTAACACCGGGAATCCGGTGGACACATAACTGAAAATCGTCCCTGCCGCAGACAATGGCAGATTGACACAACCGTGGGAGCCGTATCCCTCACGATAGCGTGCACCGCCAAAGGCCTTCTGCCATGTGGCATCGTGCAGACCTATATCACCATTGAACGGCATCCAGTAAGCCACGGGCGTCGCATAGTCGTCCCCCCGCAACGTCGCATTTCTTTCACAATATGTAATACGATATGCCCCCACCGGCGTCTCATGTCCATTGTTGGGATTACCGGTGACCACCGCCGTATCCATCACCACCGCACCGTCAATCACCAGAAACAGATGCTGGGCCGTACGGTTGATCTCCACATAACTGTTACCGTAGTCGTTGCCTTCTCTGCTGGCAGCCTGATACTGATAGACAAAATCTCGTTTCACACTCTTGCCTGCCTCCAGATCTGCAATCAACTGGTCGATCTCTCCCTCCTTGTCAATCCGCCAGCCGTAATTGCCGCCGGCAATCGTCACCGTCACACCGTACTGGGTTGCCAACTGTTTGGACTGTCCATAGGTATCGTATTTCTTACGCATGGAGGAGACAAATTCACCCATTTTGTCCCGGTCAAACACCGGTTGCATCTTTTCATCCCCGGATAACCAGGAAGCAATCGTATCCTTTGGGATAACCTCCTTCGCCGATCCCACCTCATAGGTAATCTTTGTATCCAGATAGGCATTCAAGGTCTTAACGAGATTCTTCACTTCCTTGCTCTTGGCCGTATACTTCGGCTGTTTGTAGCATTGATCTTCTTTCAGGTCCAACTGGGGCTGCAACGTAATCACAGCCTCTTCCACACGATCCACAAACTCATCCGGAACAATCTCGGTACCATAGACTTCCTCTTCTATCTCAAAGGAACCATCCTTGTATACCGCCTTGGCGTCTTCGGTGGTAATAACGTCCGTATTCTTCACACACTCCAGTCGTTCCACATGCTTCTTCAGCACCCTGCGGTCACAGGATACCAGCGCATCGTCCTGATATTCCACCGGACAAAACAGATGATACACCCACAGAAATCCATTCTGCTCATCTAACAGCCCCTGAATATTCTCACCGCTAATATTGACCTCCATCCCCAGTTCCGCTGCTTCCAGCGTCTCTTTTCCGCCATCGGCATCCACGATGGTCAGTTCATAACCGGAGGCCGCCTGCTCCAAACGCTGTTGCATCACGTCCGCTGTCGCCGCCGAGCCGTCCACGCCATTGATGGTGCTGCGGAAAAAGAAATGACTCTGAAAAAAGAAGCCAAATCCCACAAACACAATCAGAAGAAGGCCAAGAACCGTACCTCCGATGATGCCCACACGCTTCCAACGAATGGACCGGGGCTGTTTTTCCTCTGTTGTCGTCTCTACCTGATCTTTATGAAACATCTTTTTCATACCCTTTACTCTCTCTTTTCTGCTTCTATCTCGATTGCGTCCAGTTCTTCCAGCCAGATCGTGGCACATGCATCCGATGGCATCCGCAGATCCCCCCGGGGCGACAGGCTGACCGTTCCTACTTTCGGGCCGTCCGGCAGACAGGAACGCTTAAACTGTTGTGCAAAGAATCGTCGATAAAATATTTTCATCCAGTGCAAAATCACCTCTTCCGAATAATCCTCTGCAAAGGCAATCACCGCCAGCCGGAAAATCTTGGCCGGGGGTGCTCCGTATCGCATCAGATAATACAGGAAGAAATCGTGCAACTCATAGGGTCCCACCAGTTCTTCCGTCTTCTGGGCGATTTGTCCGTCCTTCGGTGGCAGCAGTTCCGGCGATACCGGTGTATCCAGCACATCCGCCAATACTTCTGCCAATCTGCCCTCACACAGATGTGTGGCATAGTAACGAACCAGATGACGCACCAAGGTCTTTGGCACCGATACATTGACCCCATACATGGACATATGATCTCCATTGTAAGTGGCCCAGCCCAGCGCCAGTTCCGACATATCCCCCGTACCGATCACCAGACCATTTTCTTTATTGGCAAGATCCATGAGAATCTGGGTGCGTTCCCGGGCCTGAGAATTCTCATAGGTCACATCATGGCACTGTTCGTCCTGCCCGATATCTGCAAAATGAACCCGCACCGCCTCTTTGATGGGGACCTCAAGAAACGTCGCTCCCAACTGTTGAATCATTGCCACCGCATTCTGGTAGGTACGATCTGTCGTCCCAAATCCGGGCATGGTCACCGCAAGAATCCCCTTGCGATCCAGCCCCAGCATATCAAACGCACGCACCGTCACAAGCAGGGCAAGTGTGGAATCCAGTCCACCGGAAATGCCAATCACCGCCGTCTTGGCCCCGGTATGTGCAAGTCGTTTCTTTAGTCCCATGGACTGAATGTCCAGAATCTCCTCGCAACGCCGTTCCAACGTCATTGGATCCGACGGAACAAAGGGCGCTTTGTCCACCGCTCTGGTCAGATGTGTCTCCCTCAGGGGAAGGGAAAATTCCTGCACCAGATATGACGCATCTTCTGCGACAGCAAACGTGGACATCATACGGCGCTTCGCTACCAAGGCGCAGACATCAATCTCGGACATGATACATCCCGTGGAAAATAATACGCTTTCCTCCAGCAGTTGTCCACTCTGGGCAATCACATTATGCCCGGAATAGACCACATCCTGGGTGGATTCTCCGACTCCTGCACTGGCATAAATATAACCACAGTACAGCCGCGCAGACTGGCCCGTAATCAAATCTCTGCGATAGGTGCTTTTCCCCGTCACCTCATCACTGGCAGAGAGATTCACCATCACCGTCGCACCATGCATACAGTGGGAAATGCTGGGCGGACACGGCGTCCACAGATCCTCACACAGTTCCACGCCGATGACCAGTTCCGGCAGTTCCCTTGCCCGAAACAACTGATGGGTTCCTATGGGGATCGTAACCCCCGGTGCTAACGTGGTCTGCTCTGGTTCTGCCATCCCGGCGGTAAACTGTCTGGCTTCATAGAACTCACCATAGGTAGGCAGATACGTCTTGGGTACCAGCCCCAGTACCTGGCCATGATAGATCACCGCAGCCACATTATATAATTTCCCGCGATGTTCCCAGGGAAGTCCTACAAAAAAGAGGGCATCCAGTCCACGTGACTCCTCCGCTAGTGCCAGCAATCCCTCCCGGGCACGCACCAGCAGTGTCTTCTGATAAAATAAGTCATGGCAACTGTATCCCGTAATACATAGTTCCGGGAATACCACAATCCCGGCTCCCGCTGCCGCCGCCCGACGCATGTGTCCGGCAATCTGTTCTACATTGGCTGTCACATCTGCCACCCGAGTCTCGGGGGTAATGGCAGCCACTTTCATAAATCCGTCTTTCATATTGATGCTCCCTCTGTCCCGGAATGCCCCAGCCTCCGAAACCTAAGAATTCTTGCGCAACGCAACCAACTGCTCTACCGTATAATGATATGCTTTATTACAAAACTGACATTTAATCTCAATGGGCTTGCCGTCCGCGATGATATCTGCCACATCCTCATCCCCCAGACTGCACAGGCTCCGTTCCACCCGCTGGCTGGAGCAGTCACAGAAAAACTGTGCCGGCATCGTCTCATGCACCGTCACTTCAAATCCATCCAGTACGGTCTGTAAGATCTCCTCCGGTGTCTTGCCATCCGCAAGCATCATGGTCACGGAGGGAATGGAGGCAATATTCTGTTCCAACTGCTCAATCACTTCATCCGAGGTAAAGGGCATCAACTGAATGATAAATCCCCCTGCCTGCGCCACCGTATTATCCTTATTCATCAGAACGCCCAGTCCCACGGAAGATGGAATCTGCTCACTGGTTGCAAAATAGTAGGTCAAATCCTCCGCAATCTCTCCGGTCTGCAACGGTACGGTACCTACATAGGGTTCTTTCAGCCCCATATCCTTAATGACCCGCATGATGCCAAGATCGATAGCTCCACCCACATCCAGTTTACCATCCTTATTGGGTGGCAGCATCACATCCGCCACATTGGGAAAGCCCTTGACATTGCCCTTGGCATCGGCTGTCACCGTAATTCCTTTCATGGGACCGCTTCCCTGAATCTGCAAGGTCAGCAGGTCATCCTCGCCTTTCATCATAGCGCCCATCATGGCACCTGCCGAAAGCATTCTTCCCAGCGCCGCCGTAACCACCGGACTGGTATTATGATTCTGCCGCGCCTGCTCCACCAGATCCCGGGATGTGATGGCAAATGCGCGGATCGCATCCTCTGCTGCTGTTGCTCTTACAATATAATCTCCCATTTTTGTCTCCTTTATTTACCCTGTTCCCTTGCAATCACATAAATTCGTTCCGTGGTGTCCGTAAGTTCTCCCATGGTATCTGCATCCAACACCGCCAGAAGTTTCATGCCACCGGCAGCCACAGCCGCCTCCACCTCCGGTACGGTATACGCCCGCTGGAAATGGGTCTCCTCATAACGTCGATAGGTCTGGGTCTTTTCATCCTCACACAGATACAGCGTCAGGTCGTACTCATTCATCCCGCTTGCCTCATCGAATGTATTTTCCCAGATAAAACTGCCCTCATCACGATTCTCTGCAAAAATATGATCGGCCAGAATCTGTTCGTATTTATAACGGGTGTTCAGATCAAACAGAAAAATACCGCCAGGATCCAGGTAGTTATTGGCCAGTTTGATGACCTGCACCAGATCCTCAGTTGCCGTCAGATAATTCATGGAATCACAGACACTGACGATCGCCCCCACCGTCCCATATAATTCAAAGGAGCGCATATCCTGACAGAGATACAGTATGCCTGTGGCATCATGCTCCATGGCAACAGAAAGCATCTCCTCGGAATGATCAATCCCGATCATATCATATCCGGCAGCCGCCAGTCGTCTGGTCATCTTACCGGTACCACACCCCAGTTCTGCCACTAATCCCTGCAGTACCTGGTAGTTACAAAATTGTTCTATTATATGCGCACACCAGAGGTCATATGGCGTCTGATCCATAAAAAGATCATAGACCTCTGCAAAACTCTCATAAGCGGCCATAATTGCACCTCATAAAATATCATTTTACCCTTATGATATACTACCATATTTATAAGTAAATGCAAACTTGATTATTTTATTTATAACCCTTATACTTAAGAAAAAATTAGGCTCTCAGGAGTAAGTATGAAAGAAAATTTTGACCATTATATCAGCAGGAATATCCGTTCCTTTTATCAGCATAGAATTGTATCCCCGATTATTTACCTTTTGATTCTTCTGGTAATCGGTCTACTCTATCCCATCGGCGGGATTCTCTGGCCCACACAGGTGGATGAATCCTGCGACATTGCCCGGATGTACAATGACAATGACCGCTACATTGAGATCGAGTTGACCAATCTCAACTTTACCGGCTATACCAAGCGATGGCTTGATGCGACATCCGGCTACTATTACTATACGACCATCGGTGACGATTGCGTCATCGTGCTTTTAAATCCCGAAGATTCCCAACAGGGGCTGCCCACCATTGACCGCATTACCATCCGGGGGAAGATCCTGTATCGTTCCCACGCCATGGACAAGTTGTTACTCCATCTTGCCGACGATCTGTCCTGGACCCAAAGCGGCATTTTCTCCACGATTTCACCCTATATGATTTCACAGCCGGATGCCAGCAGTTTCCAGACAATTATCTTTCTGCTGATTTATTTTATCAGCGGGATTTACGCACTATGCAGTATTCTGGTCTATCTGATCTTTATCATCAGTCCGGTGCTTTCCACACCGTGTCAGCGGCTTCGTGCCTACGGCAAGCCCCATGAGATACTGGCAGAGGCAGAGGAAGAACTGGCGACGCTGCCCCAGTTGGCAACGGAAGATATGTTCATCACAGAGCATTACTTTATCGAGACTTCCAATTATGGTGTGGCCATTGTACCCATACAGGAGATTATCTGGATTTATAAATATTCCACCCTGCACAAGTTCCTGTGGCATCATTTTAGTATCTCCTATACCCTGCACATCACCGCCAACAAACGGCAGTACATTCATTGTCCTAAGAATATCAAGTCCGACATCGACGGTATCATGGACTATTTGGCCGAAGCCAATCACAATATTTTGGTGGGATTCAGTGAGGAGAATCGTCTGAGAGTAGAAGAGATTCAGGGAGATCTAAAGCCTTTCCAGAAATTGTGGGCATTCCTGGGTAAGAAAGTATAATGAAATCATAGGGACATAAAAGTTTTGTCCCTCATCGCCATAACAAACCACAAAAACTCCCCGCTGTGGGCTTGGGAAATCGCAATTCCCGGACAAGCACACAGCGGGGAGTTCTCGGTTCCGACGGATTATGCCATCTTTGACTTCATCCAATCGTAAATATCTTTATATACTGTCTCACGATCCAGTTCATTCAGAATCTCATGACGATCCCCTTCGTATAACTTAATGGACAAATCCTTCATACCGGCAGCCTGGAACTTATCATAGGCTTCCTGTACACCCTTGCCCATATTACCAACCGGGTCTGCTGCGCCCGACACGAAGAATACCGGCAGATCCTTTTTCATCTTGGCAATATTCTCAGCCTTGTTGTCATATTTGGTTGACTCCACCAGACCACGATAGGCACCAAGAGAAAAGACATAGGTGCACTTAGGATCGCTGTAATATTTCTTGACGATTTCCGTATCCTTGGTGAGCCAACTGTTATCCGGTGTGGCACCGGTACAATCATACTGCTTATACGGTGCACTATAGGTCATGTCGCGCACAAATGTACTGCGGTAATTGTCAGAACGAAAAAATGCCAGAAGGTTAATCACTGCCAGACCGGCATTGATGGTGGCAGGAGCCTCTGTACCGGTCCCCATAATCACGGCACCGGATAACCCATCCATCTCCTTCGCCTTAACACAGAGACACTTACGGGTCATATAGGAGCCCATACTGTGTCCCATGATAAAATACGGTATCCGTGGATAGTCCTCCTTGGTCATCTTATAGTGGGAGTAGATATCTTCCACCATGATATCGCTGGGATGCTTTGCATGCATGATACCCCACTCATCTTCATTTGCTACAGATTCACCATGACCAATATGATCATGTCCCACCACAACAAAGCCCTGACGGTTCAGATACTCTGCAAATGGACGATATCTCTCAATGTACTCTACCATACCATGCACGATCTGAAGTACAGCGACCGGTTCCCCTTCCGGTGTCCACTTAACACAGTGGATCTTGGATACCCCATCTGCTGAATCAAACTTATAGACTTGCTCTGCCATTCTTTCTTCCCCCTTATTCTTCTGTCTCGTTTTGATACTCTGTATCTGATAACATCTGCTTGATGTGTGAAATCGTCTGTTCCACACGCGCAGTACTATCCTGTTGTTCCATGTAACACGAACCGACATTCTCCATAGCATCCATAATGGCTTCCTGCCTCTCGATGCATTGTCCGGTCCGCTGCTCTATCTGCTGTATCTGCTCCACCGAACGACGAATCCCGTCTGTCGTCCGCGGTATCTGTGGCTGCTGGCTGTGATTCTGCTCCGACACATCCGCCGCCATCCGTCCCAAGGATACGGTATTCTCCTTGAGCAATGCAATGAACTGATGGAGTTGATCACCAAGATCTTGTTCGGATTCCTGTAACTGCTGCATCTGTTCCATCACCAGATCCATCTGCGATCCGAATGCTTCTGCAAGGGAACGTATCTGTTCCGCGGTATGTATGTAGTCACTGCCCGCATCTCCCAGACGCCCTGCGTCTATCGCCGCCTGCAATGCCAACGTGCTCACATTCCCCACAAAAGAGCGCATCTGTGCAATCTGCCCGGTGATACGCTGTGTCTGTTCCGACTCCTTGGCAGCAATCTCAGAAACATGCTTTGACAATCCCGTATAACGCTTACTGCCTTCCATCAATTCTGTCAGGGATTGCTCCTGACTGTCCAAAAATTCCGACTGCACATGGTAAGCCTGCCCAATCTGTTGCACTTCTGCATCCAGTTGTCGCAGTTGTTCGCCCATCTGCGCTAAATCCTGCTTCGTCTTCTGCTGTTCTTCTCTGGTATCTCTGGCGTAATCCACAACCTTCGTCAGACTGCGATCCATCTTAGACGCACTCATCTGTAACTGATCTACCTCAACCTGGGTCTCCACCGTATCTGCTTCCACCGCACCCAGTATCCGCCGATACTCCTGCACTTGCATCTGTACCTGATGAGTCTGCTCCAGTTGCCGCTTCATTTCTTTGTTACGAAACATGCCAGCGCATCCCTCCATTCATACATTTATTCCTAATTAAATGTATACAATCATATTACCGTTTTTTGTAATATTATGCAATCATAGATGGAAAAGATTTCAAAAACACATTGCTCAACAAATCTGAGAGATTACCACCTGCATCTTCTGAGTCCCTCGGTAGGTATTGATCTGAGGATAATACGCCACCGTAATCTTACCTTTTTCAGACAGCACATCCTCTACGTTCTTGACATCGCCAAAATACAAGCCTTCGATTTGACCGCCGTCCTCTCCCCGCAATTCCATCCGTGTATACTGTCCGTTCTTGCCCATAGGCTGGCGGCGTAACACGGTGACATTTTTTTGTGCAAAGACCGGTTTCGGATTACCGTTACCAAAGGGTTCCAACAGATCCAGCTGCCGGATGCGTTCCGGTGTCAGGTAGGAAAAGGGCATGGGAACATCAATATGAATTACCGTCTGCATCTGTTCCGTACTCAGTTCACATACCGCATTAATCTTCCGGCGAAAGGCATCTACATTCTCCTTTGGCAGTGACAGCCCCGCAGCCATGGGATGTCCACCAAAACGTGTAAATAATTCGCTGCATTTACACATCTCATCATACATGGAATACCCCTCCACCGAACGACCGGAGCCTTTGACCCCCTCACCGTCCGCCGCATCCACCAGCACGAAGACCGGTCGCTCATACTGCTCCCGAAGGCGTCCTGCGATGATGCCGGCAACACTCTCATGCACCTTTGGCAGATACACCACAAGAACGGCATCCGCTGACTGCGCATGGTCCTCCACGTAGGCGATTGCTGCTTTCACCCCCTGCTCCGTCATAACCTTACGCTGTTCGTTCAGAGATTGCAGTGCGTCGGCCAGCGCGACTGCCTCCCTCGCTGAGGAAGTCTCCAACAGTTCAATGGCCTTGGTGGCTGAGTCCAATCGACCGCTGGCGTTCAGGCAGGGACCCAGAATAAACCCGATGTGATATGCGCTCAACATTTTCCCCTGGATCCCACAGCGCTCTATCAGCGTCCTCATCCCCAGATTGGAGGTCTGCTGCAATTGTTTCAATCCCAGTGCCACCAGGGAACGGTTCTCCCCCTGCAGTTCCATCACATCCCCCACTGTGGCAAAGGCAGCATTCTCCAGAAAGCAATCCGCCTCCTTCTTTGCAATCCCCATGACCGGGTACAACTGCCGGATGACTTTCCATGCCACAGCAGCGCCACACAACTGCTTAAACGGGTACGGACAGTCTGCCTGTTTGGGATTGACGATGGCATCCGCCGGAGGCAGATGATAACATTTATGGCCTTGCTCCATGGTATAAGGTACCTCATGATGATCCGTCACAATCACCATCAGCCCCGCCTCTTTGGCAGCGGCAATCGCCTCCGCCGCTGCAATCCCATTGTCGCAGGTCACTACCAGCCCCACACCATCGGCAATACACTGTTCAATCATACTGACATTCAGACCGTACCCATCTTCCATCCGGTTGGGCACAGCATAATCAACGAGAGCGCCAACCCGCAGCAGTCCCTGATGCAGGATGTAGGTGGCCTGAATGCCGTCAATATCATAATCTCCGATGATGCGTATACGCATCCGGTCAGTCACAGCCGTACGCAGCAGCGACACGGCTTTTTCCATATCCCGCATCCGACTGCCATCCATCAAATCATCCGCAGAGGGATGCAGATACTGCCGAATCTGAGTCTCCTCTGTCACACCCCGGTTCACCAGAATCCGGGCAATGACCTGATCCACACCGTGCCTTGCTGCTATTTCCTGAAAATCTGCTTTCTTACTGTACATCATCCATTTCGCCATGGGTATTCCTCTTTCTGTCGCATCCATTCTGCTATAATTCTGCAATCCCCGTCACACCTACATAGATCTGAGATATCTTATACCACGTCCTGTAATCTACCACACCTGTGACCGGAAGGCCAAAGACCGATTGAAATACTTCCACCGCAGCCTGTGTCAGCGGACCATAGATACCATCCTCATTGACACGGGGAATGGCCGGATAATTCTCAGAGATTGCGTTGAGCTGTTCCTGCAATTGCCGCACCTTACTCCCCGATGACCCCAGGGAAAGTTCTCCGGCCCAGGAGATAGGTATGCCGCTGATCTCCTCTGCCGTATTGATAAACATATTGTCTCCATAATAATAACGTATAATCTCGATGGTACGCAACCCATCATCCGCCAGTGCCTTGGAGCCCCACTGACTCAACCAGTTCGGGCACCGGACATTTTTGCCGTCACAATACTGGGTCAGAATCGGTTGCTTGACATTGGGGCGGGACAAATAGTTCGTATACATTTCATCCACCACCCGTGAGATGGATTCAAAGATCGTACGACCAAAGGACCACTTCTGGTCATAGGCCGTGGACGAGGTGATGGTAAAATCATAACCTTTGTTTCGATACCACTCGGTATAGACCCGGTTCAGGGTAAAGGACATGATTGCCAGTACGTTGGCACGGATCGCCGCATCGGGCCAGGTGGCATAGATTTCGCTGGATGCCACATTTTTGATATAGTCCCTATACGTCACGTAGTAATCATTGGCAGTCCGGTCACTGGGCACCCCATCGTGCACGATGACATACTCCGGGATCACCACCCGGCTCAAGACAATCTCTCCCGTCTCAGCCACCGGCTTAATCTCTGCCTCCGGTATCTTCGGCTCTGTCTCAATAAATAACGTGTTCCCGGGAACAACGATCTGCTCCGGTCCCGGCACCACGTTCTCCAGCGGAGTCATGGGAATCGGTTGCAACGCCAATTGCTGTGGCAGCACTTCGGCATCCACAATATTCAGTGGTTCATAGCCCGGTGCCTCCACCGTAATATTATACTGACTGTACGGTTGCGCCACAGAGCCGGGTTCCAGGCTGTACTCCAGCGGCGGACTGTCTAATCGAACAATCGGAATCTGTCCGGCCTCGTCTGCCGTAAAAGACTGCAACAAGGTTCCGTCAGCGATATTGTAGATGTTGATTGTTGCCCCCGGCAGGGGCTCTCCCGTATCTCTGCCAAATACTTCGACTGACATTTCGCCCGAGGAAATGTAGCCACTACTTGTTAAATCTACTTCCATTGATCTGCAATTCTGCTTTCTTAGTATCATTTTACTATATGCAGCCAATGCTGATGCGGTGCCAACAGACATAAAAAAAGCCCTGCACAGCAGACAACTCTGCCATGCAAAGCCTTTCGATTGTATGCTTTCTATTCCATCGCCACCATCATTCCCCACAGGGCAAATCCTTTGGCAACTGCCGAATCACTTTGACGCAACGATGGTACTGCCGGTCTGTCTCCTGAAAGAACATGGAAATCTTGTCCTCATCATAGGGCGGTTTGCGCAATTCCTCCGTCAACAAAACGGTCTCATCATAGAGCAGATTCAATCCCATGTTGACACTAACGCCTTTCAGGGTATGAACGGCGCGAAAAGCCGTCTCATAATCCTGCTCTTGAAGACTCTTCTCCAGCAAGTCATAATTCGGATCATCCAAAAACTTGGCAAGCATCTTTAGGTAAAAATTCTTATTGCCCAGGAAACGCGGCAATGTTGCATCCAGATCCACACCCAGTTCTTCCAGACATTGCAGTTGTTCCATAAGTTATCCTTTCTCTCTTATGCCAGTGCTGCCGTAATAATTGCCATAGAATATACTTCTGATGCATTACATCCACGAGACAAATCGTTCACCGGCGCATTCAGTCCTAACAGAATCGGACCATAGGCCTCGAAATTACCCAATCTCTGTGCAATCTTATAACCGATATTACCGGCATTGATATCCGGGAAGATAAAGGTATTGGCATGACCTGCCACTTCTGAATCCTTGCACTTGGTACGTGCCACCCGGGGAGAAACCGCTGCATCAAATTGCAATTCACCCTCGATAGGAAGAGAAGGATACTTCTCCTTCGTTTTGGCTGCGGCATTGCGCATCTTGTCTACATCCTCCCCCTTACCGGAACCCAGTGTAGAGTAACTAAGGAATGCCACCTGAGGATCAATACCAAAAATGCGGGCGCATTCTGCTGTCTCACCGGCGATTTCTACCAGTTCATCTTCTGACGGCTTGATGTTGATGGCACAGTCTGCCATTGCAAGCACCTCGTTATCACCGGTTGCTGACGGACGAACCAGAATAAAGCAGGAAGATACAATGCTGTTACCCGGCTTGGTCTTAATCAACTGTAACGCCGGTCTTACGGTATCCGCGGTAGAGTATGTCGCACCTCCCAGCAGAGAGTCAGCAACCCCCATCTTTACCAACATGGTTCCAAAATAATTCGCCTGAGAAAGGGTCTTTCTCGCCTGTTCCGGCGTAACGCCCTTGCTCTTTCTCAATTCGCAGAACATCTCTACCATCTCATCCATTCTGTCATAGTTGGCAGGATCGATGATCTCGGCACCGCGGATATTAAATCCGCTCTCCTCTGCAGCCGCCTCAATCTCAGCAGCATTACCGATGAGAATCGGTGCCAGGAAGTTGGATGCCAGCAATCGGGAGGATGCCTCCAGAATACGCGGATCCGTACCTTCGGTAAATACGATCTTCTTCGGGTCTTTCTTCAAGATTTCAATGAGTTGTCCAAATCCAAACATAATCTTTTCCTTTCCGTGATATATTTCTTATTTTCTACAGAATATTCTATCACCACCACATTCTTTTGCAAATCATAATCGCCAAAAAAAGTGTTTTTTCTATAAAACATTCCGGGAAATTTCCTCCAGGACTTCGGGCAAAGCCTCCGTATCCAGCGCCGTATAATTGATAACGAAGGTATGCTCCTGGATTTTTTTTCTGCCGTGGGTATAGTCAGCCATACTGCGGATATGAATCCCGCATTTGTCCAGATCTTCCTTGATCGCCCGGTCGGATTTATCGGTACGGATCCGAAGCAGGAAATGAAGTCCCGCATCCTCCTCATAAATGGAAACGCGTTCCCACAGACTGCTTTTTTTCAAAAGTGCAATCACTTCATTCTTCTGATTCTTATAGTAATTGCGCATGCGGTTGATATGTTTTTCAAAATATCCCTGTGCCAAAAACGCAGCCAGGGTATACTGTTCAAAATTCGCCACCGTACACGCATAAAACCCTAATTTGTCTCGAAAACGCTCCATCAACGGCAGCGGCAGCACCATGTAACTGATTCGGATGGACGGTGTCAGACTTTTGGAAAAAGTATTCAGATAGATGACTTTATCATTGGCATCGATACTCTGTAACGTAGGAATCGGCAGTCCCCCAAAGCGAAACTCACAGTCATAGTCATCCTCGATGATATAGCGGTTCTCCTCCCGGGCTGCCCATGCCAGTAATTTCTGTCGTCGGCTGATGGGCATGACAATTCCGGTGGGAAAATGATGGGATGGCGATGTATGAAGAATATCCACCTGTTTCGCCCGCAGGGAATCAATGGACACCCCCTGTTCATCCAGATCCACGAACCGGTATGCCACATTATTGCAGGCATAGATATTGGCCAATTTACCATAGCCGGGATTCTCAATCCCATAGACATGATCCCTTCCCAGCAATTGAATCAACATATGGTACAGATACTCGGTTCCCGCGCCAATGACAATCTGCTCCGGCGACACATTCATTCCCCGGAAATGGTACAGATGCTCGGCAATGGCACAGCGCAATTCCCAGATTCCCTGTGGGGGCGACGGCGATAACACGTCCTTGGAGGGCGAACTGAGCACTTCACGCATCAATCGTGACCAGATTGCCATGGGAAAGCGTTCCCGATCCACCTGATTGGACGTAAAATCCATACGCCACTGCTGTCTGGAATCATCCTGCACCATCTGATAGAGCGGACGTTCCTGCTGCATGGGATAACGCATCTGTCCCAACATCTCTGAGACGAAATAGCCCCGCTTTTCCTCCGCGTAAATATAACCCTCAACCATCAACTGTTCGTATGCACTTTCGATGGTCATAACACTGAGCCCCAGTTGCCGTGCGAAACTTCGCTTTGACGGCAGTTTAGTCCCTGCAGGCAATTCCCCCTGCTCGATATCATGACGCAGGCACTCGTATAAATACTGATAATAAGGCTTCTCGCCCCGATTCTCAAAGGTGTAGGTAAGCATCTTTATTCCCTCCAGCAAAAAGTGACCCATTCGAAATCATCTGGTTCGTCTCAACAATCTGGTATGGTCAAATTTGTTTAAAATGGTTATTTTCATATAACCAATTTTGATTATAATGATACACAGTTACCTGCACGAATGCAACAGGCTTTTTCCCTGGGGTAACAGAAAGGAAGAAAATTATGAAAACAAAGAAACTGATTTTTGCCGCACTTTTTGCTGCATTGACATGTGTCGCAACCATGGTCATCAAAGTACCGACCCCAACCATGGGCTATATTCATCCGGGAGATGCCGTTGTGTTGCTTAGTGCATTTCTCTTAGGGCCCTTATACGGCGGTCTTGCTGCCGGCATTGGTTCCATGTTCGCCGATCTGTTTGGCGGATACTTCTCTTATGCACCGGCGACTTTCGTCATCAAGGCATTGACGGCCGTCATCGCCAGTGTGGTATGCAACGCATTGGCCAAACGGGTGGCATCGGAAGAAAGCAAAGGCAGACAGGTGGTAAATACCATCATTGGTGGCGTATGCGGTGAGGCTTTTATGGTCATTGGCTATTTTGTGTATGAGATTTTCCTGATGGCTCTGGCAACCGGTGACGGACTCTCCGGCACAGCACTGGCTGCAGGCGTGGCTTCTTCTGCCAGCGGTATCCCGTTTAATATTGTACAGGGCGTATTTGGCGTTGTTCTGGCAGCCATCCTGTTTCCGCTGTTACAGAACCCCCTTCATTCTTTTCTGGCCAACGAATAACGACGCCCTTCGTCATCCCATTGACCGATAGCGAACTTTCACCTTGCATTTTCCATCGACTTACATATAATATTCTTGAGTGGAAATAATAAATACAATAGGCATTTGCGAAACTTTTGCTGTGTTCCAGCAATAGTTTACAAAATAGGATTGTGATGC
>CAMAKU010000022.1 GCA_945836255.1 uncultured Roseburia sp. | reverse complement strand
GAGGAATTCCCTCCCCGATTCTCTTATCTCTTCCTTCGTCAGTCATTCATGTACTGAATGAAAATCAAATAAGACTCGATCTCTTTACCATTTTTTGAAAACACGAGGTCAAATCAGTTTGAACTGGAATTTACTTTTTCATCTGACCTTTATTTGTAGTGCCCTAAATCATAACGAAATGTATCAAATATAAAAAAGGACAGGCATCGCGCCTGTCCCTTTTTGTCTAAAAAACCGTAACCTTTATGACAAAGATTACGGTTTTCGTTCATCGGCGTGACAGGATTTGAACCTGCGACCTCTGCGTCCCGAACGCAGCGCTCTACCAAGCTGAGCCACACGCCGTTATGGGATATCGTGCTTCGACGATAACGGAATCAGGCAGCTTGTCTCTCTCACAAACTGCCCTTCAATTATAATCCAAACAAAACAAAAATGCTAGTACTTTTTTTCGTACAATCCAACTTTATGATAACAGCATCCGAACTGCCCCATAAATACCGGCATCATTACCCAGAGATGCCAGCACGATCGGTGTATCTTTACAAGCATGGAACACCTGCGCGCGGAACGGTTCCTCCAATGCCCGAATCAGTATCTCACCGGCTCTGGACACTCCGCCCCCGATGACAAAGGCATCCGGGTTGATCACACAACCAATCTTGGCAAGTGTTGCGCCAAGCATGCCGCAAATCTGATCCACCACATCGCATGCCACCTTGTCGCCTTCCCGGGCGCAATCAAATACATCCTTCGCACTCACCTGCTCTCCCAATGTCTTCAAGACACTATCCTCAGAGGTATTGGTAAGGGCTCTACGTGTCATTCGCACAATACCTGTGGCAGAAGCATATTGCTCGATACAGCCATAATGGCCACAGTTGCATGCCTCAATCTCCTGGTCATTCACAATGATATGACCAATCTCACCTGCTGCACCATTGGCTCCGGTCAAAATACGACCGTTGATGATAATTCCGCCACCAATACCGGTACCAAGGGTCACCATAACGATGCTGTCATAGCCTTTACCGCTGCCCATCCAGTTCTCCCCCAGCGCAGCCACATTTGCATCGTTACCTGCCTTAACACGCATTCCGGAAAGTCTGCCCAGTTCTTCCTCCACCGGAATAATATCCCAGCCCAGATTGACCGCTTTATTAACGACACCGTTCTGATCGACCGCCCCCGGGACACCGATACCGATCCCTTCTACCATGTCTTTCGTCAGATCATACTCCACCATTTTGCCGTGAACCGTGGATGCTATATCCTGTAAGATATGTGCTCCCTTTTCGCTGGTGTCCGTAGGAATCTCCCACTTCTCTACCAAGGTTCCGTCTGTCTCGAACAGCCCCATCTTGATCGTCGTTCCTCCCACATCAGCGCCAAAACCATACTTCTTCATGTTCTCTTCCTCCACCAATTTTCCATGTCTCCTATTGTATTATTTTTACCTGTTCTTTACAAGGCATTTGTCCTAATTCGACCATTTATCGACATAACCTGCATCATTACTCCTGTGCGCTCATCGGCGCAACAAAGTCGATGGGTTCCAATCCTTCATGTAACCACGACATAAATGCATGCCAGATCTGCCCCGGATAGGTGCCGCCGCCCAGACCTGCCACCTCTCTTGGAATGTCATAACCCACCCACACACTGGTGGTATAATACGGCGTATACCCCACAAACCATCCATCCTTGTTGTCGTTTGTGGTTCCGGTCTTTCCGGCACAAGGCATATTGCCCAGAGAATATCCCCTGCCCGTTCCGGAGGTGATTACCGTCCGGAGCATGTCCGTCATCTGACGACAAGCATTCTCTTTGTAGACCACGGTAGCACTCTGATCAGACTGGTAAATCTCCTCTCCCTGTGCATCGGTTATCTTCATGATACAAGTAGGATTCCGATAACCCCCGTCATTTTCGATAGCTGCATACGCTTTTGCCATTTCCAGCGGCGACACCCCGTTGGTAAAGCCACCGATGGCTGCCGGCAAACGCTTGTCGTTCTCGTCCAACCGAGCAAAACCCATGGATTCCAGATAAGAAATGCCCACTTCCGGCGTAATCTCATCAAAAATCTTCCACGCCACCGTGTTCTTAGATAACGCCACTGCCTGTCGCAGTGTCATCGCACCGGAGAATCGTCCGTCACCGTTGTCCGGACCATTCTCAACAGGCTCATCCACCACGATGGTATCCGGTGTGTATCCCCGCTCCAGCGCCGGTGTATAGACAATGAGGGGCTTGATTGCACTGCCCGGCTGCCGATAACTCTGAAACGCACGATTCAGCGTATACCCTTCTACATCTTGACTTCTTCCACCAACAATGGCACGTACCATCCCGGTGGTATTGTCAATACACACAGACGCCCCCTGCAGCGCATAAATACCCTCTTCATTCTGTTCGGTAAAGGATGCGAGAACCCAGTCGATGGACGCCTGCAACTGATTCTGTGCATGCAGATCAATGGAGGTGTAAATCCGATACCCGCCGGTAAATAGTTTGGCATTGCACTCCTCATACAGTTCCTGATATTCTTTTTCGTACTGCTGCCGTTCCTCATCATCGGCAAACACAGTCTGAAACGTAAATCCCCCGCACTCCATCAAAGCACGGGTTGCACAATAGTAAGTATACGTCTCTGCATAATTATTCTTGATTGTGGTTGGCTCCACTGTCGTAATCGTCTCAGCCACAGCCGTCTTATAGGAATTCTCTGAAATCACCTTATCATCCAGCATGGACTTGAGAATCCGGTCACGACGCTCCAAAGTCTTGTCCGGATGTTCCAACGGATCATACAATGTCGGATTATTGGGAATCGCACACAGATAAATCATCTGTGACAAGGACAGATGATTCACATCCGTTCCAAAATATCCCTCCGCCGCAGCCTCGATTCCATAATAACCGTTTGCAAAAAAGACATTGTTCAGGTAGAACTCTAAGATTTCTTCCTTGGAATACTTTTTTTCCAGTTCCACGGCTATGTACATCTCCTCGATCTTTCTCTCCCACGTCTTCTCCGTGGAGAGAAACACCGTCCTTGCCAACTGCTGCGTGATGGTACTCCCCCCCTGGGTTACCTCACCATCCTGAATCATGGCAACAACCGCACGGGCAATCCCTTTATAATCGATGCCATTGTGCTTATAAAAACGCTTGTCCTCGGTACTGACAATCGCCTGCTTGATATAGATGGGAATCTCGTCATAGGAAATGTAATAGACATCCTTCTCCCCTTTGAGTACCGACAGCACTTCTCCGTTCACATCATAAGCGATGCTGGTCTGACTCTGGCGGAACGTCTCTTTGGATGAGTGGGACACCAGACTGACGGCCTCCGTCTTCATGGCGCTGACTTTTGCCGCATAACCCCCGGCATAATAATAGGCAACTGCTGCAAGCACCAGCACCATAAGAACCATTTGAAATTTGATAAAACCCCAGACTTTCTGGGTTCGTGTTTTTTTCTTGCGTTTTTTCATTCTTATTTTCTACATGTCCTATCAGCCAAGTGCCACATCGAGAATCATCATCAACACAAATCCCAGCGCCGCCCCGATGGTGCCCAGATTGCTATGCTTACCCTGTTGGGCTTCCGGAATCAATTCTTCAATAACAACGTACATCATCGCCCCTGCTGCAAACGACAACAGATACGGCAGCAATGGCAGAATCAGATGCGCAAGCGCAATCGTCAGAAGCGCTCCGATGGGCTCAACAATACCGGAAAGAAATCCATACAGAAATGCTCTTTTCTTTGTGCCGCCTGTGGCGCAAAGCGGCATGGAAATAATCGCCCCCTCCGGGAAATTCTGGATTGCAATCCCCACCGCAAGTGCCAGCGCTGCCGCCATGGTAATGCTGCTGTTCTCTGCTAAGGCGCCCGCAACAGCCACACCTACGGCCATACCTTCCGGCAGATTGTGAAGGGTCACTGCCAAAACCAGCATCGTTGTCTTAGATAATTCACTTTTTACACCTTCGGGATCTTCGCTTCCCATATGTAAATGCGGGATAATACTATCTAGGATTAACAGGAATACCATTCCCAACAGAAATCCCACTGCCGCTGGAATCCATGCCACTTTTCCCTGCTCCTCTGCCATCTCAATGGAGGGAATCAGAAGGGACCAGACGGATGCCGCAATCATAACGCCCGCTGCAAGACCCAGCAGCGTTTTTTCTAAGGTCGCGTTTAATTGTTCTTTCATTAGGAAAACCATCGCTGCACCTAGCGTCGTTCCCACTAACGGAATGAAAACGAGATACATTTTATCACCTCATCTCTATGGTATGCTTCTTCTCAGGAATCTTGACAGATAATCGTCGTTTTAGACGGATCAATCTTATCTTTTTCCAAAATCAATTCCTTAATCTCCGGCGCACT
The DNA here is from genome assembly GCA_945836255.1 of uncultured Roseburia sp. Lineage (GTDB taxonomy): Bacteria > Bacillota > Clostridia > Lachnospirales > Lachnospiraceae > Pararoseburia. Next base: position 15,137 of record CAMAKU010000022.1, on the reverse strand, counting down.
GATGCTCCCTGACGTTGGATTGAGCACACTGTCAATACTACTATCAATCTGGGCATCCACCGTGGAATATTCAAATGCCAGCGTCGTATGCAGCAATTTACAGTTCTTCATCACAAGATTATCAATATAACACAATCCTTGCAGACTTTCGATGGTACAATTAATCAGCGTCAGATTCTTCGCATTCCAGCCCAGATATTCCCCGGAAATAAAAGAATCATACACCGTAATATTCTCACTGTTCCAAAAAGCATCTTTGGACAGCAGATGGGAATTACGGATCTCAACATCCTTGCAGCCATCAAAACTGTAATTCCCGGTAAGACGCAATCCGTCAATCACCATGTGACTGCTATTCATGGCAAAATAATCGCCGTTTGCCGTCACTCGATTCATATGCACATCGTCACAATTCCAGAATGTCTCCTCCGCATTCGGAAGCGCCACCTCTGTCAGATGGGCATCCCGTACTCTTCGGAAATTCTTGGGTGCCTGAATCACCGTATCCCTCATCTTCAAATGCTCTGTATACCAGATGCCGGCCCGTGCCATCTCCTGCCATGTGGAATGAACCACCTCCACATTCCGACAATACCAGAGTGGATACTTCCACCCAAAAATCACATTTTCCAGATAGAGGTCAGAACTCTCCTTCAGTGGTGATTCTCCCTCTCCAAAAACCGTATCATAAATCTTAAGATCATGGGACCCAAATAAAGACCTCTCGCCTTCATAGTACCCTTCTCGGATTTCCTTTTCCTCTTTCATGCTGTAACCTCTTTTGTCTTATTCTGTAAAATATTCCCGCTATGCTGTCTTATCTTTCCTCTGTCTTCTGATATGCCTGTACACCACGCTTTAGGCGCTCCAATCCATCCTGCAAAACACTTGCCGGACAGGCAATGTTAAGCCGAATAAAGTACTGCCCGTCACCCCGGTACTGCCTTCCATCGGATACATACAATCCGGTTTCTTTTCTAAGAAATCGGGCAAATGCCCTGCTATCATCGGTAATGGCACGACAATCAATCCACAACAGATAGGTGGCCTCTGACGGAAGCAGATACAACTGCGGGATCTCATGCGTAATATATGCTGCCACAGTTTGTCTGTTGACAGACACGTAGGTGCGCAATTCGTCCAGCCAGGCTCCACCTTCACGAAAGGCAGCCACTGCTCCCGTCACGGCAAACACATTGGGCTCTGCCACCTCATCCGTGTTAATACCTCGCCAGACTTTGTGGCGCAAATGCGGATTGGGCACCACGATTGCCGATGTCTGTAGACCAGCCAGATTAAATGTCTTTGTCGGCGCAATACAGGTGATACTGTTGCGCTCACAGGTCTCGCTGACAGAAGCAAAGGGAATATATTCTTTGCCCGGCTCTGTCAAATCGCAATGAATCTCATCGGACACAACAATCACGCCATACTGCTCACACAGTTCCCCAATGCGATACAGCGTATCCCGATCCCAGATAATTCCGGCGGGATTCTGGGGATTGCACAGAATCATCATCGCCGTCTGAGGATCGGACAACCCTTGCTCCAGCAGAGCAAAATCAAGATGATATTTCCCGTTTTCATAGATAAGCGGACATTCCCTTACATTACGTCCGTTATTCAGAATGGAAGAGAAGAAATGATTATACACCGGCGTCATCACAAGTACATTCTCCGCAGGCGTCGTAAGTTTGCGTACAATGGACGACAATGACGGCAATACCCCGGTGCTAAACAGCAGCCAATCCCGCTCCATTGTCCAATGATGTCTGCGCTGCCACCATGTCTGATATGCCTCATACCATTCCTCCGGCAAATCGGCATAACCAAAAATACCATGGTCAAGTCTGCGTTGTAACGCCTCGCGAATCTCCGGAGCTACCTCAAAATCCATATCGGCAACCCACATCGGCAATTCGTTGTCTGCCACGTTCCACTTGTATGAATTACTGCCGCGGCGATCTGTTACTTTATCGAAATTATAATCCATTGTCTTCCTCCTTTTGCAGTCCACTCCAAGTATACCACAAAAGCCGGGTAACTGGCGATACCCAATCTACCGCCACACAAGACTAATCCTCCATGATACTTCCCAGAAATTCTGCCGTCGTATGCACCAGCGTAATCTCCATCGGACTGATCTCTTCCTGTCCCAGAAGAATCACGGCACCTAAGGCATCTCCATGTACATTGACCACAGAGACCGACTGTCCTTTAAAGGACTCCTTCATTTCTTTTGCCACGGGAACCACATCTCCCGTCTCCAGCGAACTGTAATCCTTTCGTTGCTCAATCAGTTTCTCCAGTTCCCGACTGATGGGCTGATTTTCCAGATGCCGCTTGCCTGAACCCTGCGCTGCAATCACATGATCCATATCTGTAATGCAGACCAATTTCCCTGTTGTCTCTGCCAGCACCTTCGCATATTGTAATGCAAAATTCGCCAATTCACCTACCGGGGAATACTTTTTTAAAATAATCTCGCCCTCGCGATCGGTATAAACTTCCAGCGGATCTCCCTCGCGAATCCGCAGCGTCCTACGAATCTCTTTCGGAACCACAATCCTACCCAGTTCATCTATTCTTCGTACAATTCCTGTTGCTTTCATATAATCTTCTCCTTATTGATGGTTTTAATAGTATCGCTCATTTTTTTATAATTTATGAGTTATTTTTCCAGTTTTCAAAAAACCGCCTGTATTTTATTTCAAAAACAGTTCAAATGGAAACTCTTTTGTGCTACAATAATATCCATATTGCTGATGCCTTGGGGAGGGCATGGCAAGATTATTTCTTAGGGGGTATTTTACTATGAACAAATCTTTCAAAAAAGGGCTCAGGATTGTCCTGATTATTATCGGGATCCTGCTGGCCGCTATCATTCTTCTATTTGCTGTTCTCACGATTACCGAGTACAAGCCTGCAGACACCGAGACACTGACCATAGACGGCAGTTCTTCCCAGACGCTTGCACAGGGTGACGATTTCACCATCATGACATGGAATATCGGTTATTGCGGATTAGGCGAGACCGCAGACTTCTTTATGGACGGTGGTGACAGTGTCCGCAGCAGTGATAAGCAGACAGTGGAAGACAATGTGAATGCTGTCATCGAACAACTTCAGGACTCTGACGCAGATATCGTATTTCTTCAAGAGGTAGATACGGATTCCAAGCGTTCCTACTATGTAGATGAACTGGGCGCCATCTCCTCTGCCATGGACGGATTTACCAACACCTATGCTACGAATTACAAGGTATTATATGTACCGTATCCATTCCCTACCATTGGCAAAGTTGACTGTGGTATCGCAACGCTGTCTTCCTATGATGTGGCAGATTCGCAGCGAATTTCCCTGCCCTGCCCGTTCAAATATCCGATTCGCATCTGTAATCTGAAGCGCTGTCTGATGGTTAACCGTGTACCCATTGCCAACAGCGACAAGGAATTGGTTCTGGTGAATTTACATCTGGAAGCTTACGATGATGGCGAAGGAAAGGCTGCACAGACGGCACAGTTACGGGAACTGCTGGAAGAGGAGGCTGCCAAAGGCAATTACGTCATTGCAGGTGGAGATTTCAATCAGGTGTTCTCGAATTGCGATACCAGTGCCTATCCGCTTGTCAGTGAAGATATGTGGACACCGGGCGTCATCGATGTGACAGAATTTGGCGAGAACCTGCCGTTCATCACCGACAACTCGACACCATCCTGTCGCTCTCTTGACAAGCCGCTGGCAGGCAATGACAGCAATCCCAGCGTCTTCCAGTATTACATGATTGATGGCTTTATCGTTTCCGATAACTTGACCATTGATTCTGTTGAGACCAAGGATCTTGGCTTTAAGAATTCAGATCATAACCCTGTCATTATGAATGTGACATTGGGCAAATAAATCATCCATAAGATAAGGCGCCGATCTTGACTCCCTGTTGGGACGCAAGACCGACGCCTTTTTTATGCCTTGAATTATTTTTGTAAAATGTCCAGTGTATGTGCGCCTGCACCAAGCAGTTCCGGCCGTTCACAGACCGACAAATGATATTCAATGAACTTGTGAAAGGTATCCTCGTCCATGGCATTTAACTCCCTGCGCATATAGTCGGCAGGTCCGTCTGCTGACAGTATCCGGGCACGGGCGAGACCGGCAGACTGCTGCAACCGGTCGATATCTTCCAGACGCACATAATCATACAGATCCTTTTCCTCCGAATGACAATGAAACGTCTCATCCAGTCTCCCGTCTTCCAGACACTCCCATACATGCCCTTCCTTAAATCCGTAGGTGAGCACACCATACTCGTTCATTAGGTATGCCACCAGAATATAACCGCCTTTGCGCGTCACACGCTTCGCTTCCAACAATGCCTGCAACTTATCCTCGAAGGTATATAGATGGTACATGGGGCCAAAGAGAAGAACCATGTCAAAACTCTCATCGCCAAATCGCTTTAACCGGCGTGCATCCCCTTGATACGCCTTGACGGCACTTCCCTTTTGTTTCAGGATGCCCAGATTATATCTGACGTATTCCACCGCCGTCACGTCATATCCTTCCTGAGAAAGTGGCACACAATAGCGGCCGGTCCCGGCACCGATATCCAGAATATGAATATCGCACTTATCCTCACAAGACAACTGCTGCAAATAGTTGTGAATGTATTGCATGGAGGTGATGTATTCCACCTGTCCGTGCCGGCGCAGCAGACGCTTATCTTCGTTAAATTTGTTATAATGCTCCGTCAGTGCGTCCATATACACCGTCCTTCTTTATTGCTCCAATATCTTTTGCATTATTTTTTTCAACCATACCAGAGGATCCCATGCCAATCGGAAAAGCAACAGCCATATAACAAAGGTCGCCGCAACACCGATGCAAGACATGATCATACCTTCTTTGAACAATGCGTATTGATAGGTAATCCTTGTAGTTCCCGCTTTCACCGCAACCAGATGATTTTGTTCTTCTATCTCCTGATCTGATTGGAAATTATCCTGATATGCGATATTTGTGCAAACATCTTCTTCTGCTGTGATGCTCATACCTTCCTTATCATACGAAATCTCCAGCGGAACTATCTCATAAGCCAGTTGTCGGTCGGATGCATCCACTTGAAAGATGCTTTCCACCAACATACGCAGTTCTTCCTGATTCTGCTCCCGAGCATCCTCCGCCAGCATATACGGCAGATTCATTCCAATGATATGAATATGATCCCTCGTCGCATAATAACCCAGTTCTAATTGATCCGTTTGGAACGTCTCCAAAGACACATCCTCTGCGCTGCTGGTAAGGTATACACTTCTCCATTCGCTGGGAAGTTGGAACTGATACGTTTCATCACCATATTGCCAAGAATCTACTTTTTTCAATTCGATATTCTGTGTCTCCACGTCAAACAGTTTACCAATCTGATACATCCCCTGTGGCACACTGGAAGCATCAATATATACGTCCACATTGGCAGCATTTAATTTTTGTAACAGTTCTTCAAACGCATCCTGATCCTCGTAGGTAAAGCCCGACAAATATATCTTCTTATACCCCTTTAACTCATCATAGGAATAATCCGACAAATCATTGCTATCTCCGGCTACAAAAGAAGGATACAAATATGAAACATACAATGCCGACGTACCAATCGCCAGATTATCGGATGTCACATTCACACCAAAGGACCCTTCCACACCCGTCAAATCAAACAGAAGGGATGTCTCTGTCTCTTCTATGAAGGAATATCCATACTGGGCAGCCGCATCCGCAATCTCTCCTATCTTACTGTCTTGGGGCAGGATACTCTTTTTAATCAACACACTGTCGCATCCCAATTCCAGCATCTCCCGAAATGAATAGGAGTAATATCCATATTTCATGGCTTCTGTCATGTACACAATCCGATTACGGGTTTTTGCCCCCTGCATCCCCCAGCCCTGTACATAATCCACGCCTTGTTCGTAGGCATAATACGAAATATACGACTTAAATTCGCTTTCATCCAGAACACCCAGACGATTCGATGTATGGTCCACGGCTTCCGTAAGCAGAGAATCCGCAACCATTGGTTCTTCGTTATTGAAAACCAGCTTGTAAGACGGCAAAATATCTATGAGCACTGCCACAAAGGTCAACCAGATTAGACCCTTTTTCTTAAACTCCAGAAATCCCCACTCATAACAAATGAGAACATAACACATTTGCACATAACGAAGCATCCAAAATGGAAGCAATTCCACAATGGGCAGAAATACCGTGGATGTCATTGCAAGAAAAAAAAGCGCAATGATTGTCCCCTTTTTCCTCTGTCCAAACAAAAGAATCACAATGGCCAACAGAACGACCATCAACGCAAATGTTCCCGCCGTTTCCCCTTGCATACGCTTTGTAAAACTCAGTGACAAAAGAAGACTCTGGCTCCAATCCGCCACGTCACTGCTGGTGGAAGAACCGGTGCCGCCCACCACATCACCAATCAATGCCGGAAGCAACACGATTCCTGCACACAAGAACCCTAACACAAAGGCCACCGGTCCCAGATACCACGTCCTTTTCTTGAGTCCTACAAACAATCCATAGATGGAGAAAATAATACAACTCATAGCCGCCAGCATCACATGGACATTGGTAAACAGAACCACCATCAGAACCGTTGGGATAAATGATTTTTTATGTTCGATTAAATTCGTGTAAAAATAGAAAAACAACGGCAGAAGTCCCATAAAAAAGACACGTGCCAAATTCCCTTCTCCCAGCATTAGACGAATATTATCCGGAAGAAAGAAATAAAAAATACCAATGATAATAAAAATCATGCGTTTTTCGCGGTTTGCAATCAGGCAAAAGCCAATATAACCTATCGCAAATGTAATCACAAAAAGAAGATAGTAGGTATAGATTACATTCCCTGTCAGCAGATAAAAAAACGCCATGACATAATAGCAAAGAATGGGCCAATATCGAAACGGTTGATAGCCGTTATACCAATCCCTTGCATAAAGCGGATAATATACCCCTTCTTTGATCTGGTCTCCCAGAAACTTTGCCTTGTATAAATGTCCGTACACATCCTCGCCGGAAGGCTGGTAATTCCTCAGATAAAAGAAGAGAAAAATTCCCGCACAACATAAAATACCAATTACAAGCTCAAGCAGTATTATTTTTTTATTAATCTTTTTTTCCAGCATGATTCGTCATTTCCTTCTTGGTGTGCTCTTTCCTTCCAATATAAATTAACAGCAAAATCGCCGCCGCAAAATCAACGCAGGTAATCAGCAACCCTTGCAACAGATAGGGATAACACATGGTTATCGTTGTAATTCCTTTGCCCACAACGATCATGTGGTGACGCTGAGACATATTTTCGTCAGCGCTCATCTGATCTGTGTAAGCCAGTGTCGTATTCACATTTTCCCAATCAGACGACACCGTTATTTGATTTCTTTCAATCGATATCTCAAGCGGAACAATGGTATGCGACGGAACTGTCTGAACAGCCTCTCCCAAAATATCCTCAACAATGACGCCACTGCCTTCCTGGTCGGATGTCAGATAATAGTGATACATCATCCCCAGGCCAACAAATTGAATATTGGAGTTGCGAACATATCCGGCGAAACTCATTTCCACCCCGTTGTCATAAAGATATCCCGTCTGCACATCCAATCCATTTAAGCCCACGGTCTTCCAATCTTTTTCCTCTTGCGGAAACAGTTCACAGACTACTTCATTGTCATTGTAATAAAGAATGGGATAACCATTTTCAAACATAATCCCTTCACAGGTCACGCCAAGAAACCCTTGTATTCCCGTGTAAGGATCCGTCGGAAGTGTGCCACCGTCGATAACCACCCGGACCCCTGATTCTGACAATTTCACCACCAGATCTTCGGCACTCTTTTGATCGTCATAGGTAAATCCGGACAGATAGACCAACTTATAATCCTTTAAATCCTCATAGGAATAATCATCCAGATGATCCGATTCTCCCACCTCGAAGGAATCATAGGAATACGCCACCAAATCCGACGACGTACCTATGGCAATCGCATCATAATGACTGATAACGCCAAACGTCTCCGGTGTATCCTGATGAAACAGATAATATTTTCCCTTTGTCTCTACCAAGTCATAGCCTTTTTCCTTTGCCGCTGCAATCACCTGATTGATATCTTTTGCAAGATATTTTGATGCATCGGTATAAATTAACACGGTATCATTTCCCAACGTCAGCAACCGGTCAAACAAATACTCGTAGTGTCTTCGTTCTATCGCGTCATTAAGTTCTACCACATTCTCGGAAGTAGCCGCGTATTCCCATCCATTGCCGCCGGACTGTTTCACAATGCCGTTGCCATCCTCCGCCATGGCGCCCAAATATCCCGCAACCGAATCGTACTGACCCCCGTCAACAAAATACATCCGTTGATTTGTAATCTCTCTTGCCCGTTCCAAGAGAGTGGCTTCCAGAAAAATCTCTGTCTGTCCAGCAGCATCGTAATATCCTTCGCCCCGATTCACTTGAAGGGAAGGAATTACGTCCAATACCAGCAATCCCACACACAGCAGATAAAATACCCGCTTCATGGTATTCCAATACATCAGGCTCAGAAGTATCAAGCACACAGCAAGGGAAATATATCTGGTCATCCAGAAGAACTGATTTCCCGGCAGTTTGGACAAAATCAAATACGCACTACTGGTAGTTCCAAAGAACAAAACAATAGCCGCCACAAATCCGGTTCTGGACTTTTTATTTCCGGCGATTACGCCAAATAGTGCCACAGCAAACGCCGCAAGTCCATAATAGTAATGCTGATCATTCCCCTCTGTCCGGTAGAACGGATTCAAAGAGACGACGGCATCTTGGAAGTAATTTTTCATAATCTCGGTATTGGCCGCCGATGTGCCGTCTCCATATAGAGATGGATAAATCCAGACAGAAAACAATAAAACACCTATAACCAGTGCCATCAGCATGATCAGGCATTTTCCCAGCGTCTTATGGGTGATACTATAAATAACGCCAAATAAAATGACGCCTAGCGCAACAACAATGCTATATGTAACACTACAGTTGGCGATTAGAAACGTGAACAGCATCACACCTGCTACTGTAGAAACACGCTTCCCGTCATCGCAAAACCAGACATATACATTCCACAGTAAAAATGGCAAAAAAATCATTGCCACCGACTCATCCAGATTCCCCTGTAACAATAAGGTATGCAGATTATTGGGTGTAAAAAACCACAGAAGCCCCAGTACGAATCCCGTTTTTGGTCGGTTCATCCGATATCCAATCCACATCCAGCCAATGGCACTGCAAAAACAAAGTACCGCCACGAAAAGCAAATATCCAAAATTCACATCGTGTGCCACTGCAAAACAGCCACTTAATAAATAAATGGGAAGTGGCTCTACATAGCGCAGTAATTGCTGTCCATTAAACCAATTCCCATCATATAATGGGAACCAGTTACCCTGCTGAATTTCATCGCAAACAATTCTGGCGCGATATATATAATTGTAAGTATTGGAACCTGCCGGATAATTGCCACCCTCGTAAATAAAATATGCCACGCCAACTGCAACGCCCAACAGCAGCAGTATCATCACCAGCGATTCCATGACACGGCATACTTTTTTACCCATTATTGTTTTCCTTCTCAAGAATCTTCGCCACTACAGCATCTATCTCCTGCTCCAAACTATCCTTTCTCCGATTGCTCAGGGACTCTTTCATTTCTTCTTCCTCAGCAAAACTGATGATATAACTTCTCGTGGGTGTCTCACTACTCTCCATTCGCATCAGCTTGGCTCCATCCCTCTCCACCAAATCCCTGATATCCATTACAAATTTCTCAGACATGTTCTCCAACGTAGGAATCACGGTGTCAAAAGGCTCAAAATCATTCATAATACAATTCTGATATTTCGCAAAATAGTCATTAATGGATTTCTCGTAGGTATTAAATTCCACAAACGCTTCGCTTTTAATCTGGATGTCAAAGGTGAATTCCCATGTGTGCGGATGCGTCTCCCCCTCCACGCCATTGATGATGATAAAATGATTTGCATTCAAATAAAATTTAAATCGATAAGTCCGAATCAAGCCGCCTGTCATATCTACACTCCTTGCTCTTCTATTGACTGTACTTCCTGAATATACTGCCTGCATTTCATGCGTTCCAGAATCGTTTGTGCCTCTTTGCCATCATATCCACTAAACAATAATATAATAGCCCCATCCTCCTGACGAAATCTGACAATGGTCTCATCCAACTTCACTAATGCTTCATTTAAAAATGCCGTACGTTCCTGATCGTCTGCAAATTCCAATCGAACCAAAGTTCCTGTTTTCATGCCACCTGCCTTTAATTTCGTCACAAAACTTTGTAGCAAAGAACTATGGTATACATTTAATCTGGTGTCATACGCATCTCTTTGTTTTGCTTCCGTCTCCAGCCGTTCAATGCGCAGATTCTGCAGTTCCAGTCTTCCCCTCATCAGATTCAGATCTAATTCCTTACTCTTCAGCAATGTTTCGGCCACCATAACGGAAATCAACAATAATACCAGCAGTGCTCCCGCAAAAATATACATCGCTATTCTTGTAGCCAAAAACTCGTTGTTATCAAGAATCACGGTCTCATCCGTAAGAAGACATAAGCCATACTGCATTCCGTTGTATTCAAATAGTGCGCCTGATGCCACATACGTCACACCATTCATTGCAAAAATATCATGTGTCACTCGATTCAATCGAAGGTTGTCAATGAACGACTCTGCCGATTGTGTATCATAAAACTGATCCAATTCCGATCCTCGATATTGTTCTGTTTCCAGGACATTTTTAACATAAATCAGACTATCTTCCCTTGCTAATGTCCAATAATGTGTTTTTCCGCTATCCAGCGTATCAATAATATTGGATATGATACTTTCTTCTGTCCCATCCTGTTGCAGGTTAATCTGATCCAGCACCAATTGCACATAATTATCCTGTTGTGTGGCATACACTTTGAGCAATGTGGTAGTATAACGTGACATAAGATAATAGCCCAGTAGCGCCAATGCCACTATAACCAGTAAAGTCCCAACTAATACCGTACGGAATTTCTTTTCCATTTTGGTAATATCAACTTTTTTGTTCTCCCATTCCGGCATCTTGGTAATATCTTTGTTTTTCATGCGTTATACTCCTGCTCTGCCCTAATAAAAAACACATCGATTACAACTCATCCTCGGATCCATCTACATTTACGAACAACCGCACTTTATGCATAATACTTCGGAGCCCTTTGGTCGATCTATTAAATTCCTGGACAAAGGCTTCCTTTTCTTCCGTGAAGTTTCTTGTTTTCCACGCACTGTTGGTGTTGATGCTGTTAATGATTCCTGCAAATCTGATAAAGAAAACGAATAAATTAAACAACGGTAGCAGCAACACAACATACCATTGCTTCTTGTAGTATGTTTGCAATTCCTCAAACGGTTTCAAAAAAATAACCGTCGAAATGAAATACAAATATCCTGCCAAAATATACAATGAAAACAGCAGCACCGCCGAAAACAGCACCATATCCATAGAATAATTCATAAACAGCAGACAGATCATTGCTAGATACCAGATCATTCGGGGAAATGCAAATGTATGATCGTACACCAGCGTTCGTACGGTTGGGTCCACAAACATCTTCCCCACCGTCATCTTTTCTTTTAAAAACATGGAGGACACTTCCAGACTTCCTCGTTGCCAGCGTTGTCTCTGTGTATAGAGTTTGTTCATATCCTCGATGGGGTCCACGAAGAAAATCGCATCCTCACAGATCTGTACCTTTTCTTCTTTGTTATAGCGCATCTGAAAGGTCAGTTCCGTATCTTCACAAATAGTATCTGTATTATACAGATGAGAATCTAAAACTGCTGATTTCCGAAATGCGGAAAATGCGCCAGACAGCGTATAAACAGAATTGGTTTCAGACGCATAATTTCTTCCTGCAAGAAACGCCTGTGCATACTCCATAAATTCCGTTTTGCGGATCAGTTTGGGAAAAAGCCAGTGGTACTGCTCGATAAGTCTCGGTTCTGTCAAAACCGCTCCCGTCATCACCTGAATCGAAGAATCTCCCTCAAATTTTTTGATCATATTCTTCAGTGCGGATTTTTCAAGCACGCCATCACTGTCAATATTGATAATGTATTTCCCCTTACTGTTAAACAATGCCATATTCAACGCCTTGGATTTACCTTGCTCGGCATTGAGCCACTGCATCAAAAGTTCCGGGTAACGCTTCTGGCATTCGCAGAACACCTGAAAACTGTTGTCTGTTCCCTGATTATTAATCAGATATACATTAATACGATTGGTTGGATAATCGCTTTCATAAACAGAACGTATACACGCCTCCAATGTATCTTCGGAATTATACACCGGAATCATTAGTGTAATTTCAGGAAAGAAGATTGTCTCCGGCACATCCACGGCGGCTTGTTTGCTACGTCTTTTTTGCCACTGTTTCCGAAACAAAATAATAATATTCCCCACAGCAGGTACCATTTCCATAAAAATGGGAATAATAATCCATGCTGCCCAAAAAAGGAAGGAATTCAGCATATTATTTATCATGTCCATATGCAAATCCCCCCACTTTTTGACGTATGATTTGTGTCTTGGTAAAAACAAAGAAATAGAGAATCACTGTCAGCGCATAGAATACGATTCGCCCGACAATGGTATGCGCCACATGATAGGCACCAACACCATTGAAATAGATAATCGTGCAAATAATGCTAATGCGCATTGCATTTGCCAAAATGATATAAATCGTTCCTAATATTCCCACGATGATTCGTTCGAATACATTATAGGCTTCAAAAAAGATGAGCAACGCAAGAAATGCCATAATCTCCAGTACGCCGGAACATTCAAAATCAATTTGTAACGTAATGGCACCTTCTCCGGTTGCAACATAAAGAACACCATACTTAAAAAAGGCACTGAACATGCCCGTGATATCACCAAAAATACCAGCCACTGATGCAACTACTTTTGCCAGTGGCTGGGTTATCATAGGTCTCAGCCAAATCATCATAATAATAAAAAGCCCACAACTACCCCAAAAGTATTTCCAAGCTTTCAGATTTGCCCGATACATCAAATAGTATACATAAATCCACAGTAAAAGGACGATCAATCCAACCCAAATACTCACTCTAACAGCTCCTTGCTATGCGCGCATGGAACGCTTTTTACGATAAACCTGTGCTGCAATAACAACGCCTATACAAAGCAAAATACCAACAATCGGTCCGGTAGAAGTACCTCCACATGATACCCACTGAATACCCATTCGCACATAAAGCACATGGAATGTCTTGATATCAGACTGCTTAATATTCCAATTATAAGCGCCCCACTGCTCCGGTGTCAGATTTACGACCTTTACCAATGTCGGAATATCAATATAATATTCCATCTGCGCTCTTCCTGTCTGATCCACGTGGATATATGCTCTTCCATATGTAAATGTATATGGTGAATTGATATTGGTAGCACATCCCACATACGCCGTATCAAAGAGATAATACTCGTAATCACCAGGTGCCAGACATACTGCCTGATTCCAATGCTGCACATTGCCGTCTGCGTCTACTGCCCGTAGCGTAAACTTCATACAATCATTATCTCCACCCCAGGTTTGCTGGTTCTTTCCATTCACGCATAAATAAATATAGTTAAATGCATCTGCATAGAAATTGGCATAATAATCTACATAACCAAACAAATAATCACCATCCGAATACAGTGACCCTACGGCATCAATGCCACTATGTCCCGCCGTAGAATACTGGATGGTCGTCTTCTGATAACCTTCCCAATCTGAGAAATCATAATCATACTGTATCTGCTTTAACTTACCCGCCGTACTATTATCATAGTCGATATCCGGTCTTCGATTGGTAATTCCCTGACTGATATAAATGGGCGTCCGATCTGTCATAATACCAAAATTCAAATACGTCGTACTCTCTCCAAATCCCTGTATCGCAGATGTAGGAACCTGAATCTCATACTCATGATTGGTCAAATTATACTCCAACTGAATCCACTGATTATGGAAAATCGCGTAGCACCCACCCTGTGTTACAAACACAGACGTCTTGGTCCCATCACTGGTCTCTATACAGAAATTACCATTATTGTACGGTCCTACGATGGACGCGCAACCATTCCACCAATCCTGCTCACGGAGATATAAATAGACATAATCTCCATCCCAGACAGACGCACCTTCTTTCAATTCCGGTGCCGGATTCTGTGTTTTTTCGATAGTGCTCCAATCTGTAAAGGAACCATCAATCACAATTCCGGTATAGGTAGGTACCTGTGAGGGATCATTCTCACCCGACGTATCCGGATTCTCTTCCGTCCCCTCTGAATCACCCGGCTTCAACGGGGTGTCCTCCCCCTCTCCGGCGCTGGAATTACCATCACCATATCCCGGGTTTGTGGTCTCTGTTGCACCCAACACGCTTGCTCCATTAATCGTCACAATTTCTTCACTTGAAACGGAAATCCCTGCATAAGTAAGGGTAAACTTCTCTGACGGGAACCAAGAACGCGGAATCGCAATTTCTGCATATGCGGCATCCACATTATAATCTGTCGTATTGTCCGCAAATACAACCTGCGCCCCATCCAGATTCGTATAGTAACCATCTTTGGCAACATAATAACCGCCATTCTGCCAATCCTGTGCAAACAAAATCCTGCCATAGTTCCCATTGAAATAATTACTGTCATGATAACTAAGCGCCACTTCCGTATTGCCAATCGCCTCGCCATAACTACCCGTAGGATTCTGCTCCACGTACAGATACAGATATTCCTGTGATACACATACTTTCCAGTCTTTGACGGCAGCATCATTGGACCCCTTACTTTCTATGTCTGCCCAATCTGCATTATTCCCGTCACATATAATCTGATCCGCCGCAAACAATTCTCCTGCTGTCTTTGGCACAATAAATATGCATGATGCTGCAATCATCACACCAACTAAAATTATTGATAAGATTCTTTTCCCTCTCATATGCTCCCCCACCTTAGAGTATATATCAACCTACAGTCA
>CAMAKU010000021.1 GCA_945836255.1 uncultured Roseburia sp. | reverse complement strand
ACCGCACCTATTAGTATTGCAGCATTCTGTGATAGGAAAAACAGACAGGTAAAAATGCATCACAATCCTATCAGTGAATCACTGCGGATGGTGCGGTCAAGTTCCGCTATTGTGTACTAATGAGTGCTCAGATAAAACAGCATGCCGCGATTAGGTGGCAGTTCCACCACAAGCCTTGTGCCCTCCAAGTCCACTGCGACCTGGCTATCCTCCAGCAACGGTCGTACCACAGATGCCTCCTGTGGCAGCGGAATCTCCAGATGTGCCGGTGCATCATCATTGTTCAGCGCCACGATCACGGCACTCTCATCCAACAGACGACCATAGGCGAACTGACGATTGGTCAGAAGCAGTTCGCGGTAACTGCCATAGGTCAACTCTTGATACTCTTTCTTCAACTGTCCCAACCGGCAATACAGACGTGTAATCTCGTCTGATTTCATGGCATCCGCGTAATCCCCAAGCGAAAGACAAGGCCGCAGATTCCAGTCAGAACCATTTTCTTTCTCCCCGGGAATCGAGAATTCCGAGCCGTAATACAGTGACGGAATCCCCCATACGGTATATAACAAAATCGCCACCAAGTAGAGATGCAACTTGTTGTTTAACTTGGATGCAATCCGGGCCACATCATGGTTATCCACAAAGGTATATAAGCGCGTCTGGCCGCAAATGTCATGCAACCGCTTAATGGAATGAGCAATCTCAAAATAATTGTGGTCATTATGCCCCGAATACAACCCCTTATGCAGTTCATAATTGGTGACAGAATGCAACATCTCATCATTGGCCCAGCGACTGTAATCCCCATGGATCACCTCACCCATCAGCCAGAAATCTGCTTTCCATTCTGCGGTCACCTGACGAAGTTCCCGCATAAAGGTAAAGTCCAGCACATCCGCCGCATCCAGCCGCAGCCCATCGATATCAAACTCCTCGATCCAGAAACGCACCGTATCGAAATGATATTGTCTGACCTGAGGATTCTGCAGATTCAATTTGGCAAGCAGATTGTACCCGCCCCAATTATCATAGGAAAAACCATCCTGATACTCGGTATTGCCGCCAAAATTCACATTGCAGTACCAGTCACGGTACGGTGATTGTTCACGGTTCTTGCGGATATCCTCAAATGCGAAAAAACTGCGCCCCGTATGATTAAATACCGCATCTACGATTACTCGCAACCCCACGGCATGGCAATGCGCCACCCATGCTGCGAACTGCGCATTGGTTCCCAGTCTGCAATCCACACTGCGATAGTCTGTGGTCTCATAGCCATGCCCTTCCGATGCAAACAACGGGCCAATATAGATTGCTGTGCAATTCATCTCCTTTGCATGATCTGCCCATGCATACAACTGGTCAAAATGATCCTCCGCTTCGTTGTGATTCTCCTTAGCACATCCGCACAAGCCCAAAGGATAAATATGATAAAAGACTGCTTCCTCATACCACGCCATCTGTCCGTTCCTCCGATTCTAAGATTTCCAGAAGGTTCATTCCCATCTGTTGCCTTTTATTATACCGCACTTTGGAGACACAAAAAACCCCTTTCTCCAGACAGCCGTCTGAAAAAAGGGGTTGATCTAACAGGTAATTCGATATCTCCTGTATTATTTTGCAAGTAGCATCATAATCTGATTGCTGCGGTTGACAAAGGCGGTCATTGCCTCCGGTGCCAGTGGCTTATTGGCGATACATGCCAGATCATACAACTGTTGTGCAAACAGTTCCACATGTTCACCATCCGCATGTTCGAACAGGTACTTAACGAGATCATTATCTACATTCAGTACCAGTGTCTCGTCCCCGCCGAACATAGATGGATCCATACCGTACATGTTATACATCTTCATCATTTCCTGCATACGGCGGCTCTCCTCTGAGACCGTCAACATGGATGCAAGTTCCTTGTTCTTGAACTTCTCCACCTTGACCGTCAAGTTCTCCTTACCGGTTGCTTTCTTAAACAATGAAGACAACGCATCCTGTGCTTCTTTAATCTCTTCCTCAGAGACTTCCTCCACCAGATTCTCCGTCAGATCCGCATCAATACGCAGGAACTTGTAATCCTGATTCCGCTGCTCCAACTGGGTGATAAAGGAATTGTCGATGGTATGATCCAAGACAACTGCATTCATCCCCTGTTCCCGGAACAGATTGATGTACTGGCTCTGCTGCTGCATATCTGTCACATAGAAGACCGTCTTTCTCTTGTCTTCCGGCTCTGCATCCATGTCATCCTCTGACGCAGCCTCATCCTTGACTTCTTCCACATCGACTGCCTCACCATTTTCATCGGTTGCCTTTTCCTCACTGTCTTCTTCCGGCTTTTCTTCCGCTACTAACAGTTCCGGCAGTGTGGTGTAGTTACCGTCGATATCCT
The DNA here is from genome assembly GCA_945836255.1 of uncultured Roseburia sp. Taxonomy (GTDB): domain Bacteria; phylum Bacillota; class Clostridia; order Lachnospirales; family Lachnospiraceae; genus Pararoseburia. The sequence continues at coordinate 17,274 of CAMAKU010000021.1, read as the reverse complement.
TGAAAAGAAGGTAATCATTCATCTTATCGCAGAATTTGGTGTCTTTCAGACAGCCAAACTTGATGAATGGGCTGATATCATCCCAGTACTTCTCGTAACTTTCCTTATCCGTCTTGCACATACCGATGAGTTTATCAGCCACTTTCTTGGTAATGTATTCGGAGATCTTGGTCACAAAACCGTCATTCTGCAAAGCGGAACGAGAAACGTTCAGCGGCAGATCCGGACAATCGATTACGCCCTTGAGCAACATCAGAAACTCCGGAATGACTTCCTTAATGTTATCAGCGATGAATACCTGATTGTTATATAACTTGATAGTTCCCTCGATGGAATCATATTCGGTATTGATCTTCGGGAAATATAAGATTCCCTTTAAGTTGAACGGATAATCCATGTTCAGATGAATCCAGAACAATGGCTCCTTGTAATCCATAAATACCTTGCGGTAAAAGGCAATGTATTCCTCGTCGGTACACTCACTGGGTGACTTAGTCCACAACGGTGTAGTGTCATTCAACGGAACCGGTCTCTTTACGATCTTCAACTGATCTTTGGCTGGTTCCACCTCAACCATCTCTTTCGTACCGTCTTCGTTCTCTTTTTCCTCCATCTTGGCATCGGTATGAATCTCCTCGATGACCTTGTCCGTATCTCTCTTATCCGCCACGTCAATGGTCTCATATTCTTCCGGTGCATCCTTCTTAGACAGATAAATCTCGGTGGGCATGAACGAACAATACTTCTCGATCACTTCTCTTGCGCGGTATTCATTGGCAAATTCCAGACAATCTTCATTCAAAAACAGCGTAATTGTGGTTCCCACCGTATCCCGGTCGCCGTCGCCCATCTCAAATTCGGTACCACCATCACACTCCCAATGTACCGGCACAGCACCCTCTTTATAAGAAAGTGTGTCAATATGTACCTCGTCGGCAACCATAAAGGCAGAGTAAAAACCAAGACCAAAATGACCGATAATCTGCTCTTCACTTGCCTTGTCCTTATACTTCTCCAGGAAATCGGTTGCTCCTGAAAAAGCAATCTGATTAATATATTCTTCTACCTCATCTGCCGTCATACCAAGACCGTTATCCTTAAAGGTCAAGGTCTTATCCTCCGGGCTGACAATCACCTCGATCTTCGCCTTGTAATCTTCCGGCAATTCATACTCACCCATCATGTCCAGTTTTTTCAATTTCGTGATTGCATCACAGCCATTGGAAATCAATTCACGATAAAAGATGTCGTGATCCGAATACAGCCACTTCTTAATGACCGGAAAAATGTTCTCACTTGTGATTGATAAACTTCCACGTTTGTTACTCATATTACGTCACTCCTTCATTTAAAATACGCCGTTTCCACCGGCTAACATAAACTTGTAAAAACCATCTAGAAGATATAATAAGACAGCGAAATGCAAAAGTCAATAAAAAATTAGCACTCTTTTGAAATGAGTGCTAACAATTTGAATTTCCTTATATGCTACGAAATGACACACCGCTTTCTTCCCTTCCAATACACACACAATGCCACCAGTGCACCGAAAATATCTGCAACGACATAAGCCCAGATAACTCCTTCCAGTGAAAATAACTTGTCAAGTAGATAGAGTGCAGGAATCAGCAACACGCCCTGACGTAAAATGGATACGACGAGGGACTCCACTGGGCGGTCAATCGACTGAAAATAACCGGATACTAAATAACCAATACCAATAATTGGGCTGGTCACCAGAAGAACGGTCACCATATGAGTTCCCAATTCTATCACATCTGCTTCATGCAAAAACTGCATGATAATTTGTTTACGGAATGTCATGCACAGCAATCCCACACCCAAACTGATACTAAACACCAGTAGTGCCAATTTCCGCACGATCTCTTTTAGTCGGACAATATTCTGCGCCCCATAATTATATGCAATCAATGCCTGACACCCCATGCAAATGGACATAACAAGACTGCCTGTAATCATAGTACATTTTCCGGCGGCCGCCATCGCAGCCAGTGCATCTGTTCCATAATTGCTCAATAATTGATTACTGAAGGTGGACGCAAATCCGGAAAGAAGGTTGGCAATGGCATTGGGCAAACCCAACAGCAAAATATGTCCAATGGCAACTATGTCCTTACAGGCATGGGCAGGAGAAAACGATAACGCCTTTGATTGTTTTAAAATGATCCATGCATAATACACAACAGCAAATACATTTCCCAAAACACTGGCCCATGCCGCTCCTGCAACACCCCAGCGAAATCCCAGAATGAAGATTGGGTCCAGAATCAGATTCGTCATCGTACCAATCATATTCCCCGTAAACCCTGCCATCACAGACCCTTCCGCACGCAATAACAGGGCAATGGTATTAGATAACATAAAAAATGATATACCAAGTATAATCGGGTACAAATACTCCTTCGCATAGGAAAACACATCCGAATTAGCACCTAAAAACCGCAGTAATGGATCTGTAAAAAGCAAAACAAAAACCATAACGACAGCCGAACAAATCACTGCAAACCAGATACACAAACTGGAATATATTTTTGCTTTCGTGGTTTCCCCCTGTCCATATGCTTTTGCAATCATGGTACACCCACCATTCCCCAGCATCATGGCAACGGCTGAAATAATGGAAAATACCGGCGAAACAACCGATACCGCTGCAACCTGTGCCGCATCACCAATCTTTGCAATAAAATACATATCCGCAATATTATAAAAAATCATTACAATCATAATGACAGCAGACGGAATTGCCATACTTGCAATTGCTCTCCATACCGAACCTGATTTCATTATTTCTTCGTTTTTCATGATATCTCCTCCTCAACTTCTGACATAGCACTTGTCTCATCCACAAGGCATTTTCTCAACCCATAGTTGTTTTTCCGCCTTACAATTGTTATTATAGAAGCGAAAAATAGCGAAAACAATCAGCAGATTGGCACCAGTTGGTCGGATAACCAACCTTTTTGTCCAAATTCGTGGGGAAATGATATGGATATTAGAGTAAAGAAAACAAAAACAGCCATTACAAATGCCTTTATTGAACTGGCAAAGCAAAAACCTATTGAAAGAATCACGGTAAAAGAGATTGTATCATTGGCACAGATCAACAAATCCACCTTCTATGCACACTACACGGATATCTATGATTTGATTGACTCTTTATTAGAAGAAGCAACACAATCTGTTGTAGATCATATGGATTCTATCTCTGTCATGTTCGATGATCCCAGAACTTTTTTTCTCCATCTCTATCATAGTCTGGAGATATGCAAAAGTAATGTCATTCAACCTTTCAGTGCAAGTGATCGGCATTTTGCCCAACAATTGACCGATGCAATCTATGCCAAAGCATCCAAGCACGACATCGTACCGGAAGAATATCAGATTGTGGGCGCACTGCTCACCTTTACCCTCAACGGAATCATTGGTTTACATAAGATGCCCTACTCTCCCCTGACCGAAGAATCCCTTCAGACACTCGCCGATTTTTTTGAAAGTGGTGTCTCTGCCATCATGCAAACCAAAAAAAGAGTGTGACGCAAACGCATCACACTCTCTTCGTGGGTCAATATGTTGTTTATAAGCCGATCTTTCCTGCATATTCGCTTTCACCGGAAGTCACAACATAATATGCTGCTCTCTCTTCAGGCTTGATGTATACCTTGATGTCATGAACTGCTTTTCTCTTGTTCTCTGCCTTGAATGCAGCCTCTGCATTAGCAATGATCTCATCAATCTTGAAATCTTCTCCTGCAAACTGAAGCACTGCCGTTCTGGTAACCTCAACCTTTTTCTTGGTTGTTCTCTTGGTTGCTGTCTTCTTGGCAGTCGTAGCCGTCTTCTTCGCTGTTGCTGAAGCCTTTTTTGCTGTCTCAGCAGCTTTCTCGGTTGCTTTCTCTGCTGCCTTTGCAGATTTCTCTGCTGTCGCCCTGACAGAAGATGCAGCCTTCTCAGCGGTAACCTTAACGGTCTCTGTGGCCTTCTTTGCTTCCTCTGCTACCTTTTTCACATCTACTTTCTTTGTATCTGCCATACTAATTACTCCTTTACTTCTATAAGGGTGATTAACAGTTTCTATCCTTATTATACACTTTCTTGTCCAAAATTCCAGTATGTTTTATCATTCTACCGCCTATTTCCGAAAGGATACGTACTCCTCAAGCGTGGAAAAGAATGAATTCGTCGTGATATTCTCGTCCGGATCAATGGTCAGTTTGTCCCAGAGTTTGCTGTTAAAATCCGAATAATATTCCGTCTCAATGGTGGAGATTACATTCTCCATCGCCTGTTGCTGCCGCTGACTGACAATGGCCGACTTATTCTGTTCGGAGAGTTCTTCATTGTACTTGTCGACACATTCAAAAAAGTAATAGCCATCCTCCGTCTGAATCAGATCCGACACCTCGCCGTCCTCCAACTGAAAGACCACATCCTCCACAGCCTTGTCATATGTATTCCGACCAAAGGTCACCTTTGTCGTTTCCGCTTCATTATAAGTACTTGCCAGACGGTCAAAGGATGCGCCATTTTTCAACTGGGTACTGATATTCTGCGCCAGCGTGCCATCTGTTACAAAAAGGATATTGGCATCCATTATTCTCGCCTCATCCTCACTGACATTCTCATCCACATTACTGAGAAGCTGGATATATACCTTTTCTGCCAGGGCATAGCGACTGTACATCTCGCGAATATCCTTTTTTGAAACTCCGGTATATTTGCGTTCCGCCCGGTTCAGCGAATCATAATATGCCTCTGCCGCTTTGTCCACAGCATCCTGCTCCGCTTCTGTCAGACTGATATCCTGATCCATAGCATAGACATTAAGTGCATACACCTTGGTCAAATGACTCATCACAGCATCTTTGATGCTATCCTCCATCGTCTCGGTATCGTACGACTCGGTCCAGAGATTCGTGTCATAGACTCTGCCATATAGGTTCTTATAATTGGCAAGGTAAACCCTTGCTTCTTCCCTGGGACATGCCAGTTGTCCAATCTTAAATACCGTATGCGAACCGCTCTTTGACGCAAAATAAACCTGTCTCTCCCCGATATGACATCCCGTACACATCAGACAGACCAAAAGCAGCACCACGAAGAACGCCGGCATCCTCTTTCTGTTCTGTTTCATGTTTCCTCCAAATAGATGCTGATGTCGCGCTATCCTTCCACAACCAGATAACGTCCATCCCCAATGGCAAATACCTCTTCTGCCTTCAGGATCTCATCTTCGTCCATACCTGTAATATCCATCTCCTCTTCCAGATAGGAGATCACTTCCTGTTTATCGTCGCAGACAACCGCCAAACAATCCTCTAAGAAAGCCTCTGCCTCCTCAGGCGTCTCAGCCACTTCCTCCGGGAATAATTGCAACTGCTGCTCCAGAAAAGCCTGCACACAGGCATCATCATACTCATAACTGCTCATCGCCTTAACCTCCTGTTCCTGTTGAAAACAAATAATAGTATATATGCTTCCCCGACACAATGCAACCATAGAATTCGGTTATTATCGAATTTACAATAAAATTGTCTCTTCCAGACAAAAAGAATAGATAACCCGTTCCTTCACCGGCAACTTCATTCCCCGACCGATTGCCTTCGCGTATAATTGTAACTGTGCCTGATAACGGCGAATCAGTTCGGATGCCTCACGCACCGTATCCGTCTTGTAATCCAACAGCACAATTCCGTCCTCTTCGCAAAAGAAGACGTCGATAATTCCCTGAACCAGAACCGTCTCGTCCTCCGTTTTTGCATCCTCGAATAAATCCTTGGGCAGAACACTCATAACAAACGGTTTCTCGCGATATAATTCTCCCCGTTCTGCCGCTGCTTTCATTCGCAAAGCCAGCGGGCTTTCCAGAAAACAAATCAATTTGTCTACGGAAAGCAACTGCTGTTCGGCACTGGTCATCTGCCCCAAAGCCACCATCTGCTCCATCTGCGCCAAAATGCCATTCCTGCTCAAGTCTTTCGTAAAATCAAAACACTCCAGGAAACGGTGCACCGCCGTACCTCGCAACGCGCCCCGGTTGACACCATCTGTTTCCTTTTGCTGTATAAATGCCGGTATGATGGGTTCACATTCCTCCTGCAAAAACGACGGGACTTCACTCTGCTCATCCGCAAAGGCCAGTTCCATCTGCCGATGCTTAATCTCGGAGACCGAATACTTATTCTTGAAGCGTTGTTCCTTGGCAAAGGGATACCGGTATGCCATCTCCTGCGTCAGCCGTTCCTGCCATGCAGTTGATGCACCGGAAGCAATCTCCTGCAATGCTTCGCGCTTTTGCTGTCTGGAAATCTGTTGTGCCATCTCCTCCAGAATCACCTGTTGTGGCGTAACCTGTTGCACCGGATACCGATCACGTTTCGCCGCCGTAGCACGCACAATCCATTCCAGATATTGCTTGGCGCCTGCCCGCTGTCCAAAGGTCAATCGCCCCCGGTTTTCCTCCCACGAAAGCATGGTCTGAGCGGCATCCGATAGAACTCCTGTCAGAACCAGCTTTTCCTTGGCTCTGGTGAGTGCCACGTACAATATCCGCATTTCCTCACCGTACATATCACAAGAAACCGCCTTTGCCACCACTTTTTTATAGAGCGGTACCGTGCGGGTTCGTTCCTCCTGATCAATCAAATCCAATCCGATTCCCAAATCCGCATGCAGCACCATCTGACCGCGGCTGTCCATCTCATTGAACTGTCTTCCAAGCCCGGAGACAAACACCACGGGAAATTCCAGTCCTTTGCTCTTATGAATACTCATGATGGCAACGGCTTCGTCATTCTCACTGAATAATTCCGCCTCTCCCATATCCACTTCGTACTTCTGTAACTGTCCGATATAGTTTATGAAATGAAACAGCCCTTTATAACTTGTACTTTCATAGGCTGCCGCCTCGTCAATCAATTTGTCCAGATTGGCTCTCCGACTCTCGCCCCTGGGCATGGCAGAGACATAGGTCAGATAATCCGTCTCCTCCAGCACCTGTCGGATCAGTTCATGAATCGGCGTATCCGCCACCCTTGCACGCATATCCGTCAAAAAGGCAAGAAAATCTGTTGTCTTCTGATGTTCGGGATGTGCCTGTTCATACAGACGAAGATTCTCAATCAGTGCCGCTTTCCTGTCACAGACACGAATGGCTGCCAGTTCATCATTGGAAAATCCGAACATCGCCGAATGCAGCACCGCCGCAAGCGGAATATCCTGATACGGGTTGTCAATAATCCGCAGCAGATTCAGCACTGCCTCCACCTCTGTGGTATCAAAATAGCCGGTATGCTTTTCTGCAAATGCCGGAATTCCGTTTTCCATCAGCACTTCCACCATGCGCTCTGCCATCTTGCCCGGGCTACGCAGCAGAATCACCACGTCCGACATGCGCATAGGACGCAGTTCACCCGTCTTGGAATCCGTCACCAGTTGCGTCTTTCTCATTTCATTGATTCGGTCGGCAATCACCTTGGCTTCGTAAGCAATACGGTCTTCCCGCCCCGCCAGTTCCGGCATTGCCTCCTCCGGGTCAGCCACCAGAATCTGAGCATCAAACATTCCCGCCTCCGCTGCGGGATAAGATTGCGCTCCAAGATAAAGTGCCGCCTCATCATTGTATTCCACATTCCCCAAATCTTCATGCATCAACGGATAAAAAACATCATTGGTAAAATCCAACACTTCTTTACGACTTCGGAAATTCTGGTGCAGTCCGATGGCGATGCAACCCTCCGTCTGCTCCGTAAAACGACGGAATTTATCCGTAAAGATCTCAGGACAAGCCTGACGGAAACTATAAATACTCTGCTTGACATCACCAACCATAAACATATTATGACCGCCTGCTGCATCTTTGGACACACTGCTTAGGATTTCTTCCTGAATGTAATTGCTGTCCTGATACTCGTCAATCATAACCTCATCATAATGCTGCTGAAACACTTCTGCCGTGGGCGTACATTCATGGGTGGTCTCATCCTTTAAAATATTTAGTGCAAAATGTTCGATGTCATTAAAATCAGCCACATTTTTCCTACGCTTATAGGCCGCAAAATCGTCCATAAAGCACTCACAAAGACGAATCAATTCTGTCACTGCCGGTTTGATGCGCTGCATCTGCTCCAGCACTTCCGACAGAGGACAGGGGGCATAATCCTTTTGATATTTTTCGATTTTCTTTTTCAGGGCATCCCTGCCGTCCTTGACGGCCGATAATATTCCTTCCTCTACTTCCGCATTTCTCGGCTTCCGACCGATGGTTCCATAATGAAAATCATAAAAAGCCTGATAGAAGCGTGTGGTATCCGTAAAGGCCAGCAGATCCTCATATGCCTCCAGATCATGCTGCAATCCTTCCGCATAGAAGACCGGTCCCTCCGGCTGCATGCATAGTTCCAATAACTTTCCAGTCTGTTCCTTCGCTTCCTCCACTTCCAGCCGCACCAAATCCATGATCCAACGCAGCCAGTCACTATCCTGCAACTCTTGCTCTGTCTGCACATCATAGACAGCCACCGTCTGTTGCAGCCACTCCTTGGGCCACGGATAACTCTGTGCCTTATCAAAAACGCGCAAAATCATATCCGTCACCGCCACATCGGAAGTGCCTTTGGCATAAGCATCCACAAACGCCGAAAAGGATGAGGTTTCCCCACGTTGCATGGTCTCCTGTGCCTGCTGGTACTGCCGTTCCATCATCTCATCCATGACCTGCTGGCGCATGAGATTCATCTCCCCCTCATCACCAATACGAAAATCCGGGTCTATCCCAATCTCATGGAAATGATTGCGCACAATATAATTACAGAAACTGTCAATGGTGGTAATCTGGGCATTATGTACCAGCGTAGCCTGCCGGATCAGATGCCCATTGTCCGGGTCCACTTCCAGTGCCTGTTCGATGGCTGCCAGAATCCGCTCCCGCATCTGTGCGGCAGCTGCTTTGGTAAACGTCACCACAATCATCCGGTCAATGTCCACCGGATGCTCTCGATCCATAATTTTCTGGATGATACGCTCCACTAAGACTGCTGTCTTTCCGGAACCCGCCGCCGCAGAGACCAGCATATCTTTTCCTCTTGTATCAATGACCTGTTGCTGTGCTTTGGTCCACTCTGGCATCCTGCGTCTCACCTCCTGCCTCTGTCTGACTCCTGCCATGATATTTTGCCAGATCCATGGTCATCTGCTCTATGATCTCCTGTCTGCTTCCGCCTTCCGTCAGACGTCTAACCTCATACCCGTTCATCCGGGCATCAAAACCACAGACACCATGATAATCACAATAGGTGCAGCCACTTTGCTGTCCCATCTGAAAAGGTACGCAGTCAATCTGTCCCTCCATAATCTTCTGCCCGGTCTGCCTCATCAGCATCTGCACATAATCTTCCATGATGCGAAACTCCTCCGCAGACACGGCACTGGAGGACTGGTACAACTGCCCCTCGCTCTTAACACCCACCGGAATCACATTGGAATAGCCCTGTAATCCGTGATGCAGTGCTTCCACCACTTGGGCGTCTGCATTGACCACACCTTTCATCTGCAATGCCTTTAGCACCGCATCCTCCGTGGTCCCCTTTTTTACCTCCTCTGCCCGAACCAGGGGATCATCAATGCGATAGTAAAACATGGCTCCCGGCTCCACCTGCCGATTGGGATATTGCCGCTGCAATCCCTCTGTGACCGCATCCATGTATAATACCAGCTGCACCTGCAATCCGTGATACAACTGCTGAAAATCCAGATCTTTGTGACCGGATTTATAATCCACGATTTTGACATATACCTTGTCGTCTGTCTTGTGTAAATCTACCCGGTCAATCTTGCCCCGCAGACGCATGGTGTGCATCTCATCCAACTGGAACTGCAATGCTTCCAGATCGCCCACTTCCTGAAAATCCACCTCGAATGCACTGGGGATAAAGGAGCCTTTGCGCACCTGTTCCGTCAGCGCCCAAATGGTCTGATGCAGTGTCTGCTCCATCTTGTGCAGAATATAGGCGTCTCTGGCATCCTCCAACACCTGTGTCTTGGACATTGTCTGGTAGGTATGCACAATGGACTCCTCCAAAAGGGCATCACTCTGCTCCGGCGTAATCGTATACCAATTCACATCCTCACGCATCAGTAAGGATTTGGAATAGTGTTCCAATGCCGCATGATAGAGATTCCCCATGTCCACCACAGCAAAGGCATGCTCCTGCCGAGGTGCCAGTTGCAATCCATATTTCAGGAAATATGCATACGCACAACGGGCATACTGCTCCATCCGGCTGACACTCTCACTGATCTTGTGGCCAAAGACCGCATCCGTCGCAATCCGAGACAACCGTTCTGTCCGGTGGGTATAAAAAGCTGCCTCCTCCAGACGTTCCATCTGTTGGGACGGATGCTGCCGTTGCCAGTCCAGCATGGCAGAAAATGCCTCCGGCATGGCATCCCGATCCACATATTCCCGCAGACATTCCGCGAAATAATCCGCCATCACTTCTTGAGTCAAAAGCCGGTCCTCCACCGGAAGCGTCTCATATTCTGTGACTGCCACCGTAGGAAACAGTTTTTGCAAGGTATGAATCAGGTAAGAACGACGGAGTGCTTTGCCGTCATTATCCACACGGGTAAAGGTCACAAACAACTGCCGGGAAGGCTTCGTCATGACAAAATACAGATAAAACCGCTGCATAAATGCCTTTTGGCGATCAGAGGGCGCCAGTTCCACATCCAATTCTTTTAATTGTTCCCGCTCCCATTGCGATAAGATTCCGCCGTTACCAAGGGCTTTGGGAATTGCACCGTCATTGGCTCCGATCAGATACATGGTACGAATGTCCGACAGACGGGTACGTTCCATATCGCCGATCATGACACAATCCTGCGCCGGCGGAATCATGCCGATGGACAGCGATTCAAATCCCGTTGCCAGAATCTCAGCATACTCGGCCACCGTCATCACTTCGTCACCCAGAATCGCCACCAACTTGTCCAACAGATTCATCACCACGCCATAAATCTGTTCGTATTCTCTGGCGCGCACTTCGTCTCCCGCCAAACGATACTGCTGTGCCTTCTGTTGCAACCGCTCCTGCATCTGATAACCCACCATCCATTCGTACAGCGCTGTGGAGCGTTCTATCACTGTGGCTTCCTTTTTACCTAAGACTTCCATCACCTTGTCCAGTGGGGCAATGAACTTCTGGCGAATCCCGTTAAGTTCTACCAGATCTTCCGGCGTATAGCCATATGGCTGCACCTCAAAGATCCGTCGATACTTCTGATACCCTCGTATATTGGCCGCAAGAATATAATTGTCGAGGGCATCCGTCTCCTCCACTGACAAATCCGTCATCCCGGTACGAAGCAGACGCATCACACTCTGATAGGAAAATCTTTCTTCCACCATCATCAACAGACTGTTCATGCTCTCGATCAACGGATGGAAGACCACCTCCGTCTTTGCATCCAAAAAGTAAGGAATATGGTAACGGTCAAAAATCTGGGGAACCATGTGCTTGTAAGCATCCAGATTCGCGCATACAATAGCGAAGTCCCGATAGCGCACACCCCCCTTACGCACCTGCCGCTCAATCTCACCTGCCACATACTGCAATTCCTGCCGCGGATTCATCAGACCAACGATACCGATGGCATCCGTTGTTTCCTGTTCCTGTAATGCGCTTTGCATCTGCTGGGTAAAGGGTACCTCCCCCTGACGGAACAGGTGAGCCTCCAGATATGACAGATATCCTCCCGGCACGAACCTTCCCTGCGCTCGGTTATCCATGGTCACCGGCTGTTCGATGGCAACGCCCGCATCCCGGGCCATCTTCGTCAGTTTGGCCACCATCGTTTTACTCATAGCAAAAAGTTCCTGCTCCTGCACCTGACCAAGCAGGGACTCCGAGGTATCGCAGGTCACTGTCACCATCACCTTGTGAGCCAGACGCAACAATGCCTGCAGCAACTGATTCTGAATAGGTGTAAATCCGGTAAAGCCATCCAATACGATAGTCGACCCGGACACCAGTGCAGAATCTGCCACTACATCCAGCAATTTCTGAAGAATCTGTTCGGTTGTAATATATTTTCCCGCCGTCATGTCGCAAAAACCCTCGTACATCACAAGGACATCCTGAGCCTTGTAGCGAAACGCCTCACTCACGGCAGGATCCTGCAGAATCTGCCGTAGGTCTTCCGGGGAAATATCATATTGGGTAAATTCAGAAATCAAAGATTTGACCTGAGCAATATACCCAGGTCGTTTGATCTTTTTCTTGAGCGCATGCAACTGCTCCGCCTGCTCCTGCGCAACCTTGCGCAAAAGCAGATTCTTGCCCGTCTCCTCCAAAACCTCAAGCGTATCGGTTCCCAGTTCGTCGAACACTCGATACGCCATACGATTGAAACTGAGCACATCAATATTCATGATGGCATGCTCCGGATGCATGGCCACCAGTTGCTGCTGCGTATGCATGGTAAATTGTTCCGGCACGATTACAAGGTAATTCTGCTTTGGATGAGCTGTCGCCTCCTCCACAACATGCCGGTACAGGTAAGTGGATTTCCCACTTCCTGCCGGACCGATAATGAACTGTAAAGACATGTACTGCTTCCCGCCTTCTACGAATTACTGATTGTTGGCATATGACTGTTCATACTTCATACGATCATCAATCTTGATGGCATCGTATAGCATAGCGGATGCCTGATGATAATACAGATTCACATAGAAGATATCAACGATGCCAAAGGTAATACCTCCCAGAATGAACCAGCCGATAAAGGACAGATCAAACACAAAGGCATTCCATTTATTGCCATCCATCATACGCTTACTGATCGCAAACGCTTCTTCACTGGACATATTCGGATTCTCTGCCAAAAGGTACGGAATCATACGATATTCATAACTCTTAACGATCCCCGGAACGATGAATAACAGCGTCCACAAAAAAGTAAACAGATCGCGCAAAAACATGGCCTTGACCTGATTCATATATCCATGATCGAATGCAAAGCCCAGTTCCTTTAACTCAGCCTTTTCATTGATATTGCGATAGAAGAATCGTCTACCTCCCACAATCAACGGATTCAACACAAACACAGCCAGTACAATCACAATGGCAAAGATTACAAGAAAGATGCCGATTGCCATACCGGCAATGCCAAGTCCCATGCCCAGCACATCTCTCGCCAGATCCTCATCCACATCATCCCCATGGATATGCAGCGTTGCACCATCACCATCCACATAGTACTCGAATCCCTCTCCATCTTCATACTCGTAGTAGTTATTGTAAAGCGCCTTATCCTCACTGGTCACCTCACTACGAATGGAAGAGCTGGCGCCTCCTCCTAGCAAAGATAGGATCAATCCCACCAACAACATCTTCCAGTAATTTACCTTGATTCTACTCTTTGCTTTTTCTTTTAAAACTTTTCTAGACCACATGGCGCAATCTCCTTTCTTCTGTTCAATGTAATTATTATACACGATATTGTATGGTTGTTGTAAACATTTGTGAAAATAATTTAAAGAACAATTTTTTTCACTTTTTCTGTTGATTTATTTTCAATTTATTTTATAGTGATAGTATCAATTGTTACATAATATTTTGATTGGGAGGTTATATTATGGACAGATTAAAAGGAAAAGTAGCGATCGTCACAGGTTCCACCAGTGGTATCGGAATCGGCATCGCAAGACTGTATGCATCTGAGGGAGCAAAGGTCATCATCTGCGGACGCAGAAAGGAAAAAGGACAGGCTGTTGTTGACCGCATCAAAGAAGAAGGCGGCGAGGCATCTTACCATTTTATGGACATTACCGTAACGGAGAGCATCGAAGCATTATTTGCTGATACCTATGAGCAGTACGGCAGAATCGACATTCTGGTAAACAATGCAGCCAACGTGGGATTGAAAGACGGCCGTGTAGATGAACTGACACTTGAGATGTGGGACAATGTCTTCCAGAGTGATATCCGCGGTACCTTCTATGCAACCAAGTGCGTACTGCCCTATATGCAGAAGAATGAAAACGGAGGTTCCATCATCAATATTGGCTCTATGGCTTCCTGCGGTGGTGACCTTGGTTCTACTGCATATGCCTGCGCAAAAGCCGGTGTAGATATGCTTACACAGTCTACGGCTCTGCAGTATGGCAAGCAGAAGATCCGCTGCAACTGTGTTCGTCCGGGTCTTATCGTTACGCCGGAGAACGAAGCCCATGTACCACAGGCACTTAAGGACATCTTCTTGAGCAACATCATGGTTGATCGTTATGGATGCCCGGAGGACATCGGACATATGTGCGTTTATCTGGCTTCCGATGAGAGCAATTATGTGACCGGTCAGATCGTCAATGTAGACGGTGGTCTGAACTCTCACGTATCTACGGTTGCCCAGTTCAAAGAACTAAATTCACGTACCTGGTAATCTCTGGTAGTACAGGATTGCTGTCCCAAAGACGGCACATATAAAAAGGCTGCCGCCACAGCGAACAACTCGTTGTGGTGACAGCCTTTTTTATGGCTAGTCCTTTTATACGCTCTCCAAAATACTACCATCCGTTGCAATTGTCACCACATTCCAGGGAATCCATTTGCTGCTGTTCTGCAATGCCTGTCTGACAGCCACTTCGATTCCGCCACAGCAAGGCACTTCCATCCGCACCACCGTGACACTTCGAATATCGTTATTCTGAAAAATCTCTGTCAGTTTCACTGCATAATCCGTAGCATCCAATTTGGGACATCCCACCAAAGTGATGTGGTCTTTGATAAAATCCTGATGAAAACCAGCATAGGCGTACGCCGTGCAATCGGCAGCCACCAATAATTTTGCTCCCTCCAGCCAAGGCGCTTTCACCGGCACCAATTTGATTTGTACCGGCCACTGTCGTAACTGGGATTCCTGCTGCACACGGGCGTCCACCTTGCTTTTCGGATGCGTAATCGCTTTTGCCGCAGAGCCGGGGCAACCGCAAGGCAACGATGTCTCCTTTGTTTTTTTTGCCGCTTGTACTGCTGCTTCATCATAGGCAGCTGCTTCTCTTTCCACAAAGGAAATTGCTCCCGTGGGACAAGTGGGCAGGCAATCCCCCAAGCCATCACAGTAATCCTCTCGCAACAGTTTCGCTTTCCCGTGGACCATTCCAATCGCCCCTTCATGGCAGGCAGCTGCACAGGCACCGCAACCATTACATTTTTCCTCGTCGATTTGAATAATTTTTCGTATCATTTCTATTCCTCCTATCGCTAGATATCCTTGACGTTACGCATGGATTCTACTATAGTAAGGGAGAAATGTCTGTTGGAATTCCAACAAAGGAGCAGGAAATGGAAAAATATTTTGACATACTGGAACAATGTCCTTTGTTCTACGACATTGCGCCAGAAGATCTGAACACCATGATAACTTGTTTAGACGGAAAAATCATAAACGTCCCAAAGGGAAATCCCGTCTTTCTGGAAGGCGATCCAGCACGTTTTGTAGGTGTGGTACTCACCGGTATGGTGCAGGTCATCCGGGAAGACTATTATGGCAACCGAAGTGTGATGACCGTGGTACAGCCCGGCGAATTGTTTGCCGAAGCATTTTCCTGTGCCGGATGTGAAACCATGCCGGTCAGTGTCCTTGCTCTCACCGACAGTGCAATCCTTCTGCTGGATTGTCAACGTATGCTGACCCCCTGCGCCCATTCCTGCCAGTTCCACAGCACACTGATGCAAAACCTGCTGCATGGTATCGCCCAAAAGAATCTGACTTTGACACAGAAAATACGATATATGTCACAAAAAACAACCAAGGAGAAGTTGATGGCTTATCTACTGGATCAGGCAAAGCAACAGGGAAGTAACGAGTTTGTCATCCCTCATAACCGCCAATCACTGGCGGATTATCTGGGTGTGGAACGCAGCGCCATGTCTGCCGAGATTAGCAAACTGAAGAAAGCCGGTCAGATTGACACCCACGGCTCCTGGTTTTGTTTGAAATAATACCGTAAATCTCTGGTTAAAAATGAACCAAATAATGATTGACAGCATATACTGTGTATGATACTATACTCTAAACTCTTTGCACTGCATATTAATCTACAGTACAAACTGATCAGACCATTGGTTTCATACCAAGGAGTCGGGCCATCCTTAGGCAGTGGTTTCTTCATCCACGGGACAGTAGTTACTAATACTGATTCGTGGGTGTTTTTTTATACTCATTTTTAATGTCTTAACAAAACAAATCCCATGTGAATTAAGTGTCATCGAGTTATCTTTTCCCATCTGGAGGTAACTGATATGAAGAAAAACAAAATAGGGGAATCCCAGAACATTGTGACCGAACAAGACTTTCAAGAGACTGCGAATCGCGTATCTTTGGTTACGATTCTTTTAAATGCGCTGCTTTCCATTTTCAAATTGGTGGCAGGATTACTGGGACATTCCAACGCGATGATCAGCGATGCCATTCATTCCGCATCCGATGTGTTTAGTACCATAATCGTCATCATCGGTGTTAGACTGTCATCCAAGGATTCGGACAGAGAACATCCTTACGGGCACGAGCGATTGGAGTGTGTAGCCGCCATCATTCTATCCATCATTCTCTTTATGACCGGACTTGGAATCGGCATTCAGGCACTCAGCGACATCCTGCAAGGAAATTATAGTGCCCTCACGACACCGGGAATGCTAGCGCTGGTTGCTGCCATCATATCCATTCTGACCAAGGAAGCAATGTATTGGTATACACGGCACTACGCACAGAAAATCGATTCGTCCGCACTGATGGCAGATGCCTGGCATCACCGCTCAGACGCCTTTTCTTCTGTCGGCGCCCTAATCGGCATCGCCGGTGCCCGCATGGGATATCCGATTATGGATGCGATTGCCAGTCTGGTCATCTTTGTGTTTATCGCTAAAGCCGCATTAGATATTTTCAAGGATGCCATGGATAAAATGGTGGATCATTCCTGTGATGAATTGACCGAACAGGATATCTATCAGTGTGTCATGCAGCACGACGAGGTTCTGGGCATTGATCTGCTGCAAAGCCGCATCTTCGGCAACAAAATCTACATTGATTTAGAGATTCGGGTAAATGCATCCTACACCTTAGAGAAAGCCCATGACATTGCAGAAGACGTGCACGAAGATATTGAAAAGAATTTTCCGAAAGTAAAGCATGTCATGATCCATGTGAATCCGGAGAAATAACCTCGACATACCATTCAGGAAAAGCATTCGCCCA
>CAMAKU010000020.1 GCA_945836255.1 uncultured Roseburia sp. | reverse complement strand
GAAGATAGAAAAAGACAGACATGGGATGAGGGAATCCGGTGTCTGTCTTTTCGTTTTATTCCATCGAGGTTAGAGGTTTAACTGTTTGACCTTGGATAGAAGAAATTTATGACGCATTTGTACTGCCTTGACCTGATAGATGTAGTAATCGATCAGATCAGGGTCTGTCATGTACTCTAAATTGGAATACGCATTCGCAAGGTCATGCTGGGTCTGGTATAGATCATCAAGCAACAAACGAACCTGTGGATCTGTCTTTTGGGTATGGGTAATGAACCGCATATGGCAACCTCACTTTCTATCCTTTATTACACAGTATGAACGGTAATTCCATTTTTATACAACAGAAACATTATTTGTCATAATTAACAAATAAAAAAGTGAATTTCGTTAAAATATCACAAATAAAAAACTTGCGTGAAACAGCATGGACAAAAGTAAAAGGGGCAATCTATAATTGGATTTGTGAAGGGGAGGTGGTTATGATCGCTACATGGGGAGTAGCCCTTTTGCTCCTGATTGCTGCGGTGGTGACAGATCTGCGGACATATCGGGTGCCAAATGGACTTGTTGTATCCGGCATGATTGTCGGAGGTATTCTCTTTTTGCTGGGGGTTCGACCGGGAGGCGTATTCTACTTTCTGGGAGATCTGATGGGACCGGTGGTGCTACTGTATCCGGTATATCGGATGCGTGGTATCGGCGCAGGCGACGTGAAGTTATGCGCAGCCCTTGCGACTATTTTAGGGGTGCGACACACGTTATTGATTCTTATTATTTCTTTTTTCATCGGTGGCATCTGGGGTGTCAGTCGATGGATTCTTCAGGGCCAGTTGTGCTACAGATTACATGCGATGCGGCATATCTTGGGCGACGGCCTGTCGTGTAAGCAATCATCTGCTTATTACGCACACACAGACAATATGGACAAGTTGCATTTTACAGTATGCATTCTGCTTGCATTTGTAGGATGCATGATAAAGGAGGCGGTTATGTGACACAGAACAGTATTGTGGTATGCGATACGGATGCGGCGTATGTGGAGGCGTTTACTTCGTATCTTCTGGAACATCTGCGAGATGCGCAGATCTATTCATTCACGTCCGAGGAGGCCTTTATTGCCAGTGAGATGCACTATCAGATTGGTATTCTCAGCGCGGATTTTTTGAGTGTACTGGAGTATAGCGGCAAGGAACTGGTGCGGGAGAAATTCTATCTTTGTGATGAACAGATTGCCAGCGAATACCAGCATTTGCCCATGGTCTATAAGTATCAATCCATGGAGATCGTGGAGGAGTTGTTGCACAAGGCACAGCAGAGAACGGGAAGCAGTTGGTGGAAAGATGCCCAGCAGAAAATGCCCCGGATGGTCGGTGTCTATTCACCGATCTCTCACGAATTGCAGTTGCCGTTTTGTCTGGCGCTCTGTGAAATCTATCGGGAAGATGGCAGTGTTCTGTTTCTTGATATTGAAGAACTCAGCATTCTCCAGATGTTTACACATCAGAGTAGCAGTCGCAGTCTTTTGGATTTGCTTTATCTTGTCACTCAGCAGGAGGGAGAAACCCCGGATCTGTCCGAATTTATCAGTTCTTTTATGGGGATAGATTATATTCATCCGTTTTTCAACCCAGAAGAATTGGCCGATGTGAGCAGAGAACATTGGTGTGATTTTATGAGATGGATGGGAAGGACGGGATATGATACGATCGTTATTTTGTTTGGCAGGGCTATTCCCGGATTTGCTGAGATGATGGAAGGTTGTGAGGAGATGATTGTTCTGGGCAAACCGGGAGACTATTATCGGAAAAGCCAGAGCAGATTTCTGGAATATCTGCATACGAATGGTATTCGGGTACAGGTGGAGGAGGTCATGCTCCCCATGTCCGCAGGGAATCTGGTGGATGGAACTTATGTCATCGAGGAATTGATACAGGGTAATCTGGGGCTGTTTGTCCGGAAATGGATGAAGCAGGCACAGATGCTAAAGGGACTATCCTATGGAACCGCTTGAACAACAAATACGGGAACGGGTGTTAGCGCAATTGGATTTGTCCCGTGAAATTTCTGATGAGGCACTGCTGTCTTTAATTCAGACGACAATCTGCGAGACGGGCAGGAAAGAGCATCTGACAATCGCACAGCGGGTGTGTTTACAGCGGAAGATCTTTTATGGACTGCGCAAATGGGATGTGCTGGAGGACTTGCTTTCGGATGATTCGATTACAGAGATTATGATCAATGGACCGGATACCATCTTTATTGAACGTGGAGGCAGGATTGAGAAGACGGATTTGACCTTTTCTTCGCGGGACAAATTGGACGATGTGATTCAGAAAATGGTGGCAACGAATAATCAACGGGTCAATGCATCGCATCCGATTGTGGACACGAAGCTTGCCGATGGGAGCAGAATCAATATTGTGCTGCCGCCGGTGGCGGTAGATCACAGTATCGTCTCGATTCGTAAATTTCCGAAGGAACGGATTACCATGGAGCGACTGGTTGCGCTGGAGTCGCTGTCTCAGGATATGGTGGAATTTATCCGTGTGCTTGTAATCGCCGGTTACAACATTTTTGTTTCCGGCAGTACTGGATCTGGCAAAACGACACTATTGAATGCCATGGCAGAATTCATTCCGCGGGAGGAGCGCGTCATTACGATTGAGGATTCCGCTGAATTGCAATTGCTGGATGTGGAGAATCTGGTGCGGCTGGAAGCGCGGGAAGCAACCATGGAAGGAAAGTATGCGGTGACGATACGGGATTTGGTCAGGACTTCGCTTCGAATGCGCCCCGATCGTATTATCGTGGGGGAATGCAGAGGGAGTGAAGCGGTGGAAATGTTACAGGCATTTAACACAGGGCATGACGGAAGTTTTTCTACCGGACATGCCAATTCGGCGCAGGATATGCTGGCGCGTTTGGAGACCATGGCATTGACAGCCGGGGAATTGCCGTTGGAAGCGATTCGCGCCCAGATAGCCGCAGGCATTGATATCATTATTCATTTGGGACGACTGCGAGATAAGAGCAGGAAAGTTCTGGAGATGACAGAGGTGATGGGAATGGAACAGGGGAGAATCCGATTGCAACCGCTGTTTGTGTTTGAGGAGACGGCAGCGGCGGAGGAGGTAGAAGGACAATGGATACAAAAAAGCAAGTTACACCACACAGACAAATTGCTCCGGACCATGGGAAGATTGGATGGTATTGTGACAAAGTTTGTATAGGCGGTGAGGCGCTGGTGGCAGGCGGTTGCGTTGCATGGCTCTTTTATGATTCATGGTATGCTCTCTTGTTGACGCCGTTATTCTATCCGATTCTGGGCCGATTGCAGGAAGAACGGAAACGTCAGCAAAGGACGCAGTGCATGATGGGAGAGTTTAAGGAAATGTTGGTGATTCTGATTGGCTGTATGCAAGCGGGAGACTCCGTGGAAAATGCATTCCGAGAAACAGAACGGCAATGGAAAGCCTTGGACGTGGGTCCTGATCTTATGAGGGCACTTCACCGGATGAATCAACGCATGGAAATAAATCAGTCGGTGGAAGAAGCGTTTGGCGAATTGGCAAAGGAGATAGATATTGAAGAAGCATACCAATTTGAAGAAATTCTGGTTTTTGCAAAGAGGATGGGCGGGAACTACGCCCGGCACATCTGGCGGACAGCACAGAAATTACAGGAGAAAATTTGTCTATATCAGGAGATTGAGACAATCGTAGCAGAAAAAAGACTGGAAATGAAGATTATGGCGGTGATGCCGATTCTGATGATTGCTTACGTAAAATTGACATCAGCCGATTTGCTGCTATCGTTGTATCACTCGCCCATGGGCATATGTTTGATGAGTGCGTGTCTGCTGGTGTATCTGGCGATGATTTATGTGGGAAAACGTATCATAACAATTGTGATATAAGGAGGAGAAATATGCAAAAGCAGCGACAACCGCCGGGGAGGAAACGAGGCGGTAATGAACGGCATAGAAGGTGGAAGATTACGCCGGCAATTGCTCTGATTATAGGTATGGAAGTACTGGGGATGGGGATGAGTCTATATAGCCTGTATCATGATGTATGGCATTTTGATGCCCAGTTACCGCGGAATCCGGCAGGGGAGGGAGATTATACAGAAGATTTAGAGGTCGTTTCTCCGTATTATACAGGAGATATTACTGTGGATGTGGCAGAACAGGTCTTAGATGCCGATGAAGCAGAGCAACTTTTTGACCGGGCATTCCAGGAGATCCAGGAGGAATTCCTGGGGACGAACCCTGACTTTGAGCATGTAACGAATGATGTTGTGGTGAGAGATGCGTATCAGGATGGGATGGTAGCGGCAGAATGGAGTTTTGATCGGACGACATTAGTTACTTCGGAGGGCTGTCTGCGAAAAGACCGGATTACAGAGACAGAACTGGTGCAGGCAACGGTACTTCTATCTTATGACCTATATGAGCGGATAGAGACATTTCCTTTTTGTGTTATGCCGCAAAGCATTCAGACCCAAGAAGGGTTTCAGAGAAAAGTGCAGTCCTTATTGGAAGAACAGAAAGAACAGGAGCGTATGTTGCAATTACCCGTCGAAGTAGGTGGGGAATCATTGCAATGGCGTCGGAAGTTTTCCTATCAGGGATTGGGATTGTCTTTGCTGGGAGTACTGACACTTCTTCTTTTGCCTTATGCAAAGAAAATGGAGTTCAAACGCCAGCGTGTGGAGCGACAAAAAGAAATGTCTGCTGATTATCCGGTGATTGTCAGTCAATTATCGCTTCTGCTTGGTACAGGCGTCAGTCTGGAGGAGGCAGCGGAACGAATGACTCTTCGTTATCAACAACAAAAAGAAAAGACAAAAAAGATGCGTGCCGGATTCGAGTTATGGAGTCAGTTTTCCCGAGAGATTCAGGATGGCGTGGGAGAGTGGAGTGCGATTGAACACTTGGGAAGTCGTAGTGGTATTCGGGAGTACCGCAAACTTTCGATGTTGTTACATCAGAACCAGATCAAAGGAAATGAACATTTGGTAGAACAACTGGAACAGGAGGATTTCATTGCTTTCGAAGCACAAAAACAACGGGCGAAGAAGGCAGGAGAAGAAGCCTCTACCAAATTGTTGTTTCCCATGATGGGAATGTTAGCAATCATTGTAGTGATTCTGCTTATGCCGGCGGTTTTGACGATGGGCGGCATTTGAATGAAAGGAGAATGTATGGGATTTTATAATTTCTTAAAAGAAGAAGACGGCGTGGGCGTCGTGGAAGTTATTTTAATTCTGGTGGTTTTGATTGGGTTGGTCATTATTTTTAAGAAACAGATCACAGGACTTGTCAATGATATTTTTGACACAATCACAGATCAGGCAGGAAGAGTGTAGATGAGGCGGCAGGGGAGTATTACGGTATTTTTTGGCATGGTGCTCATTGTGTTGTGCAGTTTGTTTTTTTCCATGGTTGAGACGGTTCGCATCTATGAAATGAAACTGGAGAGTCGCGTGATTACCCGGGAAGCACTGGCAAGCGCATTTTCCGAATACCAGCCGTATCTATGGGATACCTATGGCATTCTGGCATTGGATTGTGGATATGGAACGTGCGTGACGGACGCTTCCCTGTTAGAGCAAAGAATTGGCGATTTCGCATGGGATAACTGCCGTCTGGGGGAGGAATCGGAAGGAAAGGGGAGTCAGTTTTTTCAGATAGAACCGTATGGCTGTGAACTTTTGTCGTATGGGTGCTTAAGTGATCAGGATGGTGCAGAATTGGTACGACAAGGCGCAATGGTAGCCAGACAGCAGATGACGGAAGAAGCATTAACACAATGGGGAAGTCAGTATGAATCGCTTGTCGTGGAAGAAGGAAATTTACCGGATGTGGATGCCTGTGTGCAAAAGGCGGAAGAAGCCATGCAAAATGTAGCAGAGGAAGCCGAGACGGTGGCCAGTGGAGAAGAAATGTCTGTAGAACAAATGTCTGAAGAACAAATGCGGTTAGATGATGCGAATCATCCGTTGGTGATATTTCGTGAAATAAAAAAACAGGGATTTCTGGGAATTGTCATCGGCGAACATCCGGTTTCGGATAAGACCGTTTCTATGGTGGATCGAGTATCGAATCGGACAAGGATGGAAGGGACAGCGAATAACAGCGAGGAGATTCATGCCGTGGATCGTCTTTGCTATGATTGGTATTTGTTACATCAGTTTGCTTCCTTTACCAATCAGCCGCAGACAGAACGGGCGTTATCTTATGAAGTAGAATATATCATTGCAGGAAAGGATAATGATCGGGACAATCTGGAACGCGTTGTTGTCCGGATGCTGGGTATGCGGGAACTACAGAATTGTCTCACGATTCTTAAGAATCCCCAGATGTTACAACAAACTCACCAAACAGCACTGGCTATCGCCGGCGCTACGGCAAATCCCGTCGTCATACAGGCGGTACAGGTGGCAGTTGTGGCAATCTGGGCTTTGGTGGAAAGTGTTCTTGATTTGCGGACGTTGCTGGATGGTGGAAAGATCCCTGTTTTGAAATCACAGGAGCAGTGGACAAGTCAGTTGGCCTCATTGGGGCAATATTTGAGCCATCAGAATCAAGCAAACGATGAGGAACAAGGGCTGAGTTATGAACATTATCTGGCAGCAATGGTTGTTTTGTTACCGCAAAAACAGATAACGCTGCGTTCGATGGACCTGATGGAAGCATCGCTAGTGGCGCAGGAGATTTATACAAACGCGCGGATGGATGCTATGGTCTATCAGGCCAATGTGTGTTGTTCCTACGCGGCAAGTCCGATGTTTGGTTCTTATCTGGGAGAGGTGAAGAGTCTGCCTATGCTTTATCAGGCATCGTGCGAGGAGGCGATGCATTATTAGGTGGAATCCGTTAGGAAATCCGATAACTATCACAAAAAATAGAAACAAATTACAAATCAAAAACGCAGGAGGTATAGAAGGGTGTCTCTTTCTCAAACGGCTTTCCGAATTGCACCGGAAAGTCTGGAACAATTTCACAAACGAACCTATAACAACAATTCTATGAACAAATCTCTTCTTAGTCATTTTGATATCCATATCTATTCTTCATACCGTAAGCATAAGGAAAAAGAGACACCTTTGTGTACCTCCTGCAAAGCTAGTTATACCGTAGAAGCGACACTGATTCTCCCGTTGGTGATTGGCCTGATGATTTTTATACTTTTCCTTCTTCGGATTTGTATGTTACAAATTGGTGTCCAGCGGGCGCTCGATGAAACAAGTCAGCAGGCAGCGGTTGCAGCAGCGTGTGACACGGAACTTTCTCTACCGTTGCTTGCTGCTTCATGTAATCAAAAAATTGCGTCATCGCATGTGCCGGTCTCCTACATGATTGGCGGCATTTTGGGAATCTCCTATGGCGATTCTAAGATCAATGACAATTACATTGATTTGGTGGCGTCTTATGAGGTCGTTTTTCCGGTGGGAATTTTCGGACGGTATCAATGGCATATCTGTCAGCATGCGAAATGTCGAAAATGGATTGGATGGGATCCGTCGGAGGAGAACGGGAGCAACAGGTATGTGTATGTTACAGCGGAAGGGAGTGTCTATCATACCTATTACGATTGTGTCTATTTGCATCCTACCATTCGTGCGGTGACGTTTCGGGAGATTGACGGATTGCGCAATGACGACGGTCGTCGGTATAGTGCATGTCGTGCATGTCATGCGTCCGGGCAAGAACAAGAAACCATCTATATTACGGACTATGGAGAAGTCTACCATGTTTCGTTGGGATGTAGTAGCTTAAAGCGGACGATTTATCGAAAACGGCTCAGTGAAGTGGAAGATCTTCCGTTATGCAGTAAATGTGAAGGTAGGTAAGAATATGGAAGTAATCAGTTTAATCAGTCTACTGGGGATTTGTAGTCTGGAGGATATATGGAAACGGCAAATACACCTGATAATTATCGGTCTCTTTGGAATTCTGGGCGTAATCTTGCATTTGTACTATGGAAAACAGTCTGCGCTTGATATGTGTGCCGGTGTTTTCGTCGGTGTCGTTCTGTATCTGGTAAGTATCGGTTCCGGTGAGAAAATCGGAAAAGGAGATGCTTTTTTGGTGACATCTACGGGTGTGTATCTGGGATTCTGGAACAATATTACCATTTTGTGGATGGCATCCATCATGGCAGCAATCGTGGGGATGGTTGCCTATTTTGTCTTTCACAAAGGCAAGCAGTTTCGTCTTCCGTTTGCACCATTTCTGTTGGTGGCATATCTGCTCTTCTTGCTGTTTACAGCATGGGAAGGAGGCGGAACATGACGGCACAGGGGAGTTACACGGTGGAGGCAGCATGGATTATGACAATCAGCCTCAGTATTGTGTGTGCAAGCATTCTTCTGGGTTACGAGGTGTACCGGGAAGTGATTACCTATGCAAAAGATAGTGTTCGCCAGGTGGATCCGGTCACGTTGTTTCGTGCAGGTGCTTTGCTGCAGGATTGGAAGGAATGGCTGCCGTAAGAAAGGAGAGGAAAGGACTCATGGAAATTCATTACAAAAGAACGCATAAAGACAGTTATATGGTGATTGAGCAGGATACCTACACATCCGATTATGAGGAACAGATGTTAAAAGAGAATCAGATTCGGTCACTCTTGTCTTTTTACACAATGCAAATTAACGGAAAAATTCAATTCTGGTATGACATTTCCGGGAAGCAGTCGCTGAGGGATTATTTGGAGCAGACAGAGATTACTTTAGATGTGCTGGATCAGATTGTTTTATATCTGATACTGGCCTATGAAGACATTCACAAATTTTTGTTGAAACAAGAGCGGGTCTGTCTACAACCTGAAACCGTCTATGTGGGGCGCCAGGAGCCCCTTCATATGTATCTGTGTTATTGCCCTTTTGACATCGCGCAGGAACCGCTGTTTTCTTCAATTATGGAATATATTCTGACGCTTATAGATCACAAGCAGGAGTTGCTGATGCAATTATGTTATCGTTTGTATCAGATGACGTTACAGGAGGGAACGACCTTGTATGATCTGCATTGCTGTATTCAGGACGCCATGGAACAAAATGCGCTGTCCCAGAATGGGGAACCGTATCGGATCGAACGGGAAGCAGAAGGATCTATGATACCAGAGGAGGAGAGTTTTACGCAGAGCACGGGCATACAGGTAGAGGAAGAGGATAAATGGACAGAGACCGGTGAGCGGATGACCCAAGAGGGAGAGTCACAGGATATTTATTATGTGTCAGGTGCAAATCGAGCGTTACAGGAGATTCTCACATTAGGACAGAAGATTAAGGAGATGATACAAGGGTGGCTGCACCAGATTGGAAATCAGCCGCCGCGAAAGGAAGATTTTCTGATTGAACCGGAACCGAGGGCGGTGGAACCCACCGTACTGTTGCATCAGGCAAAGCAACCTTGTGAAGGAAAACTGCTTTATCAGGGGACGAATGAGGAGGAGAACTATGTGATACGAAGGGAAGTCTTTGGCATTGGCTCGGATGGTGAAAAAAACGATGCCTGTCTGCATTCGTCAGCAGTCAGCCGGTGTCATGCTAAGATTACCAGACAGGAGAACATCTTTTATATTGAGGATTTGAACTCCACAAATGGAACTTTTCTCAATGGTAAAATGCTGAATTATATGCAGAAATATCCGTTGGCATCCATGGATCGCATTGCTTTTGCAGATGTTATTTATGTTTTTATGTAAGAATCAATTTGCTTTTGCGACGGAAACATCATATACTTTATATGTTGGTAATAATGTACGGATGTAGCAAAAGAGAGAGGTCCTGATGAAGGTTAATATTTATTATGGCGGGCGCGGCGTGCTGGACGATCCCACCCTCTATGTTATTCAGAAGATGGAGAGTGTTCTCATTGAACTTCGGGTGGAAGTTCATCGTTATAATATTTACGAACACAAGAATGCGATTTCGACATTGCCCCAGACACTCAAGGGTGTAGATGGTATTATTCTTGCCACCACAGTGGAGTGGCTCGGTATCGGCGGTTATATGAATCAGTTTCTGGATGCCTGCTGGCTCTATGGTGATAAGGAAAGCATTGCTTCTATTTATATGCAGCCGGTAGTCATGTCCACTACATACGGTGAGCGGGAAGGTGTTCTGACACTGGAAAATGCATGGGAGATTCTGGGCGGTCTGCCTTGTGCCGGACTGTGCGGCTATGTGGAAGACATGGTTGGCTTTGAGGTCAATCAGGAGTATGCCCATATCATCGAAAAGAAAGCGGAGAATCTGTATCGGACCATTTCCCAGAAATCCAAGGGATTACCCACCAGTAATCAGGCGGTGACGCGTAGCGTGCTACGGACACAACAGTTAGAACTGACGCCGCAGGAGAGCGAGCAGTTATCCCAGTATGTGTCAAATGACAACTACGTGAAGAAGCAGCGGGAAGATATTGAGGAACTCTCCAATATGTTCCGGGGAATGATGGGTAAGGAAGTGCAGGATCAGGCCACAGAATATATTATGGAATTCCAGTCGCATTTTGCGCCACAACCGGATTTTAGTGCACGATATCTGTTTATGATTGGCGGCAAAAAGAAGCCATTGTTTGTGGGCGTTGACGGTGATGATATCGTCTGCCACTATGGACAGGAAGAAGAGATTGATGTGTATCTCAAGGTGCCGCAGGAGATTATGAATCAACTGGTCATGGGAAAGATGACTTTTCAGCGGGCGTTTAGTGTCGGAGACATGACAGCGAAAGGCAATTTCAAGACACTGCGTATGCTGGATGAGATCTTTACATTTTCAAAATAACAGGAGGCAGGAAGATGAGAGACGATAATTGTATTTTCTGTAAGATTTTAAATGGAGATATTCCTTCCAGAAAGGTGTTTGAGGACGATGATTTTTGCGTCATCATGGATGTGGATCCGGCGACCAAGGGACATTGTCTAATTTTGCCCAAAGAGCATTATGCAAATTTGCTGGCGATGCCGGATGAACTGGCAGCCAGAGTGCTTCCCCTTGCCAAGAAGGTGGCGGCACATTTGCAGGAGACACTGGGTTGTGACGGGATTAATCTGGTACAGAACAACGGAGAGGTGGCAGGACAGACAGTGCATCATTTTCATATGCATGTGATTCCCCGATATCAGGGTGGCAATGCCAGTGATGTTACCTGGAGTCACAGTTCGTTTACCGACGAGGAATTTGATGCTATTTTGGAGACCATTCGACTGTAATCGGTCAGCATAGGTGAGCGCATAGGAGTGCAAATAAAAAAGTATGTATTACGAGATAGGTAATACATACTTTCTTTGCTTTATAGAGGCGTACTATTTCGTCACATCGTGGATCAGTGACATGATTGTGGCGATGGCATCGTTCTGAGCACTTTGTTCCATCGCGGTAATATATTGGCTGCGATGTGCCATCACATCGTCGATGGTCTGCATCAATGTGGCTGATGTGACATGTTCTTCCTCAAGGACAACCGAGAAGCCTTGTTTGGCAAAAGAGTTCGCATTCAGAATCTGATCGCCCCGGCTGGCATTTCTGGAAAGCGGAATCAGGATGTTTGGCTTGCGCAGTGCCAGCAGTTCGCAAATGGAATTGGCACCTGCCCGGGCAACAACGATGTCGGCAGCAGCAAACAAATCCGGCAGATTCTCACTGATGTACTCAAATTGTGCATAACCGGCTTTCCCTTCCAGACTGCTGTCCAGATTGCCCTTGCCGCACAGATGGATGATCTGGTATTTTTGCAACAGTTCATCAATGCATCCACGAATGGCATTATTGATATAGACAGAACCGATACTGCCACCCATCACCATGAGTATCGGGCGATTGGATGTAAAATGGCAGAATTCCATGGCGGCAGATTTGCTTCCATGCAGTAGTTCCTGACGAATTGGGGAACCGGTCAAGACTGCCTTGTCGGATGGAAGATAGGAAATGGTCTCCGGGAAATTACAGCAGACTTTCGTTGCTGCAGGAATCGCCAGTTTGTTGGCAAGTCCCGGTGTCAGATCCGATTCATGGATGATGGTGGGAATGTGGCGCGTCTTTGCCGCAAGCACCACAGGAACGGACACAAAGCCACCTTTGGAAAATACGACATCCGGCCTGATTCTGCGCAACAGGCTTCTTGCCTGGAAAAAACCCTTCACAACCTTGAAAGGGTCGGAAAAATTCTTCCAAGAATGATAGCGGCGGAATTTGCCGGAACTGATGCCGTAGTAGGGAATCTGCTGCGCTTCAATCAATTCTTTTTCAATGCCATTATAAGAACCAATGTAACTGATCTCATACCCTTCTTTTTGCAGGGTCGAAAAAAGGGCGATATTGGGTGTAACATGACCTGCCGTACCGCCGCCCGTCATAACAATCTTTTTCATTCGGAAACTCTCCTTATTTTTTGCTCTATTTCAATCTTACCCTCCTTTCGGGAATTGTCAAGAGATGATACTGTCGAAAGATGGAGCGTTTACTGCTACGAATCTCCCTTTTTCGCGGCGAGGACAGGCTATAATGTTTCCATGATTATTTGTTCAATGGAGGGAGGCAACAGAATGGAAGGCATGACAATGGAGTGGGTTCTCCTACTTCTTTTGGGAATCGGTATTCTTTTGCTGCTGGGAGTGATTCGGTTTTTCCTTTTTGCGCGTGAATGCCGGAAACTGGCGAGACAAATGCAGTGTTATCTGCGCTACATATTAGAAGATGACGAGGACTGTGGTGGGCAGGAAAAAGCGGATGCGCCGGTGCTCAACCGCGCTATGGGACAGGCTGCTTATAATATAGAAGAAAGGCCTGTGGCAGCTATGACAAAAAAGGAACAGGAAGCATTGTTACAGGAAGTGTTGGGGGGATTTTTGTCTTGATAAAATGATGGATGGATGCTACTATTAACAGGAAGTGGTATAGAATGCAGGTTGTACCTTTGACAGCCTTAGGAAACAAGGAGTGGATAATTATGACAAAAGTAACATTTGATTCATCAAAAGTGAGCAATGTCATCCGTGCAAATGAGATGACGTCCATGAAGAAGTTGGTTTTGGATGCCAAAGAGGTATTGGTATCTAAGAGCGGCGCAGGAAATGATTTTCTTGGATGGATTGATTTGCCGGTGGATTATGATAAAGAAGAATTTGACCGCATTAAAAAGGCGGCTGCGAAGATTCAGAGCGATTCTGATGTATTGGTTGTCATCGGTATTGGTGGTTCTTACCTGGGCGCAAGAGCAGCCATCGAATTCCTGAGACATGGCTTCTATAATAATGTATCAAAAGAGATCCGTAAGACACCGGAAATCTACTATGTAGGTAACAGCATCAGCGGAAGTTATCTCAAGGGGTTGCAGGATGTAATCGGTGACAGAGATTTCTCTGTGAACATTATCTCTAAGTCAGGTACGACTACAGAGCCGGCCATTGCATTTCGTATTTTCAAGGAGATGTTAGAGAGCAAGTATGGTAAGGAAGGAGCGGCTTCCCGTATCTATGCGACCACAGATAAGGCAAAGGGAGCGTTGAAGAATCTTGCCACAGAAGAGGGTTATGAATCCTTCGTGGTACCGGATGATGTTGGTGGTCGTTTCTCTGTACTTACAGCCGTTGGTTTGCTGCCGATTGCAGTCAGCGGTGCAGATATCGATCAGTTGATGGAAGGTGCGGCAGCAGGACGCAAGGAAGCACTGGAGGCTGATTTTGAAGATAACGATGCGTTGCAGTATGCAGCTGTTCGTAATATCTTATTGAGAAAAGGTAAGTCTGTGGAAATATTGGCCAATTACGAGCCGTCATTGCACTATGTATCTGAGTGGTGGAAGCAGTTATACGGGGAAAGCGAAGGAAAGGATCAGAAGGGTATTTTCCCGGCATCGGTGGATTTGACGACAGATCTGCATTCCATGGGACAGTTCATTCAGGATGGCTCCCGCATTATGTTTGAGACAGTTCTGAATGTAGAGACACCAAGAGATACGATTGTCATCAAAGAAGAGCCGGTAGATCTGGACGGTCTGAACTATCTGGCAGGCAAAGATATGGATTTTGTCAACAAGAGTGCAATGAACGGAACGATTCTTGCACATACGGATGGCAATGTGCCAAACCTGATGGTGAAGATTCCCGAGCAGAACGAGTTCTATCTGGGCCAGTTGTTCTATTTCTTCGAGTTTGCCTGTGGCGTCAGCGGATATGTTCTGGGTGTCAATCCGTTTAACCAGCCGGGTGTAGAGAGTTACAAGAAGAACATGTTTGCTCTGCTTGGCAAGCCGGGGTATGAATCCGAGCGTGAGGAATTGCTGAAAAGATTATAAAATCCGTCAAAAAAGGACTGGATTACAGAGTAAAAAGAGGTGGTCGGAACCGTTGTATCCCTTGTGGCACAACGGTTTCGACCATTTTTGATAGGTCTGCTTGACAAAGTTGGGAATCCTTGCTATAATGCCACCGTAATAAATTTGTAACAAATGTAACAAATTTTGTATAAAATAACATAGAAATGCAATACTTAATCATATACTTAGTATTGTGTGAATATGGAGGATTTATTTATATGAATAGGAATTGGAAGAAGCGTGTAGTGCAGGGTTCCGTTGTAGCGCTCTCGTTGATGGCCATGGGTACGACTACCGTACTTAGTCAGACGGGAAGCAAGACCGCGACGGTAGACGGCTATCGCACCGCAGGAATTATTCATGCGGTCAATCAGATGGAAGCCGATGCATACGCTACTGCAGATGTCCAGGGATCAAATGTTACAGTTGTTGCTGCTACAAATGAGCAGAACCCGGAATGGGCGAATCGCCTGATGGCCAATGTTGACGAGTTTTTATACGTCAGAGCAGCGGCTGATCCGAATGCGGATATCGTGGGTAAGATGTACCAGGGGGATGTGGCTGAGGTGTTGTCCAGTGAGAATGGATGGTATCAGATTACATCCGGTAACGTCAATGGTTATGTGCTTGGCGATTATTGTGTTACAGGAGAGGATGCCTATGCGTTGGCATGTAGTGTCTGTACCACATATGCGAAGGCAATCGAAGGTGGTATCCGAGTACGTGCTGCGGCTGATGCCAACAGCGCGATTTATACGGTACTGGCAGTAGGTGATACCATTGAGGTGGATACGGCGGCAGAGGCAATGGCTGGCTGGGTAGCAGTTCTGTATGACGGCTCCACAGGATATGTCAGCAGCGACTATGTTGATGTTTCCATGGATATGGGAACAGCAGTTACCATAGAAGAAGAGCAGGCAGCGATTGCAGCAGCGAAAGCGGCTGAGGAAGCAGCGGCAGCCAAGGCACGTGCGGTAACCGTACAGAACGAGGCAGTGGCAGCATCTTACGATGATGTGACACTTCTTGCAGCACTGATTCAGTGCGAAGCAGGTAATGAATGTTATGATGGACAGTTGGCAGTTGGTGCCGTTGTGGTGAACCGTGTGAGAAGTGGTGGTTATCCAAGTTCGATTTACGGTGTTATCTATCAGAGTGGTCAGTTTACACCGGCCGGAAGAGGCTCTGTGGCATCGGTCGCAGCATCCGGTCCGAAGAGTTCCTGCATACAGGCAGCGCAGGCTGCACTTTCCGGTGTGGATAACACAGGCGGAGCACTGAGTTTCCGTCCGGTCAGCAGTGGACGCGGCGGTGTCGTCATTGGCAACCATGTATTTTTCTAATATAGGATTACAAAAGCAAGATGCGGTCGTTCTCGGCCGCATCTTTTTATTGACGTGATTTGATTTCTGTTGCGAAATGCCATTAGGTATTGTAAGATGAAATAAGTACTATGAATATAACTATTGGAGGTAGAGTTATGGTAGCAGTAATTATTCTAATCATTGTTCTTCTGATCCTTGTGATCTCATGCATCAAGGTGGTGCCACAGGCACATGCCATGGTCATCGAGCGTTTGGGCGCTTACTTGACTACATGGCCGGTAGGTCTTCATTTTAAGATACCGTTTATCGATCGTGTGGCGAAGAACGTCAACTTAAAGGAGCAGGTGGTAGACTTTCCGCCACAGCCGGTAATCACCAAGGATAACGTAACCATGCAGATTGATACGGTGGTTTATTATCAGATTACAGATCCTAAGTTATACAGTTATGGTGTTGAGAATCCAATCATGGCGATTGAGAATTTGACTGCTACCACACTTCGTAATATCATCGGTGATCTGGAATTGGATGAGACATTGACATCCAGAGAAACGATCAATACCAAGATGCGTGCTGCACTTGATGTTGCTACAGACCCATGGGGTATCAAGGTTAATCGTGTAGAATTGAAGAATATCATTCCGCCGGCAGCCATCCGTGATGCCATGGAGAAGCAGATGAAGGCAGAGCGTGAAAGAAGAGAGGCAATCCTGATCGCAGAAGGTGAGAAGAAGTCTACGATTCTGATTGCAGAAGGTAAGAAAGAATCTGCCATTCTGGATGCAGAGGCAGAAAAGCAGGCACAGATTCTGAAGGCAGAAGCTGTAAAAGAAGCGACAATCCGCGAAGCAGAAGGTCAGGCAGAAGCCATCCTTAAGGTACAGCAGGCCAATGCGGACGGTCTTCGTTTCTTAAAAGAGGCTGCAGCAGACGATGCCGTATTGCAGTTAAAGAGTCTGGAAGCCTTTGCGAAGGCAGCAGACGGTAAGGCAACCAAGATCATCATCCCGTCTGAGATTCAGAGCATGGCAGGACTTGTGAAATCGATCACAGAAGTCGGCAAGGATGATTAAGAGTCGATCGTTGTAAAGAATATAATCTATTGTGAAGAAGCGCCTTCCGTTCAACGGTTCCTGTTGAGCGGCGGGCGTTTTTGGTTGCATATCCGTTGAAAACGAAATATAATACAATCAGTGTACCGCAAAGAAGCGTAGCAAAAAAGGAGTCAAAGATGAATTTAACAGGCAGGAATTTTCTGAAATTATTGGATTATACACCGGATGAAATTCGGTATCTGATTGATCTGTCAGCAGATCTGAAAGCAAAGAAGAAAAGCGGCGTTGCCCACGATACCCTCAAGGGCAAGAATATTGCTTTGATTTTTGAGAAGACCAGTACGAGAACCAGATGTGCCTTTGAAGTGGCAGCCCATGATTTGGGAATGCATGTGACTTACCTGGATCCGTCAGGTTCTCAGATCGGTAAGAAAGAAAGCATTGAAGATACGGCGCGGGTTTTGGGACGTATGTTTGACGGTATTGAATATCGTGGTTACGGACAGGAGATTGTAGAGCAACTGGCAGCGTATGCCGGTGTGCCGGTGTGGAATGGTCTGACCAATGAATTTCATCCCACGCAGATGATTGCGGACATGCTGACGATTCAGGAGAAATTCGGCAAGTTTTCGGGCATTAAGTTTGTCTACATGGGGGATGCCCGGTATAACATGGGCAATTCGCTGATGGTGACTTGTGCCAAGTTGGGCATGGATTTTGTGGCATGTACGAACCGCAAATATTTCCCCAACGAAGCACTGGTGGAGGAATGCCGGAAGATTGCAGCCCAGACAGGTGCCACGATTACTTTGACGGAGGACGTGGCAGAGGGATGTCGCGATGCAGATGTGATTTATACCGATGTGTGGGTATCTATGGGAGAGCCTGCGGAAGTGTGGGAGGAGCGTATTCAGGATTTGCGTCCTTATCAGGTGAATCGCGAGGCGATGGCGTATGCGAAAGATTCGGCGATTTTTATGCATTGCCTGCCGGCATTTCATGATCTGCAGACGACTGTTGGAAAGCAGATCTATGAGCAGTTTGGTCTGGAAGAGATGGAAGTGACGGACGAAGTATTTGAAAGTCCGCAATCGGTGGTATTTGATGAAGCGGAGAACCGTATGCATTCCATCAAGGCGATTATGTATGCGACGCTGGGTGGCGCCTCATAGGAATAGATGACAGGACGATAGACCATGATAGAAATTCGACAGGAATATCTGGAAAGCATAGATTCTACGAACAATGAGATTAAAAGACGCGCGCAGTTAGGGGCACAGGAAGGATTAGTGATATCAGCGGGCATGCAGACGGCAGGCCGGGGCAGGCGAGGTCATCAATGGGAGTCTCCGAACAATGTATCCATTGCCACATCCCTGCTACTTCGACCGAGTATGGCTGCGGGTGAGATTAGTTCGCTCACGTTGGTGGCAGCGCTGGCAGTGCGTCAGGCGGTGGAGCGGCTTTATGGGTTGGAGACCTTAATCAAGTGGCCGAATGATGTGATTATCCAAGGGAAAAAGGTCTGTGGCATTCTGACGGAAATGAGTGCCCGTGACGGGTATCCGGAGTATGTAGTTATCGGAATCGGTGTCAATGTACATACGATGGCGTTTCCGGAGGAATTGCAGGATAAGGCGATTTCTATCGATCAGGCACTGGCGGCATCGGAGGGCGCTATGGTAGCCCGGGGTAGTCGAAAAGAACTCACCCGAGCCATATGGGAAGCGTTTGTCATGCTCTATGAGGTGTTTTCCATGACAGGAGATCTGTCTGTAGTGATGGAGGAGTACAATCGTTATCTGGTGAATCGCAATGCAAAGGTACGTGTGATGGACCCGCAGGGAGCATGGGAAGGGATTGCCAGAGGAATCAACAGCAAAGGAGAATTGCTGGTGGAGACGAAGGACGATCTGCGCTGTGTCGATGCCGGAGAGGTATCGGTGCAGGGGGTATACGGATATGTCTTTTAGGTCATTGGTATCAGCAATCAAGGGATAGAATATGAATCAGGAAGAAGTCGTTTTGTGTGGCGCAAGTTCCTACACAAAGAAATATTATTTTAATGACATGTTTGATGCGCTGCCGCAGAGCATTAAGGATGAACTGCATATTATGTGTGTGTTGTTTACGGCAGATGTGGGCGGTGCATTGCAGGTGATCTTTGACGAGGATGGCCGGCTGGAGTTGCGTACTCAGACAGAGGAGTCGGATCTTCTCTATGATGAGATTGGCAGTGTGCTTAAGATCAAGCAGCTGCAGAGGGAGAAGCAGGAATTATTTGAGTCACTGGAGATGTTTTACCGGGTATTCTGTCTGGGAGAATCGTACGAGGAGGAATGACGACATGTTAATGGCAATCGATGTAGGGAATACAAATATCACAGTGGGGGTTTTCCATGAGGACAAATTAATCGGTACGTTTCGTCTGACCACCGGAATGACACGAACCTCCGATGAATATGGCACGGTCATTGGGGAAATTCTAAAATATAACGACATTTCTGCGGAAGAGATTCAGGACGTCATCATCGCCAGCGTCGTACCCAAGGTGATGCATTCTCTGGTGAGTGGAATTATCAAATATTTTTCTGTTCAGCCCATTCTTGTGGAGCCCGGCGTGCGTACCGGTGTCAAAATCATGACAGAGAACCCACGCCAGATTGGTGCAGACCGTATCGTGGATGCTGCCGGGGCTTATGAACTCTATGGCGGCCCTGTGATCGTCATTGATTTCGGAACGGCGACCACCTATGATCTGATTAATGAGGAAGGTGCGTTTGTGTCCGGTGTGACGGCACCCGGAATCCGCACCTCTGCTGAGGCATTGTGGGCGAAGGCGGCCAAGTTGCCGGAAATCGAGATCCGTAAGCCGGAACACATTCTGGCGAAAGAGACGATTTCTTCCATGCAGGCGGGACTGGTCTTTGGTCAGATTGGTCAGACGGAATATATTGTGCAGCATATGATTGAAGAATCCGGTTATGCCAATGTGAAAGTAGTTGCCACCGGAGGTCTGGGCAGCCTGATTTCCAAGGAGACAGATTGTATTCAGATTTATAATCCGAATCTCACCTTGGAAGGAATGCGATTTATCCATCATAAGGAGATGGAGCGGAGAAACGGACGATA
>CAMAKU010000019.1 GCA_945836255.1 uncultured Roseburia sp. | reverse complement strand
GATTTTGTATCGTTGTGCTATTTATTTCAGGACATTAATGCCCAGTGCGGACAGCAGACCGATGATGACACCGGCAAGGAGTACACCGCACATGACAGACAGGGAACTCTTCTTAAAGTCCATATCCAAAAAGGATGCGGCCAGTGTACCCGTCCAAGCGCCGGTGCCCGGTAACGGAATCCCGACGAAGAGTAATAGTGCCACATACAGACCGCGTCCGGCGCTGGCCTGCAACTTCTCACCGCCTTTGTGTCCTTTTTTCAGACACCAGGTAAAGAAACCACCGATAATGGGCTTATCTGCGCCCCATTCCAGAACCTTTCTCGCAAAGAAGAAAATAAATGGAACCGGAAGCATATTGCCGATAATCGAAATAATATAAGCGTGTAAGAGCGGCACGGCAGGGTCACACACCAGTGTACCATAGGGAATTGCTCCACGCAGTTCAACAATCGGAACCATTGAAATCAGAAATGTAATCAGATAACTTTTTAACATCGTATCCTCCTGAAAAATTAGACTATGTAAATGATATTATATATGAAGTTTCTTTGCAAGCATTTATCAAAGAACACACGGGAAATTGGTCTTATACAAGGATTACAGCGTAACGGACGTTGCTTTTTTGCAGTCTTTCGTATATGATTAAAGATAGATTTTTCGAAACCGGAGGCTATGTAGTATTATGGCACATAACAGTTGGGATGATTTGGGCGAAGAGATCAAGGATGCGGTCAATGACGCGGTATCCTCAGGGGATTTCGCAGATCTCGGGCGTTCTATCGGAGATTTGGTCAACAGTACCTTATATGTAGTGGGAAAAGGTGTCACAGATTCGGTCAGACAGGCATCCAGAATGGCAAGCGAAGCGGCATATCGACAGGCGTCTGCAACGCAGAAGACGCAGGTCGTTCCTCTCTATAACAGGCATCCTTCGGGACGCGGTGCAGGGATTGCAATGATGGCAATTGGATTTCCACTGATGGGGGTAGGACTGGTATGCGCAATTATTTTTGCACTTTGTACGGTGTTTGCCGGTTCCTATTTTCTGGTGCCATTGATTTTGTTTTTGTTGATTGCTATCGGTGGTCTGACGATGGGGATTGCGGGCAATCGGAAATATGGATTGATTGACCGTTTCCAGAAATATACGTACCGTATCGAACAGCATGCCTATATTGCAGTGTCAGAACTGGCAAGCAGAACAGGGAAGTCCATTGATTATACCATGAAGGATTTACAGAAGATGATCAACGAGCACCTGTTCTATCAGGCGCATCTTGATTGGGATAATCATTATCTGATTCTGTCGGATCGGACGTATGAGCAGTATCAGATGGCTCGTGCGGATTATCAGAAAGAGCAGGCAGCCAAGGCACAGGCAGAGGAGGAGAAGCGGCAGCAAGTGGCTTCGGTAGAACAGTTGCCGGAGGAATGCAGGCGATTGATTGAAGAGGGACAGCGTTATGTGGCGCATATTCGTTCCTGCAACGATGCGATTCCCGGGGAGGAGATTTCCCAAAAACTGGATAAAATGGAACAACTGGTGCAACGGATTTTCGATGAAGTGAAGGAACATCCGGAGGTGGCGCCGGATCTACATAAGATGATGGAGTATTATCTGCCCACCACAGCCAAGTTGTTGGATGCGTATCGTGAGTTGGACGAGCAGCCCATTGCCGGGGACAATGTCTCCAAGACCAAGAAAGAGATTGAGGATGCGGTGGATTCCCTGAATGTGGCGTTTGAAAAGTTGTTGGACAGCCTGTTTGAGGATCGAGCATGGGACATTTCATCCGACATTTCGGTATTGAACACGATGTTGGCACAGGAAGGTCTGAAAGAGCGCGATTTTGACAAGGTGCAATAAGAGATAATGAAACCAATACGAGGAGAGAGGTAGTTAAGATGAGTGAAGAATTCAAAGATTTTACAGTAACACCGACGTTGACGTTTGATGCAGTACCGGGTACCCAGGAACTGCCCAGTGCGCCACAGCAGATGGGGGAAGTGGTTGCAGGCGGGGAGGATCCGGATTTCCGTGAGGATAATCTGACACCGGAAGAACTGAAAATGGTGGATGAGTTTACGGATAAGATTGATCTGCACAATTCCCAGGCAATCTTGCAGTACGGTGTGGGAACCCAGAAAAAAATGGCAGATTTTTCGGAAAATGCCTTGAAGAATGTCCGCACGAAAGACATGGGTGAGGTAGGGGATATGCTCTCCGGACTCGTGGTGGAACTGAAGAGTTTTGAGGTGTCCGAGGAGGACAAGGGCCTGTTTGGCATTTTCAAGAAGTCTGCCAATCGGATTACCAGTCTAAAGGCGAAATACGACAAGACCGAGGCCAATGTCAACAGTGTGTGCGAAGCGTTGGAGAAGCATCAGGTAACGCTGATGAAGGATGTGGCTTTATTGGATAAGATGTATGAGGCCAATCTGGCATATTTCAAGGAATTGTCCATGTACATTATTGCCGGTAAGAAGAAGTTGGCACAGGTACGGGAAGGTGAACTGGCAGAGGCAAAGGAGAGAGCCATGCAGTCGAATCTGCCGGAAGATGCACAGGCAGCCAAGGATATTGAGGCTATGTGTGACCGATTTGAAAAGAAACTGCATGATCTGGAACTGACGCGTATGATTTCCATCCAGACCGCACCGCAGATTCGTCTGGTGCAGAATAACGATACCATGATGGCGGAAAAGATTCAGTCCACCATCGTCAATACAATCCCATTGTGGAAGAGTCAGATGGTACTGGCACTGGGGATTGAGCATTCCAATCAGGCAGCCAAGGCGCAGCGTGAAGTGACGGATGTGACCAATGAACTGCTGAAAAAGAATGCAGACCTTCTTAAAACGGCCTCTGTGGAGACGGCGAAGGAGTCCGAGCGAGGTATTGTGGATATGGAGACCTTACGTCATACCAATGAGACGTTGATTAGTACCTTCGATGAGGTGATGCAGATTCAGGCCGACGGTCGCGCTAAGAGACAGGAGGCTGAGGCTGAGATGCAGCGTCTGGAGAATGAATTGAAAAACAAACTGTTGGAGGTTCGCGGTTGATCTTTGATGCCGGAGATAGCAGTGTCACATAGATTTGTGAAGAAGAAGCACACTTAGAGTAAGAGAAAAGAGAAGTTACCAATGATAAAGATTATCATTATTTTTTTCATCGTCATTGTCGTTTTATATCTGTTGGCAATCATGCCCCGCATGATGCATCGGCCGGATTTTACGCCCTTTGCCGGGCGGCTGTATGCGCATCGCGGTCTGCATGATAATGCCACAGATGCACCGGAGAATTCCATCAATGCATTTCGCAAGGCGGTAGAACAGGGGTATGGGATTGAATTGGACATCCAACTGACCAAGGACGATGTCATTGTGGTCTGCCATGATTTTGATTTGAAGCGGGTCTGTGGCGTGGATCAAAAGATCTGTGACCTGACCTATGAGCAATTGCAGCAGTATAGGCTTTACGATTCGGATCAGACGGTACCCACCTTTGCGGAGGTATTGTCTGTGGTAGATGGACAGGTGCCCCTGATTATTGAATATAAGATTGCAGGTACGGATACGAAGGTATGTGAACTGGCGGACGCCATGTTGCAGGAGTATCAGGGATTGTATTGTGTGGAGTCGTTCCACCCCTTTGCGGTCTTATGGTATCGGCGGCATCGTAGCCATGTGGTCCGGGGAATACTTTCCGATTCCTTTACCAGAGAGGGATTTCGGGATATGCCTATGATCTTATATGGACTGTTACATCATTTGCTGTTTAACTTTATGATTAAGCCGGATTTTATTGCTTATCATCATTGTTATTATAAGGACTTGTCAAGAACGCTCTGCCGCTATCTGTATCGGGCACCGGCGGTGGCGTGGACGATTCAGAGCCAGCAGCAGTTGGAGGATCGCTCCGGTGATTTTGACCTGTTTATCTTTGACAGTTTTGTACCAAAGGAGAACAAATGACAACAGAAGAATTGGATCAATTTCTGGAACAAAGTCCAAGAGCCCAAAAGGCGATGGCAGCATTTTATGACGGATATAATTGTGCGCAGGCGATTGTGCTTGCGTTTGAGGATCTGCTCCCGTTGGAACATCAGAGTGCGATGATGCTCAGTTGTTCCTTTGGCGGGGGTATGGGACGCCTGCGTGAAGTCTGTGGCAGCATGTCAGGCGTTTTTTTAGTGCTGGGAATGCTCTACGGCTACGATAATCCCAAGGATCCGGAGGCGAAGAAGCAGCAATATGAAAGAGTCCAGTTGCTGGCCTCTCGGTTTCGGGAGATACATGGTTCCATTGTATGCAGAGAACTGCTTGGGTTATCCATTCCGGGGGCGGATGCGCCGACGCCATCACAGCGGACACCGGAGTATTATGCGAAACGTCCCTGCCCGAAGATGATCGGCAGTGCAGCGGCTATTTTGGAACAGTATATTGCCGAACATCCATTTTCAGCGTAGCGTTTGCAAGACAGCAAATTTCTGTACAGAAAAACGAAAAAGTAAGAAGGTAGAAACACATCCCATACTACAATGAGGATAACGATAAACCAGTTGTCTGGATGTGTAATGGTCTTCCAGAATAAGGAGTGTACAGAATGAAAGCAATTAGATTACGATGTGAACAGATGGAGGAACCCATGGGGATTGACGTGTCCCCGGTGTGCCTGTCATGGATTTGTGACAGTGGTATTAGTCAGAGCGCCTACGAGATCGAGGCCAGTTCTGGGAATGGGGTAGTCTGGAATAGTGGGAGGGTGGATTCTTCCCGGATGCATGCCCTGTTTGGACAGCAGTTGCATAGTAAAGAGCGCATCACCTGGAAGGTGCGGCTCTGGGATGAACAGGGACAGATGGGGGATTGGAGCAAGACAGCGTCTTTTGAGATGGGCATTCTTGATCCGACGCAATTTGTCGCTCAGTGGATCAATCCGGAAGAAAAGACAGACCCTGAGCAGTTGCAGCCAGTGAGTTATCTTCGAAAAACATTTACGCTTACGGAGGAGCCACATCAGGCCCGGGCATACATTACAGCACATGGTGTCTACGAGGCCTATATCAACGGTCGACGTGTGGGAGATTTTGTGTTGGCTCCGGGAACTTCTTCTTACGATAAACAGATGCCGTATCAGACCTATGATGTGACCGAACTGCTACAACAGGGTGACAATGAGATTGCAGTGTTACTGGGTGACGGCTGGTATCGCAGTTATTCCGGCGTGGATGGCGACCGCAATCTGTTTGGAACGGAACTTGCGCTGTTCTTTCAATTGGAGAATCAGGGGCAGGTGGTCTGCGTATCGGATGCCACATGGGAGGCGACACAAGAAGGACCATTGCGTGAGGCGGATCTGCAAAAAGGTGAAGTCTATGACGCCAGAAAAGAAGAACTGACAGGCTGGCATCCGGTGACGATCAGCAACATCGGATATGATCAGATGGTGAGTTCCAACAGTGTGCCCATTCTGGAGCAGGAGCGGTTCACAGGGAAGATCATCACCACGCCCAATGGTGAGACGGTAATTGACTATGGCCAGAATCTTGCCGGCTATATTACATTTACGCTGGATGCCCATGAGGGGCAACGGATTGTCTTGACCCATGGAGAAGCGCTGGATGAGAACGGCAATTTTACCGCGGAGAATTTTCAGGACCGTAAGCGCCATAAGGGTGGTGGTACGGAACAGCGGGTGGAATATATTTGCAAAGAGGGGCGTAATGTATATCATTCCAAATTTACCATCTGGGGATTCCAGTATGCGAAAGTAGAGACAGACATTGATTTGTCCACAGCCACATTTACTTCCGTGGCTGTGTATTCCAGGATGGAGCAGACGGGGTATTTTACCTGTGGCAATGAAATGGTAAATCGTCTGGTACATAATAGTCTGTGGAGTCAGAAATCTAATTTTTGCGATGTTCCCACGGATTGTCCCACAAGAGAGCGGGCCGGATGGACAGGAGATGCCGGTGTGTTTGTGGATACCGGACTTTTCTTGGAAGATTGTTACAGTGTGTTTCGTAAATGGCTGGGCGAATGCCGCCTAATGCAGTACGAGGATGGAAAAGTGGCAAATATTGCGCCACTGAACAGCAAGCCTAGTTTCTTTTCCGGATTGCTCAGCGGCTCCACCGGATGGGGGGATGCCTGTATTCTGGTACCATATGCGCTGTATCAGCGGTATGATGATGTGCGGATTCTGGAAGAGAATT
This sequence comes from uncultured Roseburia sp., assembly GCA_945836255.1. Classification (GTDB taxonomy): domain Bacteria; phylum Bacillota; class Clostridia; order Lachnospirales; family Lachnospiraceae; genus Pararoseburia. The sequence continues at coordinate 13,898 of CAMAKU010000019.1, read as the reverse complement.
ATGAGATGATGCAAAAATGGTATGCTTTTCTGGAAGAGCGTGCCAGAAAGAAAGATATCAAGAAAATCTTCAAGAAGAAGAGCGACTATCGTGATTATATCATAGAGACAGGCATCGATTATGGCGAGTGGTGCGAACCGGGAGTAGATTCGGCAGCACAGATGGGAAAGACACCGGTGGAGTGTGCCACGGCTTATTTTGCCCATTCGGGACAATTGATGGCGGAGATTGCAGAGATTCTGGGACATCAGGATGATGCAGATCATTACCGCAAGACAGCACAGATGGCTACTTATGGATTCCGCGAGGCGGCGACAGATAATGGAAGAATCACCGGTGAACGTCAGGCGCCATATGTACGTGCCATTGCGTTTGGTCTGTTGAGCGAAGACGATACCAGACAGGCAGTGGAGGATTTGAATCAACTGGTAGTCGCAGGTGGTTATCATCTGAACACCGGTTTTTTGAGTACACCATTTTTGTGTCAGGTGTTAGCGGAGCATGGACATGTGGATACGGCATATCGATTATTGTTGCAGGAGGAGGCACCCGGCTGGTTGTATGAGGTGAAGAAAGGTGCGAATACCATCTGGGAGACTTGGGACGGCATCAACGAACAGGGAGAAGTGCATGCCTCTTTGAACCATTATTCCTATGGCGCAATCACGGGGTGGCTGTTTGGTGGCGTCTGTGGAATCCATCTGCGGAACCGGACTTTGACGATTCAGCCGTATCCGTCCCGGGAACTGCAATATGCCACTGCAGAATATCTGTCGCCATTTGGCAGAATTGTCAGCAGTTGGAAGTATGAGGGAGAAGCAATTCGCTATGTGATCACAGTGCCGCCGAACCTGACAGCGGAAGTGATTCTGCCGGATGGAAGGAAACGGACATTGCAGGCGGGAACCCATGAATTATTTGAATCATCTGTAAAGTGATACGAACAGGCGCATTTACCGGATGCGCCTGATTTTTTTGTCTTATAAGGTATAAAAAGGTCGATAAAGTCATACAAATATGCTACTATAAAAATAACAAACAAGGAGGGACGATATGAGATCAATTCAGAGTAAATTACTTGTTATGTCACTGGTCACTGTACTGGTCTCTATGTCTCTGGTCAGCGTAGTGGCGCTGGTAGGGGTGAACGGCATTTTACAGGATGACTCTACCGAGTATCTGCTGGCGGCATGTCAGGTAGAAGCGAATGAGGTGGATCATACCCTGGAGCGTGTGGAGGATTCGGTTCAGGCGTTGTACCATTATTATCTGGCGGATGCTTTGGAGAGCGAAGCGGCAGATGCAGAGGGTTTGCAGACCGCCTTGCAGAATCTCCCATCTCATGATGCATCTATTCGTCAGATGTCACAGACAGAAGGATGGAATATGAATGGGTGTGTCAGCGTCTATCTGCGATTGGACCCGGATCTTTCCCCGGATTATCCCGGATTTATGTATCGTAAGAGCGCTTCCTCCCAAGAGATGGAGGAGTGTCTTCCCACGGATTTGCGCCATTATCAGAACGGTGATGAAGAAGTTGCGTGGTATTATATTCCTATCAATCAGGGTAAAGCTACCTGGCTGGATGCCCACTACGATACCTTGGATGAGTGTGAGGTTGTCTCTTATGTGATTCCGCTTCGGGTGGACGGTGTGGACTGTGGTGTCATAGGCATGGATGTGGACGTACAGTATCTGCGGCATATGGCACAGGGGGTGTCAGTCTATGACACGGGCAGAGCATATCTGCTTGGACAGAATGGCGATCTCATCTATCATCCGGATTATCCCGAGGGTGTATCAGCGGATGAGATGGATGAGGAGTTGGCAGTAGCCTTTGTGGCGATTTCAACGGATGAGCAATCCGTCAGTACCTTCCATTACCATGGGATGGCATACCGGATGTATGTGACAGAACTCTGCAACGGAATGAATCTCTGTATTTCCGTGCCGATTTCTGAGATTGAACAGCCGCGGGAAGATATGCTTCATAAGATTATCGTGCTCATCATTATCGTCTGTCTGGTGGTTATGGTGGTGACGATTTATATTACCCGGATGATGGTGCGGCCGTTACGTCAGTTGACGGAGGCCTCACAGCGGATGGCAGAGGGCTGTCTGGATGTGGAGATTGATGACGGAGCACAGGATGAGATTGGCGTCCTGACCAGAAGTTTCCGCCAGATGGAAGAGAAGTTAAAGAATAATATGGACTATATTAATCATCTGGCCTATTATGATGTTCTGACGGCAACCAAGAATAAGACGGCGTACGAGGAACAGATCAGTGTGCTGGATACCCAGATTAAGGAAGGCTGTGCCGAGTTTGGGGTTGTGGTCATGGATATCAATGGGCTCAAGCAGATGAATGATACCTATGGACATGATATGGGCGATCTCATCATCAAGGATGCTGCGGATATCATGAAAAAAGTATATGGTGACCAGTGTGTTTACCGAATCGGCGGTGATGAGTTTGTAGCCTTTCTGGATGCGGATCAATGCGTGAATTATCATCAGATGTCGCAACTTCTGATGTATGAAGTAGAGCGGTTCAATGAGACGAATGAACGGTACGAAGCGCCGCTGTCGGTGGCACGGGGCGTTGCGGTTTATGAGAAACGACGTGATCTGACCTATGCGGATGTGTTCAAGCGGGCCGATAACCTGATGTATCAGAATAAGCGTTGGATGAAAGAACAATAAAAGAGTGCAAACAAAATGTGAGGCTGTTCGTTACAGCCTCACATTTTGTTTGCGGTATTCACCGGGAGAGATGCCGGCAATCTTCTGGAAAGAATCAGAAAAATAACTACGTGAATTAAAGGAAAGTTCCAGGCTGATATCGAGAATACTCATATTGGTGGTGCTGAGCAATACTTTGGCACGTTCGATTTTTTCACGCATAATATATTCGCTGATGCTGTATCCCATCTCCTGTTTAAATTTGCGGGAAAAATAATACTCGGAATATCCCGCGCGTTCCGCCAATTCTGCGATGGACAATTTCTCACTAATATGCACAGCGATATAATCGCAGCAGTTCTTGACGATGGGAGAAATCCCTGTCGCCGTCTTTGCGGCGCAGACCTTTTGGAAATAGGAGGACAGGATTTCTTCGGTCGCATGGCCCAGTTCGGTACTGTCTTCGGCATCTTCAATCCGTTGTGCAAAATGATCACAGAGATCATAAGAGACATCCGGTGATACGCCGCCTTCAATGGCAGCGCGGGAAACCATGGTCAGAAGAACAAAAATGTTGTTCTTATCGGCGCGAAAACTGTCTTTGGCTGAATGCCGCACACCGCTGCTTAAGCGGGACGATTGCGACAGGGCATGGATATATTCGGGATTGCCCTCCCGGAATAATTGTAGGAATCGTTGTTCGGCAGCCCAGATGCCATGATGACGGTTCGATACCGGTGCCGTCGATGGCGACTCTGCGTTGCCGATATTTTCAAACTGCTGGACATCGGATGGCTCCAGCACCTGTCCACTCAACAGATAATGCAATTGTACGCCATAGTTTTGCATCATATTGGAGGGGATGATGGGAAGTGCTGTTAATGTTTTGGATACAGCCACCTTGGTTTTAATGGATAGATGTCGTTTATCCATTTCGTTGACCAGTTCGTTGTAAGAGTTCTCTCCGGTAAAGGTGGGGCCAATCACATAGATTTGGGTCACGTTGTCATCATCCACCAGATAATCCACCATCCACATCAGGTGGAAAAAGGAATAGAACATCTGGGGATGATGGGGGCCATTCTTGGGATGTAACAGGGGTACGATTTGTATCTGGAACAAGGTATCAAACCCCTGATAGGCATCTGCGGGATACGTTGTTTGAACCAGTTGCATATCCGGGGTATAGACCCAAGTATACAGGCCGTTGGTATGAAGGAGCAGATCCTGAAACAGTTCCAATTGTTGTTCTCTCGTCATTGTTATTCCTCTAAAATCTTATTTGTCTGTTAAGTATTCGGACAGGAGATCGTAATCGGCAGCATTGTTGCATCGAATCACACCATTTTCAAGAAAAGCGGGCTGACCGGCGATGGAACAGAAGACATATTGGCTTAAGGTGGAAGCGAGGTTCAGTACGTCACCCTCGTTGGATTCATAGAATACATCATCCTGACAGTCTTTCACCCGGATTAAAAAACGGGCGATGTCGGCATCTTTTTTTAAATGCTTCATAAGTAGATCCTCCTTATCAAATTCGTAATTATCATCGCATTCATTATAATATATAAATGCAAAATGGAAAAGAAAAAGACGAAATTTTAAAAGGATTCTACAAAATATGGACTGTTGAACCGTGGCGAATCATTACACTATAAACAAACGACCGGCGGATGAAATGATCATGGAACGGTCCAAAGGAAAAAACGTTAGGAAGGAGATCATTTATGGCAATTCGAGCAATTCAACAATTTCAACTGCGCACCGTGATTGGAACGGAAGAAAAAGCAAGGAATACATTGCGTCTGATGGAAGAGGCGGGATACAACGGAATTGAGTTGTGCAGTTTTATGATCCATAAAATGCCGTGGACAGTACGGGCGCTCACCCGCATGGCAGGCATGCCCATGGGGAGGAGCGGACATCTGGATTGGCATGCATTGTTGGAAGAAACCAATCTTTCGGTGGTCAGCATCCATCAGGATCTGGGGACCATACAACGGGCACCCCAGGAGGTCATTGCTGATGCCAAGTCTTACGGAACCAAATATGTCGTCATTACCGGTATGCATCATTTTGATTATTCCGACAAAGAGGCGGTGGATCAGTTGATTACCGATTTGAATACCTGTGGAAAAACACTGAAGGAAGAGGGCATTGAACTATTATATCACAACCATAATTGTGAGTTCCGCAAGATCGATGGACAGACAGCATATGAACGGATTGTGGAACAGACGGATCCGGCATATGTGAATTTTGAATTTGATTCCTACTGGCCCACAGAGGCGGGCGTCAATGCGGCGGCATGGATGCAGCGGTTAGGCAATCGTATGAAACTGTATCATATCAACGATCGGGGAAGCCGCGTGAGCGGGAAGACCTCATCAATTCTCACATCGGACAGTATGGAACTGGGCTACGGCAATATGGATCTGACCACGATGGTGGATATTGCCAAAGAAAATGGAGTGGATGCGATTGTGCTGGAAAGCCATAGAAATTGGGTGGACAAGTCGCCGATCAAGTCATTTCAATGTAGTGCCCAGTTCTTAAATTCGCATGTCTAAATATGGATTTGTATGTGGGTGTGCGCCTCTTGCAGACTCTGGGAAAACTTGCTAAAATGGAAGAAATGAATGTGCAGGAGGAGGATCATGAATAAGATACTTTTTGTCGGAAAGTTTAATGAACAGACAAAGAAGATCCAGCATTATCTGGCAGAGTTCGTATCGATCCAATTATGTTCTGACAATGTTGCTATTGCCAAAAGTATGGTGGGAGTGTATGAACCCGATCTTGTGCTGGTTAATTTGGAGGGATTGGAGCAAGGGCATGGTGCTTTTTTCGAAGAGATGGTGAATCACCATGGAGAGATTCCGATTCTGACGGTTGGTTCTGCCGAAGAGTGGCAGATGTTTGGGGATTATCATCAGGTGTCCCAGTTACACTATCTGGCAAGTCCGGTGGAGGGGAACACCGTACTGCAAGAGATTGCCCGCTACATTGATGTGGATGTAGAGTTTTTGCCGGATGGCTCAGTGGTGGCAAGAGATGAACGCAAGATGGTTCTGGTGGTGGATGACAGTCCGGTCATATTACGCAGTATGAAACAGATGCTGGAAGAGAAATACCGCGTGCAATTAGCCACTGGGGGAACACAGGCCATGGAGGTTGTCAAAAAGCATTTACCGGATCTGGTCATTCTCGACTACGAGATGCCGGAATGCGACGGTAAGCAGACTTTGGAGATGATTCGACAATCGGATAAGACGAAGGATATTCCGGTGGTATTTCTCACGGGACACAGCGATGCGGAGCATATTCGTTCTGTCATTGATTTGAATCCGTCGGCCTATTTTTTGAAGCCGCCCAAGGCAGATAAGATTCTTGAGGTGTTGGATAAGTTGTTATAAGAAGACAGGCTGTTTTCCTGAGATTGGAAGACAGCCTTTTTCTGCATCATAAAACAGGATATATAGGGCATAAAATGGTGGTATGGTTCGTTTGGGACATGCCGGAAGCATTCAAAGGAGGTAGGAGTTATGAAATGCCTGAGTTGCGGCAAGCAATTTGATTATGAGAAGTATTATGGAATCTGTCCGAAATGCGGCACCTATAACAAGCCGGCGACAACCCAGACATCGGAGGAGCAGGTGACATTTGACAGTCACCAAACCGCGGATGCTAACATGCAGACGCAGACAACCCAGGAGCAGACAACTTACGGGGGTGCACAATCACCTTGTCAGGAAGAGCAGCAGCCGTATGAAGGATATGGCAATCATGTCAGGAAGAAACCATCGACGGCGTTTTTTGTCTTATTGGTTCTGTCGGTGATTGGAATTGTGCTGATTGTAATGCTGAGCATTGGTTATGGATTTCTGGAACGGTACATGGCAAATTTCGACTATTGGCAGGAGGATTCGGTTGAGGTGACGGAAGCGGATGTAACCGATGGCGAGATGAATGTTCCGTTGGTTCTGGAAGATAGATTTGGCAGAACAGTGACCATTGATGCGGTAGAAGTATTGGCACAGGCGGATACGGTGGAAGGACTTCCGGAGGGACAGATGCTGATTGCGGTCCATTGTCAGGGGAATGATGTGGCAGAACTGGGGTATGATACCTTTGAAGAATCACCTCTGGGGGATGTGTATCTGTACTGCGACGGTACCTATCGTACATCAGTTAGTTCCTATTATTTTGATGACGGTTACATGGATGTGATTGGAAATCGACAGGACATTGGCAGTTATGAATTCATGTACGGTAGTGCGGTGAGTGGCTATTGGTTCTATTTTGTTCCGGGGGATGCCACAGAGATGCAGTTGATGCTTCAGGTTAATGATACGGATACCGGAGAACAGAATGGCTATTATTGTGTGCCCCTTGCTCTGGGTGCGTCGGATGATGTGCAGGGCATGCAGTGAGGAGGAGTGTTATGGGAAGACGAAGAAAAGGTGGCAGCGCCACAGTTATTATGGCAATCATTTTTGTGTTTGTATTGCTCTTTTTGATTGGAACGATTGGTGTTTTTTGTGAGAATATCAGTCACATGACATCGGCTGATTATAAATATGGTACGCCATATCCGCGCCTGAATGGAGAAGTGTCGTTGACGTATCTGGGCAACATGTACGAATCCAATGCTCAGCGTGGTTATTCCTATTATCAACTGGATCTTCCGGTGAAAAATACGGGTAACGGTCAGTTGGAACCGGAATATGATCTATACGTAGAAGTGGAAGGAACGGAATATGATGATGTTCAGGAGTATTATCAGGTGAGAGAGGATGATTTTGCCTACAGTTATATGGAGGTCATTCCTTCCGGACTGTCCGGTATCGTCCATCAGGTTTATCTGGTTCGTGATGGTGTGGAACAAGTGACAGTTACCTTATATAAAGATTTTGAGGATTATTATGATGAGGTCAATGGGGAGACGCTGACCGTTGCTGTCCCTGCAGCAGATTCTGCGGAATAACATCGAGGAAACGACAAAAATGAGATAAGTTTCCCAAAAAATACATAAATCCTATTGCACACCTGTGGAAAAGCCCTTACGATAGGAGGGCAACAAAAGAAAAGAACGTAGGGAGTTCAATAGGATTTTTGTTATGGAAAAATTAAAACCGAAATTTTTTACTACCATTAAGGATTATTCAAAAGAGCAATTTGTGAAAGATGTCATTTCAGGCATCATTGTGGCAATTATCGCCCTGCCACTCTCAATTGCTTTGGCGTTGGCCTCCGGTGTCACACCAGAGAAAGGTATTTATACGGCAATCATTGCCGGTTTTGCGGTATCCTTCCTGGGCGGTTCACGAGTGCAGATTGCAGGGCCGACAGCGGCGTTTGCCACGATTGTGGCAGGCGTTGTTGCAAAAAGTGGCATGGAAGGTTTGGCGGTAGCGACGATTATGGCGGGCATCCTGCTGATTATCATGGGCCTTTTCCGGTTTGGCGCATTGATTAAGTTTATACCCTACACGATCACCACCGGATTTACAGCCGGAATTGCTGTGACGCTATTCATCGGGCAGATCAAAGATTTTTTGGGATTGACGGTGATCAGTGCAGAACCTTTGATCGAGACAGGAGACAAATTCATGGCTTATATGGGGGCACTTGATACCATTAATTTGCAGGCGCTTCTGGTGGGTGTGGTGTGTCTGGCGATTCTGATCATCTGGCCGAGACTTGGGAAGATCAGCGTGGTCCCCGCGTCCCTGGTTGTGGTCATCGTCTCTGTTATTTTGGTCAAAGGCTTTCACATGAGCGTCAATACAATCGGAGATTTATATGAGATATCCAATGATTTGCCCGCGTTTACGATGCCGAAGTGGTCGTTCCATCTGATTCAGAGTGAGTTTCATGATGCCCTGACGATTGCGATACTGGCAGCCATCGAATCTTTGCTTTCGGCGGTTGTGGCAGATTCTATGATTAATGGCAGACATCGTTCCAATATGGAATTGATTGCACAGGGGGTGGGTAATGTGGCTTCTGCACTCTTTGGCGGAATCCCGGCGACCGGTGCGATTGCAAGAACGGCGGCCAATGTCAAAAATGGTGGACGTACACCGGTGGCAGGTATGGTTCATTCGGTGACCTTGCTTTTGATTCTGGTGTTGTTGATGCCATATGCCGCCCTGATTCCAATGCCGGCAATTGCGGCGATTCTGTTCGGCGTTGCCTATAATATGTGTGGTTGGCGCAAGTTTGTGGATCTGTGTAAGACGGCACCTAAGAGTGATATTGCGGTGCTTGTCACAACCTTTGTGTTGACGGTTGTCTTTGATCTTGTAGTAGCAATCGAAGTTGGCATGGTGCTGGCCGCAATGCTTTTTATGAAACGGATGAGCGACGTGACTTCCGTCGAAGGGTGGAAATATATCGAGGATGACGAAGACGATCCGGACAGCTTGACATTGCGCAAGGTGCCGGATAAAGTACGGGTCTATGAAATCAGTGGACCGATGTTTTTTGGGGCAGCGGATAAGATTGTTGATATCACAGTGGATGAACAGGACAAGGTATTGATTCTTCGAATGCGCAGCGTGGGCGCCATTGATGCGACAGCACTGCATTCGCTGGAGCAGTTGCACAATGATTGTGAGAGAAAAGGCATTCGTCTGATTCTGTCCCATACGAATGAACAACCGATGCGTATGATGGAAAAGGCAGGCTTTGACAAGCGCATTGGAAAAGAGTATTTCTGCGCACATATCGATGATGCGCTTGCTGTGGCAGAGCGCATTGCCGCAGAATAAATAAAAAAGCACATTGTAAAATCCCCTTTTGCCGGGGTGCTCAGCCGGCAGAATGGGGATTTTTTAAATATAACATAGATTTTACATTGTTATGTCCCTATATTTTACATTCATCTCTTATGATTGCCATTGTAAACAAGAAAAATCGGTCAGAAATGACACAGGTAAAAAGGAGATTATTAGAAATGAAACGTAAAAAATTAGCAGGTTTGTTATTAGTAGCAACTATGGCTCTCGGCATGATGGCAGGATGTGGTAAAGCCCAGTCAACGGATACCGACAGCGCTGCATCAACAGGCGCATCCGGCGACATCACGATTCTTTCTCGTGAGGATGGATCCGGTACACGCGGTGCCTTTATCGAATTGTTTGGCATCGAAGAGAAGGACGAAAACGGTGAGAAAATTGACATGACCACGGAAGATGCCAAGATTACCAACAGCACTTCTGTCATGATGACAACGGTGGCAGGTGATGTGAACTCACTGGGCTACATCTCATTGGGCTCTCTGGATGATACGGTTACTGCAGTAAAAATCGACGGTGTAGAAGCAACGGCAGAAAATGTGTCAAATGGAACGTATAAGATTTCACGTCCGTTCAACATCGCAACCAAGGGTGATATGAGTGAAGCAGCACAGGATTTTGTCAACTTCATTCTGAGCAAAGAAGGTCAGGCGGTCATCACAGATAACGGTTATATCAGCATTGCGGAGGGTGAGGCGTTCACATCCAGCAATCCGTCCGGAAAGATTACCATTGCCGGTTCTTCTTCTGTAACACCGGTGATGGAGAAGTTAGTGGAAGCCTATGGCAAGATCAATGACAAGGTGGAGATTGAAGTACAGGAAAGTGATTCCTCAACCGGTATGCAGTCTACCATCGACGGTCTGTGTGATATTGGTATGGCCTCCAGAGAACTGAAGGATTCTGAGACAGAGGCTGGTCTGACTGCAACTGCAATCGCACTGGACGGCATCGCTGTTATTGTCAACAACGAGAGCGGTATCACCGATTTGACAAGCGAGCAGGTGAAGCAGATCTATACAGGCGAAATCCTTACATGGGATGAGTTGAAGTAATTGCAACAAGGCAACAGGAAAGGTAACAATATGAGACAGTTCAAAGAACAATTTATGAAAATCATCTTTCTGATTGCGGCCTGCACTTCGGTGCTGGCCGTTGCCTTGATATGTATCTTTTTATTTGCCAACGGCGTGCCGGCCATGACAAAGATTGGCATCTGGGATTTCCTGTCTGGAGAACGCTGGCGACCCTCCAATGATATTTACGGCATTCTGCCCATGATCTTGGGAAGTGTCTATGTGACGGCCGGTGCCATTGTCATTGGTGTCCCCATTGGTCTGGGCTGTGCGGTGTTTATGGCACATTATTGTCCGAAACAGATTTATGGTGTAGCGAAGGCGGCGGTCAATCTGATGGCTGGTGTTCCCTCGGTGGTATACGGATTCTTTGGTCTGGTGTGCATCGTTCCAATGATGCAGCAGATGACAGGTCGTGATGGAAGTACGATGCTTACGGCATCGATTTTGCTGGGTATTATGATTCTGCCCACCATCGTCAGTGTATGTGAGGCAGCCATTCGCAGTGTCCCGGTACCTTATTATGAGGGAGCGCTTGCGCTGGGAGCGACCAAGGAACGCAGCATCTTTCGGACGGTGATTCCGGCGGCAAAATCAGGAATTGTAGCAGGGATTGTGCTGGGGATTGGTCGTGCCATTGGAGAGACCATGGCAGTTGTTATGGTAGCAGGAAATCAGGCGCGTATGCCCAAAGGCTTGTTCCGCGGCATCCGAACACTGACATCCAATATTGTTCTTGAGATGGGATATGCGGCTGATTTGCATAGAGAGGCGCTAATCGCCACCGGTGTTGTCCTCTTTGTGTTCATCCTGATTATCAATCTGTGTGTCGCTGCGCTGAAACGTCAGGATAAGCAATAGACGAGGAGGAAGGAAACGTGAAACAACAAATCAAAACATTAATCAAACATCCGTTGTCTTTGCTTGCCAGATTGTTCGTCATTTTATCTGCGGCTGCAACGCTGGGCGTATTACTTTTTATTATTGTCTTTATTGTGGTCAAAGGTGTGCCGCATCTGTCCCCGGATTTGTTTGCGTGGGAGTATACGTCGGACAATGTCTCTATGATGCCCGCTATTATCAATACACTGGTTATGACGGGGGTGGCGCTGGTCGTTGCCGTACCCCTTGGAATTTTTGCAGCCATTTATCTGGTAGAATATGCCAAACGGGGAAGCAAACTGGTCAAAATTATCCGCATGACGGCAGAGACTCTTTCGGGGATTCCGTCGATTATCTATGGACTATTTGGCTTGCTTTTCTTTGCCACGTATCTTCATTGGGGATATTCCATGTTGTCCGGTGCACTGACACTGGTCATTATGATTCTGCCGCTGATTATACGAACCACGGAGGAGGCGTTGATTGCGGTGCCGGATATGTATCGAGAGGCCAGTTTTGGACTTGGCGCCGGTAAATTGCGCACAATTTTTCGTATCATTCTGCCGGCAGCCGTACCCGGAATCCTGTCCGGTGTCATTTTGTCAATCGGACGTATCGTGGGTGAGACGGCAGCGTTAATCTATACCTCCGGTACGGTGGCGCAGATGGCAGTGAATCTGAGCAAATCGGGGCGGACGCTGGCAGTACATATGTATAGCCTGTCGCGAGAAGGACTGCATATGGACGAAGCCTATGCGACGGCATTTATTTTGCTGGTACTGGTAGTGATGATCAACGGAATTTCGGATCTGATTGCAAAAAGATTGTCAAAGGGAGAACAATAATGGAACAAAAGTCAAAGATTACCATTGATCATATGGATTTGTACTATGGCGATTTTCACGCGCTAAAAAATATCCATATGAATTTACCGGAAAATGAAATATCGGCCTTTATCGGACCTAGTGGATGCGGCAAATCAACCCTGTTGAAATCCATCAATCGTATGAATGATCTGGTGGAGGGCTGTAAGATTACCGGAGAACTTCGTCTGGATGGCGAGGATATTTATGGAGATATGGATGTGAATCTGCTGCGTAAGCGGGTGGGCATGGTATTTCAGAAGCCCAATCCGTTTCCCATGAGTGTCTATGATAATATCGCCTATGGCCCCAGAACCCATGGAATTCACAGTAAATTGGCGTTGGATGAAATCGTGGAGACGTCGCTGCGTCAGGCAGCAATCTGGGATGAGGTCAAGGATCGTCTGAAAAAGAGCGCGCTGGGATTATCGGGTGGACAACAGCAGCGATTGTGTATTGCCAGAGCCCTTGCGGTGAAGCCGGAAGTGCTTCTGATGGATGAACCTACGTCGGCATTGGATCCCATCTCCACATCGAAGATCGAAGACCTGGTTCTGGAATTGAAAAAGGATTATACCATCATTATGGTGACACATAATATGCAGCAGGCCGTTCGAGTCTCTGATAAAACAGCCTTTTTCCTGTTGGGCGAAGTGATTGAATACGGGGAGACGGAACAGATTTTTTCTATGCCAAAAGAGAAAAAGACAGAAGACTATATCACAGGAAGATTCGGTTAAGGAGAGGAAAATGAGAAATCGATTTGACAGACAATTAGAGCAGCTTCATGTGGAACTGATAGAAATGGGCGGTATGTGTGAGGATGTCATCCGTAAGACCTCCCGGATTTTAAAAACGGGTGAAATCCAGATTGCCAAAGAGATTCGGCAGGAAGACCATAACATCGACGAGCAGGAGCGCAAGATTGAGAGCCTTTGTTTGAAACTGTTGTTGCAGCAGCAACCGGTGGCAAAAGATTTGCGTAAAATTTCCGCAGCGCTCAAGATGATTACCGACATGGAGCGAATTGGTGATCAGGCATCAGATATTGCCGAGATTGTGGAGACGGCCGATTTTACCGTGCCGAAAGATGATATCAAGATTGCTCAGATGGCAGAGACAACCATTGCTATGGTCACAGAGAGTATTGATGCCTATGTAAAGCAGGATATCGAATTGGTCCGGGAAGTAATCGGACGGGATGATGAGGTGGACGAACTGTTCGTACAGGTGCGTGAGGAAATCGCGCAAAGTATGATTACCGAGCAGATTAATGCGGCTAACAGCCTGGATCTTCTGATGATTGCTAAATATTTTGAACGAATTGGAGATCATGCCACCAATATTGCGGAGTGGGTTGCCTTCTCCATTACGGGTATGCATAAAGATGCAGATCTCTCTTAATGTGTGATACAAAGCGAATACGTCTTCGACATGACCTTGGTTTCAGGTAGGGCAAACTTGCCTCAAGGGAACCGGATGTGCTAGAGTGTAGATATCATACTAGGCGTTTGCGAAACTTTTGCTGTGTTCTAGCGACAATTTTTCGCTGTTAGATTGTGAATGTATTTTTATCTGGATGTTTTTCC